>JBGSOQ010000116.1:0-3838 GCA_041739035.1 Ignavibacteriaceae bacterium | reverse complement strand
TGTCATTTATTCTAGAACTTATTCAACCCTTTTTAGCGAGTGGCAAACAACTGAAGAAGCAAAAACAACCTATCGCACTTTCAATGAAACAGTAACAATCCCGTTTCCTAAAAATAAAATTAGAGTAGAATTTTTTAGTCGTAATAAAAGAAACGAGCTGATTAAAAAATTTGAATACTTAATTGATCCGCAAAATTATTTTATTAAAAAAGAAAGAACTAGAAAATATCAGTCTTTCGAAGTCGTAAATTCAGGCGAATCATTAAAAAAAGTTGATATCGTTCTACTTCCTGAAGGATACACCCAGGACGAGATGGAGAATTTTAAGAGAGATTGTAAAAAATTTGCTGATTATTTCTTTGACACTTCTCCTTTCAAAGAGAACAAGGACAAGTTTAATATTTGGGGAATAGAATCGCCCTCACATGAATCGGGATCGGATTTTCCAACAAAAGCAATTTGGGCACGCACTTTATTCAATACTAACTTTTCAACATTTGGAACCGAACGCTATTTGATGACAACGGATAACAAAACTGTTAGAGACGTTGCCTCAAATGTGCCTTATGATCAAATTTATATTATAACTAATACAAAAGAGTATGGCGGCGGATCAATCTATAATTATTATTCCGTTTGTATGAATAATAATAAATTTGAATCGGACGTATTTGTACATGAGTTTGGGCATGGATTTGCTTCGCTTGCAGATGAATATGTTACTGATGATGTCGCTTATCAAAATTTTTATGATTTGGATATTGAACCGATTGATCCAAATCTTACAACTCTTGTTGATTTTAATTCCAAATGGAAAAATTTGGTTGATGATGAAACTCCAATTCCTACACCCGAAACTGAGGAATATAAATACAAAGTTGGTGCTTTTGAAGGTGCTGGTTATGTTCCAAAGCGAATTTATCGTCCTATGCTCAACTGTACTATGAGATCGAATTCATTGAATGGGTTTTGTGAAGTATGCAAAAAGGCAATTAAGGATATGATAGATTTTTATTCTGAGTAATTCGTTAATTATTGAAAATATTCTATGGATCAAAAAAAATTATATAAAACAGTTGAAACAATTGCTGCACAATCTTTCAAATCGGAAAGAGATATGCTGATTGCAGTTCTCAAAGAAATTGTTGATCAGAAGGAAACCGACATAACTGGCGGGCGCATTTGGCAGCTCAATTTTCAGAAACAGTCATACAAGCTCCTTTATCAAACCGGAAAAATTGAAAGAATTAATCCCGGTTTTGTTTTAACATTAAAAGGTTATCCGGTATTTGATTTGATTGCCAGAGAGCGAACAATTCTTGGCAGTGAGACAAATGCGGTACTTAGGAAGAAAGGTATCTTCAAATATTCCGCCTCCGGAGTTGGAGATAAAATAAAAATAAACAATAAAGTTTATTACGAATATTTATTGGCATTAAACAGCGATGAAATTGATGAAGCATTTCGCTTTACATTAAATATTCTGGCAACCGCGCTTACATCTCAGATAAAACAGAGAAAATATTCCGTACGTGCCAAAACTTTTAAGGCTGATCTTGATAAAGCACGCGAACTGCAAAAAAGTATTCTTCCTGAACATGAGTATAGATTTCACAACTATGAATTATTCGGAATCACAAGCCCGGCAGAAATTGTTGGCGGTGATTTTTTTGATTACCTGGAAGTTGGCGATGATAATCAGCGTTTAGGAGTAGTAGTTGGAGATGCGGCGAGCAAGGGTGTTAGTGCCGCTGCTGAAGCAATGTATATTTCCGGAGCAATAAGAATGGCAAGCAGTTTTGAAATAAAAATTTCTCCTTTAATGAAAAGAGTTAATCAGCTTGTAAATAAAATTTTTGCAGATGATAAATTTGCCTCATTGTTTTATGGTGAACTATCCGACGATAAGGGGGGACTTTTTCTTTATGCAAATGCCGGGCACAATCCACCGATTTTTCTTAGAGGCAATTCTGATGATCTAATTAAATTAAACCCAACTGGACCAGTTATTGGACCCACACCAAATGCCAAATACGGCATCGAGAACATTAACTTTCTTAAAGGCGATATTCTCGTCATCTACTCTGATGGAGTAATTGATTCTACTGATCAGGATTTTAATTATTATGGTGAAGAACGTTTCTTAAATAAGCTAAAATTCTTAAAACAGCAGTCTGTTAAGGAAATTGCGTATTCAGTTCTGGAGGATGTAATAAAGTTTAGTAAAAAAGGTAAGTATAACGATGATAAGTCACTTGTGGTAATTAAAAGAATTAAATAAGAATTTATCTTAAAGGAAGATACAACTCTTCGAATTTCACTGCTTGGCAACATAGTAAGTAAAACACATATTTATTATGTTTTATTAAACAATTCTTAGGTTATCTGAATGTTACACTCAATAAATCCTGCGAATGAAGAACTCATTAAAGAATATTCTGAGATGAACCATGCTGAAGTTTCGAATATTTTGGAGCAAGCAAATTCAACATACAACGAATGGAATCAGACTTCTTTTAATCATCGTTCTGTATTGATGAAGAACGCTGCAAAAATTCTTCGAGAAAAAAAAGATGAACTTGCAAGATTGATGACACTCGAAATGGGCAAACCAATTCTCCAATCTAAAGCCGAAGTTGAAAAGTGTGCGTGGGTTTGTGACTATTACGCTGATAATGCAGAGAAATTTTTAGCTAATGAAATTATAAAAACAGATTTTGCAAAAAGTTATGTTTCTTACCAACCAATTGGTGTTGTTCTCGCAGTGATGCCATGGAATTTTCCTTTTTGGCAGGTCTTTCGTTTTGCTGCTCCAACTTTAATGGCTGGAAATACCGGAGTATTAAAACACGCCTCAAATGTAATGGGCTGTGCAATTGCTATCGAAAAAATATTTATAGATGCTGGATTTCCTGCAAACTTATTTAGAACTCTTGTCATCTCATCAAAAAAAGTTGAATCTGTAATTAGAAATAAAAATGTTCAAGCTGTAACTTTAACGGGAAGTACTCCTGCGGGAAGATCGGTTGCTTCGATTGCAGGCAGTGAGATCAAAAAAACTTTGCTTGAATTAGGCGGAAGTGATCCTTACATTATTTTAGAGGATGCAGATTTAGAATCTGCCGCTGAAATTTGCGTTAACGCACGACTCATAAATGGAGGGCAAAGCTGCATCGCTGCAAAGAGATTCATCGTTGTGGAAGAAATTTATAAGATGTTTGAAGAATTGTTTGTCGAAAGAATGAAATCAAAAAAAATGGGAGATCCCTTTGATGAATCCAATTATTTGGGTCCGCAAGCTAGAAATGATTTAAGAGATGAACTGCATGAACAAGTGAAACTAAGCATGCAAAAAGGAGCTAAGCTTTTGCTTGGTGGAAAAATTCCGGATCTAAAGGGAGCATATTATCCGCCAACAGTTCTTTCAAATGTTTCACCAGGAATGCCGGCTCATGATGATGAAATATTTGGACCAGTTGCTTCATTAATCAAAGTTAAGAATGAAAATGAAGCGATTAAAGTTGCGAATGCAACAAGTTTTGGTCTTGGAGCTGCATTATTCACAAGTAATATTGAGCGTGGCGAAAGAATTGCCGAAAAGGAATTGATTGCAGGATCATGTTTTGTAAATGATTCTGTTCGATCCGATCCGCGATTGCCTTTTGGCGGCGTTAAGGAATCGGGTTATGGTCGGGAGTTATCTTTTTTTGGTATCAGAGAATTTGTGAATATTAAAACTGTTTGCATAAAGTAAGGATAAATTTCAAAAGAGACCAAGCTAGAATGGACTCAATAAACAATTATAGGATGCTGGTACAATATGATGGAACCGACTATG
>JBGSOQ010000036.1:0-1819 GCA_041739035.1 Ignavibacteriaceae bacterium | reverse complement strand
GTATCCAATTCGCCGGTTTCCAAAATTACTTTAAGATGAGCGTTGCCGGAAGCTTCTTTAACGGACGCAATTTCATCATAAACATATTGATAATTGCCTGCAAGAAATTGTCCGCGCGAAATTACCATATCGATTTCATCAGCACCTTGATCGACAGCAAATTTTGTTTCAGTCAGCTTTGAATCTAAAATCGATTGACCGCTTGGAAAGGCAGTTGCAACAGATGCTACTTTGATATCGCTGCCTTGAAGTGCTTTTTTTGCGGTGTTGACATGAGATGGGTAAACGCAAATTGCCGCAACAGTCGGAAGATCCTTTATTGAATCGTGCGGATGCATTGCTTTGTAGCAAAGCTGGCGTACTTTACCCTTGGTATCTTTACCTTCGAGCGTAGTTAAATCGATCATGCTTAAGGCGAGTTTTAAACCTGCAGTTTTTGAAGATTTTTTAATGCTGCGTGTGCAGAATCTTTCAACACGTTCATTTACGCCGGTAAGATCATACAACGGCAAATTATTTAAATCGGGAAGCATTTATTTTGTTTGTATTTCTATTACTAAAATTTATGTTATAAAATTTATAAAACAAACATAATTAAAGCACAATTCCTTATTGATGGGAATAACGCACTTATATGTCATGCTGAATCCTGTGTTGATGTACATCAGTATCATTTCTCCGAAGCTCCGAAGGAGTCCCCCCGGGGGAGTCCTTTGGACAGCATCTAATAAATTATAATAATATGACACCAAACCAAATTCAGATTGACAGAAATAGAGACCTTTACAGCCAAGGAATAAGATGAACAAAAAACAACTAATCAAAGAGTACACACAAACTCTCCAGCCAATGGTAGTTTCTCAAAATAATATTTTAGTTAGTCAAGATGAGGCCCATCTTGCTTGGTTATTGCGTAGGGAGATGAACCTCATCTGGAAATTGAAAAATTTTGCCCATTTAGATGAGAATCATTTTACGTCATCGCTACGCTGAGAGCTGAGCCTTACCTGTTAAATAAAATACTCGGTAAAATGATTGAATTATAATTCATTTAAAGTTATTTTAAATTCAAGAAAGATAAGGGTAAATAACAATGAACGGGCAGCTAAATTTAAATTCGTTAGAAGACATAAAGAAGCTTAGTGTAGCAGAACGCATTTTGCTAGTTGAGGATATTTGGGATAGCATTTCCTCTTCTGGGGAAGAATTGCCAATAACCGACGAACAAAAAAAAGAATTGGATTCACGTTTAGAGTCTTATAAAAAAAATCCCGATGAAGGAAAATCTTGGAAAGAAGTTCGAGATAATATTAAATCTCGGCTATGAAATATGAAATATGAAATAATAATCCGACCCGAAGCTGAATCGGATCTTCATGATGCATTCAACTGGTACGAAGAGAGAGTAAAGGGATTAGGCGCCAATTTTCTCTTAAATGTTGAAGCTGCAATTGAACTTATTCTACGAACACCCGAAGCATTTACACCAATCTATAAAAATACAAGACGAGCCCTGGTTAGAAAATTTCCATTTGGCATTCATTATTTACTTGATAAGAATAAAATTATTGTCTTGGCGGTTTTTCATGTGAAGAGAAATCCAAAAGAGTTGAGTAAACGAACTTCATGATTTATTCTTATTCAGCAATAATTTTTTATGAGATTTGGTAAAAAAAGCTTAGTGACATGAATAAAAAACAACTAATCAAAGAATACAAACGAATTCAACAGCCGATGGGAGTTTCTCAAAATAATATTTTAGTTAGTCAAGATGAGGCTCATCTTGCTTGGTTATTGAGTAGGGAGATGAACTTCATCT
>JBGSOQ010000005.1:0-9253 GCA_041739035.1 Ignavibacteriaceae bacterium | reverse complement strand
AAAAAGAAAAGGTGTTAATAACCAGAATAACTCCGAAGAGTTATTTCCGGTTATTAACACTTGCTTTACATCATCATATTTATTCATAGATTTAACTTAAGAAAAGAAAACTATTGGTTCGAAGGATAGGGAGTAGAATACCATCAATACTATTATCAGCAAAAGTAATTACTGAAGAATCACAATCTTGTGCAGATGTATATGAAAAATCAGCAATTGGCACAGATGCTTTTTCTATGGAATCTGCTATTATGACACTCCATTTTCCGAGGGTATCTTTAAATTGAAAATTTATTTCGTAAATCCCTTTTGGTAAATGTGTTAAATCCAAATTTTTCAAATTTATTCGTTGATCAGGTGTTAAAGATATGTTTATTGCATTAGCAAAATCATTGTCAAACCAATAGCGGTATTCGGTAATTGTATTTTGTGTAATAATTTGCCCGGACGCTTTATAAAATAAACTACCTATCACACTACTCCATAAATCATTTTCGTCTTTAAAACGAATATTAAAATTATTCAACCCATTGTGTAATGAACTCATTGAAATCAGCTCGGTGATATTTATCTGTTGTTGAACGGGTTTATTAACGAATACTGCATTGCTATAATCATTGTTTAGCCAATATTCATAAGCTACAATTTTTGGAGAGGCATTATTTTCGGGCAAAGATGTTTTATAAAAGAACTGAGAAATCACACTGCTGTATTTTCCTGAATTGTCATAAGTACGAATATTTAACGTGTTTAAGCCTTGGTTAAGTCCGGTGGTTGGAATAGTCTGGTTGATCAATAATTGTTGCGCCGAAGGTATCATTGTGGTAGTCCTATTTGCAAAATCATCATTGAACCAATATTCATAACCAACCAGGGCAGATTGAGCATAGGAACAAGTAATTCCTGCAAATAAGATAATTATTGCATATATCTTTTTCATAGTTAGTCGTTTTGTGCTTCAACCTGAATTTGAATCTGTAAATCTCCATTAGAATTTGTTGTAGGGGCGATATTTTTTATCTGTATGTGGGGATTAAGGGGAACAGCTCCTTCTTTGTATGGAAATGTGCCGCCATAAATACCAACTTGTGTATTGTCAGTACCTAGATAGGTAGAAGGAGCCTGCAAATGATAATCGTGGGAGTAATTAAAAGCAGCACCTGATTGATTCATAAAAATTGCAGATTGAAGAACTCCTGTGTAATTATCAAGGCTTACTGAAGCTGTTCCATAATTGGGTGCAGGTTCCACATAAAGATTATTGTTAAAGACATTACCACTGCCATTTACGTTGGCATTATAACCTTCCCAAAGAAAAATATTATTGTTTAATGTATTGTTGTTGCCATAAAACAAATAATCCATTGATGATCCCCAGATATAACCCATAACGATATTGTTAATTATCAAATTTCCGTTGGAATTCTGAAATGTATTTGAAATAATATTGTTAGACAGGAGCGCATTTTGAATATTTTCAAGATTGAGGCGGCTCATCAAAACATTTCCGATAAGGCTCAAATTTGATGATGGATTGGATAAATCTCCCAAAGCATTAAATGCCCCATTTATTTTACACCGTTTAACAACCACGTTGTTTACCATATGATTAGTTGAAATATCGAATTTACCAGTGATTTCAACACCCTCCATGTAAAACAAATCTGAATTTTCACTCAGGACAATATTTCCGTTAATAAATGTCTTTCCTGTTGCCTGCGTTGAATCCACAAAGTGTCCAGCTCCGAAAACCGTCAATTGTTTGTCAAAAACTGCAGGTGGAGTATAACTCCCTCCCGAAATATAAAGAGTATCTCCACTTTGGGCAGCAGAATAAGCAGAAGCAAGCGCAGTGTTGCCTTTAATTATTTGAACCCCAGTCGAAGAATGTAAAGCAATGGTTTGTGCATTAATTGTAATTGAAGCTGCGGTTGCAACAATAAATGAAAGTAGTGTCTGTTTTTTCATTTCTATAAGTTATTTATGTTACACGAATTTGGTTCCTAATAGTTCTAACGGCTAGCGGTATGAAATGTTAGGGTTGCGGGAATCTTTCCTATCAGGTTATACTAAATTTAATGTGTCGCCGGGTTTGAATAAACCTTAAGTCTGCAGTAAAAATTAGGCTCACAATCAATAATCCAAATATTTCAAGCTCAAAACTCTGGGGAGCACCAGGTTTGCATTAAAATCTCTTCTAATCTTTCAAAGCGCTATTAAAATTTGCTTGTGCATTAATTGGTATTAATCCATAATCAGCAATTTCAAATAATGTTAGCGCCTCGCTTACAATATTCTGAATGAGTAACTTTGAATTGGATAAAGGCCAATTCAAAGTTACTGTTGTTCAATAAATCGTTTTCAGATTTTGGCGTAGCTCAAAAAAACAACCGCTTATTCCAATAAATTCTTAAAAGCTGAACCAAAAATTAAATAACTGGTATTTCCACCAATCGTGCCCTCATTTTGTCCCCACAGAAATGGCCAGTCGTCGTAGTTTTCAAAGTGGTCGGGTTTTCTGAATAAAATACCCGGAGCAACATTGCCCGGAATAAATGAGAAATCTGCCCTGTTATTACCATAAAAGACTGCTTTGGGACGGGCGGCGCCCACCGTTGCAACTAATGAATAATTGTGATACGGATGGCAGCCAAATAGCCAGTTGGTGGTCTTGAAAGCATGGCTGGCGTCGATAATATCAGGAAAATGTGTGTTAGCAAAGCAAATGGTGGTACCAAAGTTCACCACGTCACCGCCTCCTGCCCAGTTACCAAGGCCGATGGGTACTCCGTAAGGATTGTCCTTTTCAAGCCCGTCGATATATTCTTTGTACTTTACAACATATGGCCGGAGCTTTTCTTTAAATGATACGTCCATGTGCGGTATGGCATGTAATGCTGTTAAAAGGTTGAAATTAACGCTACGATCAAGTGCAGGCCATAAAAGCTCCTGAAATTTATTGATGTATTGTTGCTCCCCGGTTGAGATATACAGTTGAAGATTGGTCGCAATATCTGCTGATCTGCCGCCCCGGCCTTTGCTATCCTGTGGCTGCTTGGCGAGTAATTCCGTTGCCTCTTTTAGAAGTCTTTTTGACTGTTGCAGTGCTCTTGCCGAAAGATCGTCGTTATAACCCTTCAACGCCCGGCTTGCTGCTGCAAACATCGTTGCTGCATCGAGATCGAGATCAGGTTCACGGCTTGTAAATGCCCACATATCATCCTTAACTCCGCTAGAGCGACCGTCAGGGGCTATTTCGTAAGGGCCAAGGTTCGGATTATAAGGAAGGCCGTCGGTTATTGAGGCTGCATCACCAAGGTGATGGTAATTGTCGAGAACAGCATTAGAGAGAGTTTGTGCCATGTGGCCGATAATCTCTGCCTGAGCTACCAGGTTCAATGTTCCATGTTCGATAAACTGCAACATATCTGGTGTCCCATCCGGTCGGTGAAGATCAACATAACGTTGCTTCTGGTTAACAAAAATCTGATCGCGTAAGGGCTTGAAATATTCCCATGTTTGTACAAAGTTCTGCACCACGCTAATATTCGATCCAGTCTCGATATCAAAATCACCTGCATCGAAAAAACCGCCTATATTTAATCCAGGGATCAATTCCAGCTCTTTATACCTTGTATCGGTTGTTGGTCCCTGATCGTGAAGGTCGAAATGATCGGTGTTTGGCGGAGCCTGAAGATAACCTTCCTTAAAAGGCTCACCGTGCCAAACCCTGTAAGCCTCATTTACAAACATATGATTCATATGGATAGGGATCCATATATCGCTGGTGGCGTCTGTGATCTTGTCGTAAACGTTGTTTTCTATTATAAAGTTATTCGTTTTATAGTCTCCATACTGAATATAATATACACCGGGGGTTTTAACTGAAGAAAAATCAAATTTCACATAATGATATTTAAAATAGTCACCCCAGGGTACGATTTTGCCACTGAATACTTTAGTCGCTTTGCCGTCTTCGCCTACTTTGTATATAGATGCTTCTGCAAGCGGTTTGTCTATCTTGTCGAGCTCAATGACAGAGACTTTATGTTGTGAAAGGATGTAACCTACTTGAGAGAAACCGATATTTGGCTCTCTTACCCAACCTTCAATTGTATTTGGTTCAACTGTCCAGGTCAAAACCTTGCCGGTTTTTCCTGCAGGAAGTAAACTGCGAACCACAAACCAGCCGTTTTGTGCCAGCACACGGCCATCGAAAAGCATCAGATCGGCATCATGCGAGGTAATTTTAACCAAACGTTCGGGTTCATCAGGTGCCAGAAGAAAGGTATGTCCGGTTTCGAGGGGAAGTGGATCAATAAAACTGCCGGTCCCCCTGTCGTCTGAAGTTACATATCCCTTGAATTGCTTTGGTTTTTCACTGTTTGGCCTTGAAATGGTGTTACCTACCACATAGCGTGGGAATCGATTGTGGCGACCATCCATTAAATAGGTCTTTCCCCAGTATTGCGAGGGAAGAAACTCAAGATTAAATCCGGCACTCCCTTCAAGTGCCTTGGGAACGGGTTTATCCAGGTAAACAGATATCTCAATACCTTTACCATTAGCCGTGACAACCACTCGCGAATCAAAATCGTATTCTTCGTACCTTAACTTAGACTCAATTGTTTTAGACGACTTGTTTACCGTTCGATTTGATATTGCCGGAACAAGATCCCATTGCTCCGGAGTGTTGGAAAGTCTCACAGCGCCGCCTTGTGATGTTCTGACGCCATGGTGAATTAATTCAATACCGGCATTCTTCTCATCGTTAAAGCCTCCGGTAAAAAGGTTATTGTACACAAGGATATTGACGCCTTGCGTCTCAAAATATTCAAGATCATTGAGTATCAGATCCTGGCCCGAAGCATAATTGAATGCCGCTAATAGCAGCACTATTACTGATGAAAATTTTAGTCTTTTCATATTGATCAAAAATTAAAATTTATTAGTGGAATTACAAAATCCATTATTGCCCCGGTTACTTAAGTATAAATCTAACCAAATCTGTCTGAAATGCTATGGCTAAAATAACTATTTTCCTCCATTTGTGCGCGCATGCATCAGTGCGTCAAAGCATTGTTCTCATAGTCACTCTATCTTGGTATTCAAAACAATAATTCGTACAATTCCATTTTATATTCTCTCAATCCATTTACTGAGTTTAATAGTATCAGTCGAAGTTCTTCAATTTCTGCTCTTAACCGATGATTCAACTCATCAAGAAATCTTGTCACTACATCATTTCACGTTTTTCATATCAACTTCTTTTCAATTTGTTTACCAGTTGATTTTGCCACATTGAAGCGTAGATGCAGTGCAGAAACATTGAATATCAACTTAAATACCAATGCTTTATACATGACATTGGCAGCCGTATTATCAATCAAATTGAATGGTTTCAAAAGGAATAATTTTCATCAAACAAATGTCATCCCCCATTTTTACACTCTTCAAAAGCTCAACATCAACTTCACAACCAAATGCTTTTTCAAAAATAACTTTACTATAACCTGTTGTACATTGGCACCAGGTATTTGTTTCTAATTTATCTACATCGGCAAGCATTGGACACGGACAATAGGGGAACTGCAAATAAAGTTCACCATTGCAGAAAGATAGTCCGGCTGCTTTTGCCATGTCGTGGCAGGCAAATTCTTCCAAACTGGAGGATAAATCAACCAGTTCTTTTAATAAGGCTAATTTTTCGTCCATACCATAACCACATTGGCAATTCATCCTTATTTTTTTTATTGTTGATTTGTCAAAATTATCCTCCAACCTTTTCATAGTGTTTTTCACCCACGCAGGATTATTTTCTTTATTCCCATTTACAATTTTTAGAGCAGTCTCGGTATTGCTCTCTGTTTTTACAGCATTGTATATGACTTGTTCTTGAATTTTTCTTATATCAAACATTGTATTTATTGTTTGTAGCGCGTTTATTTTTCATTTCTATATAACTCTATTGCTTTCAAATAATTCTGTGCTCCTTTTAGTGTCATGTCATCTAAAAATCCATATATTTCCGGGTGATTTTTATCAATCCAGGCAACTAAAGTATCCCGTCTCGATTGCCATGTGGCAAAATTCAAATAAACATAATCAGTTATCTGTATTTTAGTAATTTGACTATCCTTAATATCAATAGTCACTTTGAAAACCATCGCAGTATCTTGTAAAAAATCAATCCGCTTGCAGATTTTGCTTACTGTTGCCATAATTGAATTACTATCCGATTCTAAATCAGTTAAATCGTATTTAGGATTAAATACAGAATCCCATTGAAATTGTTGGTATAATTCTTTTTGATTACGTGTTAGAAGGTATTCTTTTTCTGTAGTCTGAATACTATCAGAAACGCATTTTGAAATTAAACTAAAATCACCTGTATTTAAACCTTTGAAATAGTCAGTTACAATTTGCTCATGTTTTAGACTATTTTGTATTGCATTGCAGGAAATAAATGTAATTAAGAATCCTATAAATAGTATCTGTACAAATTTTTTCTCTTTAATCATTTCCATTTAGTTTATCTTATCATTATGCAGAGTGTCATTTTTAAATGCGTTACAACGTCCGTGTGTATGAGCCGTTGCGTGGCCAAAGCGCTTACTTATCCAGGTTTACCAAGGTAACCAAAAGAGCTAACCGAAGTAACCGATCCAGATGAGAATCGGGAGAGCTCACGTAGCGAAGCGGGGTTAACCCGTTACCATGGCATATACACGCTCTTATAGCCCGTTAATTTTGTTTTTCAATCTTTTGTCATGATTTAAAAACCAATCATATAGTTCCTGTTTCGGATAAACTAACCAATTAATCCAGTGACCAACCTCAGGTTCAATTGTGAATATTAACTCCTTGGTTTTCCCTTCAAGTTTTTTTATTATCCTTTCTGTTTCTTCAAAAGGTACGACATTGTCTATTTTTCCATGAAAAGCCCAAATCGGAATATTTGTTAGTTTATCAACATTATTGTCTATAAAATCCATGTGACTTGTAAATCCGCTCAATGGGGCAATGGCTGCAAATATGTCCGGATATTTGGCCGTAAGATACCATGTACCGGAGCCGCCTAAGCTCATGCCCGTGAGATAAACCCTATTTGTGTCAATTCTGTATTTTGCTTTTATCTCAGTATAAAAATTTTCAAACCAATTGTCAGTTGACCACCTGATATGTTCAGGACATTGTGGAGAAATAACTATAAATGAGAATTCCCTACCCCTGAATATTTGATCTGGAATTCCCTGGCTATATAATTTTTTTAATTCGGTTCCCCTATCAGAGCCTCCATGTAAATAAATAATTAGCGGCCACATTTTTAGGGTATCGGCATTATATTCCTTTGGGGTATATGATAAATATTGATAATCTGCGCTTTTCGGATTCTGATTCAACCCATGATTAAATGTTAAATCAAATTGCAGTTTTCCATCTGCAGACCAATATTTTAAATTACCATGTAATTGTCCATCCACCCAGTTTTCTTCTGCTTCTTTTTGTCCAGTTTCATACCAACTAGTGCATAACCCGCTGCGTAGTCCATTTATATAATTCCCAGAAAATTCAAACTGCCCATTTTTATACCATTCCATATATTGTCCAGTTTTTGAATTGGAATGATAATTACATTGATATTCTTCTTTTATATGTTTGTCGAAAGAACTGTAGTAGGCATCCATTTGAATTTGTCCATTTTCAAAATAATCCTTAACATGAAATAAGTTATTGCTTTTATCAAATTGGATTATTCGCTTATAAACAATTGTATCACCTTTTGATACAGCATAATGTAAAAAGTAAGTATCAATCTCCTGGGCTTCTGATAGTCCAAAAATCAAAATTAGTGAAATGATAATTGCGATGTTTTTCATTTTAATAGGGTTAATGGACCGCGGTATGAAACGTTGGGGGTTTCGGAGTTGTAAACCTATCAACCGATAAGAACCTTGCCAGCGAGTGATGCACTCGCTCAACCACTTAATCCATAATGTTTTATGATCGCTGGTTAGCAACAGTTTATTTCATACTTGTTAATACCTTTTCCAAAATCAAATTAAATTCAGTCGGTTTTTCTATCATTGGATAATGTCCTGTTGCAGCGATAGAATGAACTTGAAAACTACTTTTGCAATGATTACTAAGTCCGATTTCGTTTGTTGGAAAACCGTCACTGTTTATTAAGTATAACTTATAATTAAGCTGTTCCAGTCTTTGTGCATCGGCATAAGCATATTGCATTTGGTTCATAAATGTTCCATAGCCTATAACGGAATCGCAATTTGCAAAATCAGTTTTCACTCTGTCTTTCACTTCCTTTGAAGTTGTTGGGTGAAAAAGCATCATGTCTGCATATACAGGTGCAGAATTTTTAAAGTCGTTTTGCAGCATTGGAAAAAAGTCTGTCATTTGTTTCATTTGCTCTGGAGTAAATGAAACATCAATAAATTTGAAATTATCAACGCCTACAATTCCGACTATTTTGGAATTGTTTCTAAGTGCTGTTTGCAACATTATTTCGCCAGCCATTGAATGTCCAATGATTACGACATTTTTTAGGTTCATTGTGTCAATAAATGCTATTACATCATTGGCATATTCTTCTATCGTCCAATTTGTTCTTTCCGCCTTAGATTTGCCAAAACCGGGTAAGTCAATTGCGTAAACATTGCAATTTTTAGAAAAATAATCTACTTGATTCTTCCAATAAGTTCCGTCAATACACCAGCCGTGTAAAAGCAGAAGTGTTGTGTCGCCTTTTCCTTGTTGAAAATAATTGACTTCAACTTGTTTGTCTCTGATTGTGATTTGTTTTGCTGTCATACTTTTTTGTGTTTGTGCCTTGCTTGCACTTCCTGAAAGAGAAGCAATTACGATCAATAAAATTATCTTTTTATTCATTTTTAATTGAATTATGAAGCAAAGCTAAAAAGCACATAGGACAGCCCTTTGTCAGGGGTCTAAAATATTTTTTTTGAACGTTCTTCTAAATAGTGTTCAATGCTGAAGGACTTGTCAGGTTGAAAATGAGTTTGAAGCAATTTTAGTTCTTTTATTCTGTCAAGTCGAAATTCTCTAAGTTCCTTCCTAAGTTCGCAATAGGCAATTTATAATACTCCCCAAAATTCGGACCACTGGTTAAGTTGAAAAAGTAACTTAATTTTACAGTGGAACATGAAAGCAAACAGAAGAAAATTTTCAGGGGCATTTAAAGCCCAAGTAGCTATCGAGGCGCTCAAAGAGCGCG
>JBGSOQ010000451.1:0-2893 GCA_041739035.1 Ignavibacteriaceae bacterium | reverse complement strand
CTTAAACAAACTAAATAGAAAGGGAATAACATGTCTCTAATAAATTTGGTTATTGTACTTGTAGTCGTAGGAGTAATACTATGGCTTATTAACTCTTACATACCAATGCAAGCCACTATCAAGAAGATACTCAATGCAGTTGTTGTCATTGCAGTGATTATCTGGTTACTGAGTGCCTTTGGATTGATTGATAATATAAGCAACATTCGTATCGGGTGAATGTAAATAATAGATATTGAAAATATGTCAGTCTTCTACGGAATGAAATAAACAATCAATTATTATTTCATTGAAAGGAAATAAAAATGAAAAAAATAGTCACAATGCTGCTGCCGTTCTTTATTTTTTCGTTTGTAGCAATATCATGCAGCACTGTTGCAATTACAGGAAGAAAACAATTAAATATTATTCCTAACTCTGAGATGCTTGCGACGAGTTTTCAGCAGTATAATGAATTTATACTTGCGAATAAGGTAAGTGCAGATGGAAATAATTCTAACATGGTAAAACGAGTTGGATTCAATGTTCAGAATGCCGTTCAAAGGTATTTTGCTGAAAATAATATAGCCGATCAATTGAATGGTTATAATTGGGAATTTAATCTTATTGAGAGTACTGATGTGAATGCTTGGTGCATGCCCGGTGGAAAAGTGGTTGTTTACACAGGAATTCTTCCGATAACTCAAGATGAAAGTGGCCTCGCTGTAGTAATGGGCCACGAAATTGCTCATGCAGTTGCTGAACATGGTAATGAGCGAATGAGTCAAATATTACTAACTCAGCTAGGTGGAATGGCACTCTCTGAAGCGCTGAGTTCGCAGCCGCAACAAACACGCGATTTGTGGCTTGGTGTTTATGGTTTAGGTGCACAAGTTGGCGTACTTCTTCCCTACAGCAGAACACATGAAAGTGAAGCAGATCGGCTTGGATTGGTTTTTATGGCATTAGCTGGTTATGATCCTAACGTTGCAGTTGGATTCTGGGAAAGAATGGCAAATCAAAAACAAGGGCAAGCACCACCTGAATTTTTAAGTACTCATCCTTCAGATAAAACTAGAATTGAAGATATTAAAAAGAATTTGCCTGAAGCGATGAGATATTATAATAAATAAAATTTATAATTCAATTAAAGTTTATGATTTGCTTGAGAGAGAGCTTGCGCATTTAGTTAATCAAGAAAGGCCTGAAAGAAATATCAAAATAATTATTGGAACCATAGGTGTAGTTCCTTTTTCATCCCTTTGGGCTATGTCTTTGTAACAAGTTATTAAATAGCTTTTATAAGGCTAATTATTTTATTTGAAAGGAACAAAAATGAAAACACTAATAGCTTTTGGATTTATCATCATGATGTTTGTTCTAGCCATCCCGGTAAATGCGGGTGGAAAGGATAAACTTCAAAAATACTTCAACGATGCGGCACTCAAAGTTAAAGCTACAGAAAATGCTTCCGAGAAGCGTGAAATACTTAACGAATCATTTCAGAGCATGTCCAAAGCCTTGGACAAAGTTCAAAACTCGGGTTTGATTTCGAAAGATGATCGCATCGGAATTGAACGCTTCAAAGCCACAATACAAGAGAAGCAAAATGAACTTGCAGGTATAAATGGCTACGAACGTGTGTCGGATGAACAGCTCAATAACTTTTCTAATTATGTCGTGCAGGATATGGAGCAAGCTCAGATGATAACCATTAGTCTTGTCACTTTACTCTTGATCATACTTCTTGTTGTGCTCTTGGTATAATAGTTTCTTCCGTGATCGAACATTTGTACTTCGATATGCAAAACCTGCATATTCGATTAATCAAGGAAAAACTGTTCTTAATGCTCTTCGTGAGCTTTAGTTGTATATTTATTTCTTCTTGCAGTGTAAACTCCACCGTTCAGCGTGAAGTTCAACAGTCCGACAAAGATGTGCTTGCTTCAAAGTACTCAGTTATATTCATTATCCACGGTGATGGTGACTATCTCTATCATGATACCAGTGGTAACGAATACGAAGCAGACGAAGAAGCCCTGGCAAGCGCAAAAAGGGTTGGACAGCAAAACTCCAGTGCTGAAGTTTTCATCTTTCACCAAAGACCCAGACGACATTTTTTGTTCTTTTTCCCTCTCCGAGATGGAGAATTTTACTATTATCGGAACGGACAGCTTATCGCAAACGAATCATATTGGCGCGATCAAGAGCAATCACGCTTGAATCCTGAAGCAGAATTGTATCATCGCTTCCGGGTGTACAATGAGCACCAGAAGGAGAACATTTTCCTTTACTATGGGCATGAGATCCCCGAGTTCAATGGGACTGGTTACGATGCTTCATATCCGGATCGGACTTTCACTGTCCATGATCTTGCGAGCGGATTGAAGAATTTCACAAATGATTCCACAAAGTTTGATCTTATGATACTCTCCACCTGTTTTAACGGTACACCTTACACTATAAGCACGCTTGGATCGTTTGCGAGATATATAATAGCTTCTCCCGACAATCTTCATTTATCCTATTTTGATTTCCAATTGTTGGAGAGGTTAAATCTCAGTTTACATGATGAAGATATATCCGCTTTTGCAAAAAGATTCGCAAGCCATGCATTTGATCGATTGACAAAGGATATCCAAACAGCAGTTAGCATTTCGGTTTATGATGTGGACCGCGTACAGAATTATTTGCACTTGGTTCAAAATGTTTACAATCAGACTTTGTCCACTTTGAAAGGAAAGACACATGCCTCGATGGGAAAAATTGAACGTTGCGATTGTGCTGATCTTCCTGCTTACGTACTGCCGACGATGAGCGATGGGGTAGATATTTTTTATCAACCGGCGAGCTTTGGGCGATCAAAGCACAAACAGAATCATTCAGGTTGGGAATGCTGGCGGAATAGTGGACC
>JBGSOQ010000450.1:0-4835 GCA_041739035.1 Ignavibacteriaceae bacterium | reverse complement strand
GGTCCACTATTCCGCCAGCATTCCCAACCTGAATGATTCTGTTTGTGCTTTGATCGCCCAAAGCTCGCCGGTTGATAAAAAATATCTACCCCATCGCTCATCGTCGGCAGTACGTAAGCAGGAAGATCAGCACAATCGCAATGCTCGTTTTTTCTCATCGATACATTCAACTTTCCTTGCAATGTGGTCATAGTCTGATCATAAACACCTTGAACCGAATTTAAGTAATCCTGAACAAGATCCATATCGTAAACCGCAACGCTAACTGCCGTTTGAATATCCCTTGTCAATTTGTCAAATGCTTCTTGAGCGAATCTTTTGGCAAAAGCATGCATATCTTCATCCCGTAAAATGAGATCCAGCCGCTCCAGCAAATGGAGATCGAAGTAAGATAAATGAAGATTGTCTGGAGATGCGATGATATATCGTGCAAACGATCCAAGCGAGCTGATAGTGTATGGTGTACCACTAAAACAAGTGGAGAGTATCATGAGATCAAATCTTGTGTAATCATGTGTGAAATTTTTCAATCCGCTCGCAAGATCATTGACGGTGAATGCCCGATCCGGATATGATGCATCGTAACCAGTCCCACCGAACTCAGGGATCTCGTGACCATAATAAAGGAAAATGTTCACCATCTCGTGCTGATTGTTCGCATAGAATCGGCGATACAACTCTAATTCAGGATTCAGCCGTGATTCTTCTTGATCGCGCCAATATGATTCGTTTGCGATAAGCTGTCCGTTCCGATAATAGTAGAATTCTCCATCTCGAAGAGGGAAAAAGAACAAGAAATGTCGTCTAGATCTTTGGTGAAAGATGAAAACTTCAGCACTAGGGTTTTGCTGTGCGACTATTTTTGCTCCTGCGAGAGTTTCTTCATCTGCTTCGTATTCATTACCACTGGTATCGTGATAGACATAATCACCATCACCGTGGATAACAAATATGATTGAATACTGAAGCACAGGCACACTCTCCTCTACCTTTTGAGTTTCACGCAGAACGGTGACGTTGGCGCTGCACGAGAATAGTAACATAGTAAGCCCCGCACAAAAAAAGTTCACCAAAAGCATTAAGTACAGTCTTTTCCATATCGATCGACTGTATAGGTTTCGCATATCAAAGACCAAATATTCACTCGTGAAGAGAGTATTATACCAAGAGCACAACCAAGAGGATGATCAAGAGCAGAGTGACAAGGCTGATGGTTATCATCTGAGCTTGCTCCATATCCTGCACGACATAATTAGAAAAGTTATTAAGTTGCGCATCCGACACACGTTCGTAGCCATTTATACCTGCAAGTTCATTTTGCTTCTCTTGTAGTGTGGCTTTGAAGCGTTCAATGCCGATGCGATCATCTTTCGAAATCAAGCCCGAGTTTTGAACCTTGTCTAAGGCTTTGGACATGCTCTGAAATGATTCGTTAAGTATTTCACGCTTCTCGGAAGCATTTTCTGTTGCTTTCACTTTGAGTGCCGCATCGTTGAAGTATTTTTGAAGTTTATCCTTTCCACCCGCATTTACCGGGATGGCCAGAACAAACATCATGATGATAAACCCAAAAGCTATTAGTGTTTTCATTGTTTTTCTTTCATAAGGTTGAAATTTTATTAATTAATTATACCGCGATAATTTTTGTTTAGAAAATAATGTGCAAAATTCAAAAACGTGATGCATTACCGTAAACTTTTCCTCCTTTAAGTCTTTTCTAATTAACTTAAGCAGCAACTTCTCTTCCAAGTAAATCGTGAACTTTAATTGAATTATAAATTTTATTTATTATAATAGCTCATCGCTTCCGGCAAATTCTTTTTAATATTTTCAATTCTAGTTTTATCTGAAGGATGAGTACTTAAAAATTCGGGTGGTGCTTGTCCTTGTTTGTGAGTCGCCATTCTTTCCCAAAATCCAACTGCAACGTTAGGATCATAACCAGCTAATGCCATAAAAACCAATCCAAGCCGGTCTGCTTCACTTTCATGTGTTCTGCTGTAGGGAAGAAGTACGCCAACTTGTGCACCTAAACCAGAAACACCAAGCCACAAATCGCGTGTTTGTTGCGGCTGCGAACTCAGCGCTTCGGAAAGTGCCATTCCGCCTAATTGAGTGAACAATATTTGACTCATTCTTTCATTGCCATGTTCGGCAACTGCATGAGCAATTTCGTGCCCCATTACTACGGCAAGTCCACTTTCATCTTGAGTCAACGGAAGAATTCCAGTGTAAACAACCACTTTGCCACCGGGCATGCACCAGGCATTCACATCAGCACTCTCAATTAGATTAAATTCCCAATTATAACCATCCAATTGCTCAGCCATATTATTTTCGGCAAAATATCTTTGAACAGCATTCTGAATATTGAACCCGATTCGTTTTACCATGTTAGAATTATTTGCATCTGCACTTACCTTGTTAGCAAGCATAAATTCATTGTACTGCTGAAAACTCGTAGCGAGCATCTCAGAGTTAGGAATAATATTTAATTGTTTCCTTCCTGTAATAGCTACTGTGCTGCATGAAATTGCTACAAAAGAAAAAATAAAGAACGGCAGCAGCATTTTAACTACATTTTTCATTTTTAATCCCTTTTAATTAGTTAATAAGTATAATGCGTTATCGATTAACCCCAGCATTTATGCTTGGGGACTAAATAAGACCAACTACCCTGGGCTTTAGCCCATTGATAAATTAAATAGTGGCTAAAGCCAGGGTTCTCTGCTTTAGTACCAACCCCACCATAAATGGCGGGGTTAATAGAAGGCAAGAAGTTTTGAGTAAGGTGACTTATTATCTTACGATTCAAATTCATCCTATACGAATGTTGCTTATATTATCAATCAATCCAAATACACTCAGTAACCAAATAACCACTCCAATCACAACAACTGCATTAAGTATCTTCTTAATAGTGGCTTGCATTGGTATGTAAGAGTTAATAAGCCATAGTATTACTCCTACGACTACAAGTACAATAACCAAATTTATTAGAGACATGTTATTCCCTTTCTATTTAGTTTGTTTAAGGCAAAATATTTATTTGCCCTTATTGATATTCGAAAAAATAATCTCCAGATGAGATTATTGTTGATTATACCATCTATCCTCCTGTTTTATGATTTCATGAATAATTTATCGAGTTCTTTTCTTTCCTTGAAAGCTTTAATCATAAAACTAAAAAGTTTGTATAATATGAATAATATAATTGTACTAATCACTAATTGAATAAAAACCATTTTAATTCTCTAAATTTTAATTAAGAATAATTATTTTCTTAAGCCCAATACAGTAGTTAGTAACCGTTTTTAAGATCTTTTCTTTAACAATGTTGAATCAGTTTTTGTTTATTTAACTTTACATGAAAATGAATCAACAATTAAGGTTTCTTTGTAAAAATATCGTTAAGTGCATTTCCAACAACATCCATATCACTGATAAATGCTTTTTTGAATTCTTCCCAATTTTCTTTTCTCTCAAACTTAAAGTCGTTTAATTTTTTCTTTAGCTCAATATTTTTTTGTTCTAACGTTAGAACTTCATTTTCATATTTAGCTTTGAATTTTGCGCTGGTAGTTTTCATCGCAATTTTGAAATCATCGATTTTCTGCTGGTTAGCGTCAATTTTTGATTCAGCATCACTTTTAAATTGCTGCCATTCCTTTTCAAATTGAACCTGCGCATCAATCATATCCTGATTTGCTTTTTCAACATTCTCCTTATCTTTATCCCGATCGTTGTTACAACCGATAAATGCTGATCCTGTAATTAGCAGGATAACTGCGAAGATGAAATATTTTTTTTTCATAATTCTCCTTATGAGTATTTGGGAAATATCAACGTGCTTTATTTAAGTATGCCGGTAAACTCGTGCTGCTAGAGCACATTAAATTTCCCGGCAATTAACCTTTAAAATTTCGAAATTATTTTGTGTAATTGCTCCTTGGTTTTTCCAAGTTTAGTCTGCAATCTTCCCCATAATTCTTCTTCTTTACCTTTTGCCAAAAGTAAATCGTCATCCGTAAGATTTGCGAATTTTTGTTTGAGTTTACCTGCGGTCTCATTCCAGTTTCCTTTTATTTTCAGCTTATTCATTTCATTACTCCTTTAAGATTGTTATAGTAACACTTGCTAGTGTTTCAATTTTGATGATAAATTATCGAGAGCATTTAATTAATTCAATCGAGCAAAGGGATGAAAAAGGGACTACATCTTTTGGATGAGGAAACAATCCGACGCAAATATTATTTTAATGATCGGATAATTGTTAATCACCGAAATATTCTTAATAAACCCGCGCGCCAATCCCTGGTTTGTCTTTCACTTTTTAGTTTTCTTGGTCAACACGAAGAATCGGAGTACCGCCTACTAGAATAACAATAGTGTAGTGTATGTCTTTCGCAGCAAAGAACGTTGCTGTTGGTGATACCGACTCATTTTGAATAACGGCAGTAACGGTAACATTTCCTTCGGCAACGGATTGGTACGCGGTTGTCTGACCTGCTGTTACGTCATTGATATTTATAGTATTGCCTCCAGTTGTTTTTATCTGGACATTGGCTTTGTCTGCTCGTTCGTTCCTGATACGGATGTTAGGATCAGTTTCTTCGGAACAACTTATAATGCCAAACAAGAAAGTTAAGCAAAGAATACTGGCCAATATCTTGTTCATCTGTCCTCCTAATTTCTTTTATCTCTGAAATATCTGTAGTGACTGTCCTTAAAATCTTATAATTGTAGTTATGGAAAGTAACTCGCAATTAATGTGCGTCTCAAGTGTTCCATTTTTTTATGGTAGAACTTGCAAATAATAGAAAGGTGTATCAATC
>JBGSOQ010000443.1:0-2194 GCA_041739035.1 Ignavibacteriaceae bacterium | reverse complement strand
GAGGAATGTTCCGATTTTTATTTCTTCCAGCAGATAGTATAAGGATGACTTTGTAAAAAAGTAAACACCAATTCCGAACAGAACATAAATAATTATCGACCCGAGATTTTTCAGAATGCTTACGGGTTTAAGCTCAGTGTTTATTTTTAAAAAACTTATCAGCTTAAATTTAATTAGGTGTAGTATCTGATCCATTACTTGGTTAATTCGAGAAAAACTTCTTCAAAATTACTGTTTAGTTTTGCTTTGATAGTCTCTATAGCTTCTATTTTATCTTCATAAATCATCTTACCTTCTTTGATTATTCCGATTCTTGAACAATTTTCCTCTGCAAATGACAGACTGTGTGTTGAAACAAAAACTGAAGCTCCATTAGATACTTTTTGATTTAGTATTTTCTTAACTAAGACAGCACTTTGCGGATCAAGTCCAACCATCGGTTCATCAAGAACAATCAATTTGGGATCATGCAAAAGTGCCGAAGCAATTGTAATCCTTTGCCTCATTCCCTGCGAATATTCTTCGGTTCGCTTATCCAGCCAGTTTTCAATTTTAAGCAGATCAACAAGTTCATCAATTTTATGTTCAATTATATTTTTATTGAGATTGTAGAGCCCGCCGCTGAAATATAAAAACTCTCTTCCTGTAAGCTTATCATACAAATAAGGTTGGTCGGGGACATAACCAATTTGCAATTTTGCTTTTTGCGGATTTGCAGTAATGTCAATTCCGTTAATTGAGATTGAACCGGATGTAGGCGCAAAAACTCCGACAACCATTTTAATCGTTGTCGTTTTTCCGGCCCCATTTTGGCCTAAGAATCCATAAAGTTCACCTTCACGAATTTGAACATTTATTCCGTTCACAGCGGCAAACGAACCGAATTTCTTAACAATATTTTTTATTTGAAGCATGATTTAATTTTAGCAAAGCGAATGCCACCCATTTAAGTCAATAGAACGCAGATGACACAGATTCGGCAGATTTTCGCTGATTTAATCTGTGTAAATCATAATAATCAGCGTGATCTGCGTGCCATTGATTCTTTATCTGTAAAATTTTCAAGCAAATTGGTAAAAAGGGGAGTGTGAAAATAAAAAGGCGAGATGAAAACCTCGCCTTTAATATGATAAGAAGGATTATTTTAATAATCCATTCCGCCCATTCCTCCAGGAGGCATTTGCGGCATAGCTGGTTCTTTCTCTTTTTTCTCGTAAACAACAGCTTCAGTTGTGATGAGTAATGAAGCAACTGAGGCAGCATTCTCAAGAGCAATGCGAGCAACTTTAGTTGGATCAATTACACCTGCTTTAATCAGGTTCTCATATACTTCTGTTGCAGCGTTAAATCCGAAATCACCTTTTCCTTCTTTAACTTTTTGCAATACAACTGAACCATCGAGACCCGCATTATTAACGATTTGTTTTAATGGTTCTTCAAGTGCTTTCTGAATCAGTTTAATTCCGGTTGTTTGATCAGGATTTTCACCTTCCAATTTATCAAGAACTGAGATAGCTCTAACGAAACTGACACCGCCGCCGGTTACGATACCTTCTTCAACTGCAGCGCGCGTTGCATGAAGCGCATCTTCAACTCTTGCTTTCTTTTCTTTCATTTCAACTTCAGTTGATGCACCGATTTTTAATACAGCAACTCCGCCTGAAAGTTTTGCTAATCTTTCTTGAAGTTTTTCTTTATCATAATCAGATGTTGTTTTGTCAATCTGAGCTTTGATTTCATTAATTCTTTTCTTTATATCATCTGATTTTCCGGCACCTTCAACTATTGTTGTATTATCTTTATCGATAACAACTTTTTTGGCTGTTCCGAGATATGAAATAGTTGCATTCTCCAATTTGAATCCGCGTTCTTCAGATATAACAGTTCCATTAGTTAATGTAGCAATATCTTCAAGCATTGCTTTCCTTCTGTCACCAAAACCTGGAGCTTTTACAGCAGCAACTTTCAAAGTTCCGCGAAGTTTATTTACAACTAACGTCGCTAAAGCTTCGCCTTCTAAGTCTTCTGCAATAATCAATAATGATTTACCCTGCTGAGCAATCTTCTCTAGAATTGGAAGAAGATCTTTCATTGCAGAGATTTTTTTATCATGAATTAAAATGAATGGATCTTCAAGAACTGATTCCATTGATTCAGGATCGGTTACGAAGTAAGGTGAAAGATAGCCGCGATC
>JBGSOQ010000382.1:0-1595 GCA_041739035.1 Ignavibacteriaceae bacterium | reverse complement strand
ATCGAATGCCTCAGAGCTTGGTGCAAGAATGACTGCGATGGATAATGCTTCCACTAATGCAAAAGAATTGATAAGAACTCTCCAATTAAAGTATAATAGAGAAAGACAAGCTGCGATTACTAAGGAATTATTGGAGATTGTCGCCGGTGCAAATGCTTTGAAGGCCAGTTAACTGTCCTTGATGTATCGCAAAGAATTTTTAGAAATTTAAATTTAGATAATGTTTGAAGATTTAGCGCTAAAATTAGAAACGGCTCTAAAAAAAGTTAGAGGTCAGGGTAAGTTGACAGAGAATAATATCTCTGATACTCTTAGGGAGATTAGAAGAATTCTGCTTGACGCTGACGTTAATTTTAAAGTTGCAAAAGCTTTTATTGAAGATGTAAAGACGAAAGCTCTAGGCAAGGAAGTACTATCATCAATTACTCCGGGTCAGTTGATAACAAAAATTATTTATGATGAATTAGTCCATGTTCTTGGTGATAGTCAAACTGAAATAAAAATTAGCGGATTCGGAATAACAACAATATTGATTTGCGGATTACAAGGTTCCGGTAAAACCACATTCAGTGCAAAACTTGCTAAGCGATTAAAAGATAATCAGCGCAAAACGCTTTTAGTTGCAGCGGATGTTTATCGTCCGGCTGCAATCAAACAGCTTCAAATGCTGGGACAGCAAGTAAATATTCCAGTATTTTCATTGGAAGAAAAAGATGCTAGTAAAGTCGTAAAAAATTCAATTGTGCATGCAAAGGAAAATAGTTTTAACACAGTAATAATCGATACGGCGGGAAGACTTCATGTTGATGAAGAAATGATGGCAGAGATTGAGCACATCAAAAACTTTGTTTTGCCTACGGAAATTTTGTATGTAGTTGATGCCATGTCCGGGCAAGATGCGGTTAATTCTGCTAAAGTTTTTAATGATAGATTAAATTTTGACGGTGTAGTCCTTACAAAACTTGATGGTGACGCAAGAGGCGGGGCAGCATTATCCATTCGGTCAGTTGTTGGAAAACCCATCAAATTCATTAGTAATGGTGAGAAATTGAGCCAGATAGAGGCTTTTTATCCAGAGCGTTTAGCATCTCGGATTTTGGGAAAAGGTGATGTAATATCGTTAGTTGAGAAGGTTCAGGAGAACTTTGAGGAAATTGAAGCGGATAAGCTTGAAGAAAAAATAAGGAAAAATGAATTTGATTTTGAAGATTTTCTTAAGCAAATTAAAGCCTTAAAGAAAATGGGTTCCTTGTCATCTCTGATCGGAATGATTCCGGGCATAGGTTCACAAGCAAAGAATTTAAAAGTTGATGATAATGCACTCATTAAAACTGAAGCAATTATCAACTCGATGACGTATCATGAGAGAAAAAAACCTAAGATACTTAACGGCAGCAGGAGGTTGAGAATTGCAAGAGGAAGCGGAACTTCAATTCAAGAGGTGAATAGATTACTAAAACAGTTCAGTGAAATGCAAAAAATGATGAGTCAGTTCACTAAAAAAGGATTTGGCGGCTCAGCATTAAAAAATTTAAAATTCAATTGATTAAAATGATTAAACATACGGAGGTTCTTTAAGTTGGCAGTTAAACTAA
>JBGSOQ010000373.1:0-3764 GCA_041739035.1 Ignavibacteriaceae bacterium | reverse complement strand
TAAGATTAACGATGGTCTTTCAAAATTTCCATTCGTTTTATCTAAACTTTTAATCACGCGAAGTTACTTTATAATAATTTACAAACGAGTAACTTCATGAAAAATTTCTTTCTACTTTCGCTCTTTTCGATTTTTATTTTTTCTAAAGTAAATTTTTCACAAGAAAAAATTGTTGAAAAAACAGATATTCAAGGTTTATACAAACTTTCCGATGTTGTAATTTCAGCAACAAAAAATCAAACGAGCACACTTGAACTTGCCAACTCGATTACAGTCATTGATTCTGCTGAAATCGCTAACCGCAATTCCTCAAATGTTTTTGATTTATTAAAAAACGAATACGGAATCAGTTTTACGAGTCAAGGAGGGGCTGGTACTTTATCTAACATTAGCATCAGGGGCGGCAATTCAGATTACACACTTGTGTTAGTTGATGGCATCGAAGTAAACCTTAACAGTGACCCTAAAAACGTTTATGATTTTGCTTTTCTTTCCTCCGAAAATGTTCATTCAATTGAAATTCTGCGTGGGCCTCAATCAACCCTATATGGTTCTAACTCGCTTGCCGGAGTAATTAACATAATTACAAAAAAAGGCATCGGTAAGCCAAATTTTTCGCTATTAGCAGATGCCGGTTCATATAAAACTTACGCGACTTCGTTGGGAATGAGTGGAAGTTTATCGGATTTTAATTATTCTATGACATTCAGAAGGTCGGAAAGTGAAGGATTTTCTTCAGCATCTGATAAATACGGCAATTTCGAAAAAGACGGCTACAAAAAAGACAAGATATCAGCCAGATTCGGCTATGATTTTGGTGAAACTGCTGAGATAAATCTTTTTATGAACTACAATAATTCAAAATCTGATTATGATCAATTCGGAGGTAAATTTGGAGATGATCCAACTTATATCTTCAATCAAGAAGAATTTTCATTTCGCGGTGAGAACAAGTTGAACTTATTTGATGGTAAATGGAATTCAAAGATTGGAGCTTCTATGTTCCGGAATATTCGAAATTATTCCTACGACACTTCAGCAGCAAGTATTTACGATTCAAAAAGTTTATATGACGGAAAAAAATATAAACTTGAATGGCAAAATGATTTCAGACTAAGCGATGCAAATTTAGTTACTGCCGGTATAGAATATGAGGCTGAAGAAGCGGCTTCAGAATATTTTGCTAAAACGTTTTTATTTCCTCCTGACTATGCAAGTATTTTTCCTAAACAAGATACAAGAACCTTTGGAATTTACGTTCAAGATCAGCTCAAAATTGGGAATAGTTTTTTTAGCACAGTTGGTGCACGGTTTGATAATAACGACCAATCCGGCTACTCATTTACTTATCGGATTGCCCCCGCATATATCATTTGGACAACACAAACAAAAGTTAAAGCGACGTTCGGAACCGGATTCAAAACTCCCTCGTTATTTAATTTATATGATCCGGCTTTCGGGAATCCCGATTTAAAACCTGAAAAAAGTGTTGGATTTGATGTGGGAATTGAACGATACTTTTTGAATGAGTCCATTTTATTCGGTGTAACCTATTTTCAAAATGATTATAAAGATTTACTCGGTTTTGATAAAAGCTTTAGAACGATTAACATCAATATAGCAAAAACGAACGGAATCGAAGCTTATCTGACTTCACGTATGTCAGATAAACTGGAGATCAAAGCCAATTATACTTTTACAAGAGCAAAAGATGAAAGCGAAGGAGTTTCTGACAGAAACAGAAAACTCATAAGGCGACCGGAACACAAAACCGGTTTATTTGTCAGCTACACGATTAATCAAAATGCTAACATCAACACCGAACTTGTTTATGTTGGTAAAAGAGAAGATATTGATTTTTCCACAGCAGATAGAATTGAATTAAAAGATTATTTCTTACTAAATTTAGCCTCACATTATCAATTACTTGATTGGTTAAGATTAAATTTACGCTTTGAGAATATTCTTGACATCGATTATGAAGAAGTTTATGGTTATGCAACTCCCGGGTTCTCCATTTACGGCGGAATAAAATTAAGCTTGAACGATATCTGAATTTTAATCTCGTAATATTTTGATTAGAGCAACAAGAATTTTTATCTTTGAATTAGTTAGATAAGTTAATCACCATTTTTTTGACAAGAAATTTAAGAAAGGAACTAAACATGAACTCAAACAACTTAACTTCTAGATTTTGGCTTCTTAGCATCATGATTTTGGCAGCGGCTTTTACAAGATTAATTCCCCATCCGCCAAATTTTACAGCTGTAGGTGCCATGGCTTTATTTGGGGGAGCATATTTCAGCGAGAAAAAATTTGCATTTATCGTCCCGATGATTGCTATGCTCCTTACTGATTTAATTATCGGGTTTCACAATGGAATGTTATCAGTCTATTTAAGTTTTGTAATAATTGTTGGTGTTGGAATTGTTTTAAGCCGGAATATTAAGTTTAAAAATGTAGTTGCGGCATCGTTATTTTCATCAATATTATTTTTTGTTTTAACTAATTTCCAAATGTGGGTTCAAAGCCCTCTGTACGCAAAAAATATTTCGGGTTTGATTGCTTGTTATGTCGCAGCAATTCCATTCTTCCATCACACAATTATTGGCGATTTGGTTTTTGTTGGATCACTCTTTGGTCTATTTGCAGTTCTTCAATCCAAATTTCCACAGCTATCAAAAGTAAAAGCTTAATACTTTTCGGGGCGATGCAAATCGCCCAGTAAAGTTATTACTAATAGTAAATTCATCATCAAAGAATTTCTAGAATGAGGTGATTTTCTTACGAGAAAGCTTTCCAAAAAAGAAATTAAACAAATTGCGTCTCTTCAAGATCAAATTCAAAAATTGATTTATAGCGATAGTGTCAATATTGATTTCGATATACCA
This sequence comes from Ignavibacteriaceae bacterium, assembly GCA_041739035.1. Taxonomy (GTDB): domain Bacteria; phylum Bacteroidota; class Ignavibacteria; order Ignavibacteriales; family Ignavibacteriaceae; genus XYD12-FULL-36-8. The sequence continues at coordinate 873 of JBGSOQ010000373.1, read as the reverse complement.
AAATCCCAATACCGGAATAAAAAATCTGGAGAACTTTTAGGAATTTTAGGGCGTACATGTTGCTATGTATACCCTAAATATTGGGATCAAATCGATCTTTTCGAAAAAATTAGTATTACTGTTGAAAATTTATTAGAAGATGATATATTCTTTCACAATAGTTTTTGGGGAAAGGAATTAATTATTATCGCTTCGCATATAAAAAATAAGTTAATTAATAATGAATTTAGAAAAGTCGTTGAACTCGTTTATTCGGAAGAAAGAAAATCGATACAACTAACGCATGGGAACAACAAAGCCAATGAATTTTTTTCAATATTCTCAAAAAAAGAAATAACTCCATTTTTAATAGACTTTGATGGAGTGATTAATCTTTTTGGAAAACTTGCACCATACTCCAAAGAGTTTTTTGAATTTTTACGCGACCAGCAAATACCTGCCTTTATTCTCAGTAATTCCACTTTAAAAACCGCAGAGGACGTTAGAGAATTCTTAGTTAGAAATCAACTACCAAGTGTTGTTCGAATTTTGACTGCTGTTGATGCTACACTAGAATATGTGGAGAAAAATTATAAGAGGGTTTCAGTTTATTGTATCGAAAGTATAAAAAAAGAATTCCATAAATTTATTGATGATACCAACCCTGAAGCAGTAGTAATTGGCGATTTGGTTGATGGTTGGTCTGTTGAAATATTAAATGAAATTTTTCTTAAAGTTCATAATGGTGCTGATTTAGTAGCAATGCATATGAACCGTTACTGGTCACCGGAAGAAAATAAAGTAATGCTTGATGCAGGTTCGTTTATCAGTACAATTGAGTACGCAACTGAAAAAAAAGCTATTTTAATTGGAAAACCTTCACCAATTTATTTT
>JBGSOQ010000354.1:0-10294 GCA_041739035.1 Ignavibacteriaceae bacterium | reverse complement strand
ATTGTAACCATCGTATTTATATAGTCCGCTCCATGTAGCAAACCATAAATAACCAATTTTATCTTGATAGATATACTGAATACTTGTTGGTGTGCCTTCTTCAATTGGTATGTTTTCAAAGAGGAGGTCTACAGGCTGGGTAAAAACGTAAGAAGAAAAAATTAGAGAAACTAAAACTGCGAATAAAAAATTCTCAAACGAATGATGAGTAAATAACTGCTGTGAGGAAAATTTATAGGTTAGTTCACTTCCGAATCTAAAGTCAAGATCATGAATGATTCCGCCGCAGGAATTTTTAGCCCCGATCATGCTCCTCCTACTTTTTTATTAGTTAAATAAGTAGTTAGCAGGAAGAAAATTGAACAAGATGCAGTATTAACTACTTCTCTGTTAATAAATTAGAAATAGAAATTTGGAAAAGCAACATAAAACAGATGAACGTGATAGAAATCTTATCGGGAAGATTACCCGCGGTTAAAATTGAAGGCAACTATACGGTGTTAAAAAAGCATGGAAAATGCTTTAAATTCTATGAAATTTGTAATAATTGTAATCTTCTTTTATTTATTTTTAAACCTAATATGGAACAAAAAAGTGAATAAGATAATGGCATTTTTTAATTTTTCAGGGTTTATAGCCCGAGCTGTTTCTACAATTATAATTGCATCATTTTTTCTGCTGGGCCAGCAAAGCAAATCTAATGAACCAGACTATAACCTAATTTGGGAATTAATCTCTTCAAACGAGAATTGTTTCAAAGACTATCTGGCAAATCCCGAAAAATTTGAAGTGCAAATAATTTATACTCAAATCAATCGAGACGAAAAGAATTTTCCTTCATTCAGAACATTTACATATGATCTTGATGCCGCAAAATACTTTTATCCTGCAAGTACAGTAAAACTTCCCGCGGCAATTTTATCTCTAGAGAAAATTAATGAACTCAATTTAGATGGATTGAATAAATTCACTCATCTTCGAATTGACAGTGTACATAGCTGGCAAACAGCAGCCACAACCGATCCGACTTCTGAAAATGGACTGCCTTCAATTGCTCAGTACATCAAAAAAATATTTTTGGTGAGCGACAACGATGCTTACAACCGTTTGTATGAATTTTTAGGACAGCAATATTTGAATGAAAAACTTTGGCACAAAGGATTAACTGATTGCCGATTGGTAAGCAGACTTTCGATTTCACTAACTCCAGAACAAAATGCGTGTACTAATCCAATTTCTTTTTATGATGGGGAGGAAGTGATTTATTCCCAGCCAATGGTTTGCCGCGAGGAACAGTATCCGAATAAATTATCAAAAATAAAAAGAGGAATTGGTTTTTATCGCAATGATTCTCTGATTAATGAACCAAAAGATTTTTCGAACTCAAATTACATTTCTCTTCAGAATCTTCACGGAATATTGGAGCGGTTATTCTTTCCCGAAGCATTTGATAAGCAAGAAAGATTCAACTTAACGGATGAGGATTACAAATTCATTTATAAATACATGGCGATGTTTCCTCGAGAAAGTGAATACCCGAAGTACAATTCCTCAGAATATTGGGATAGCTACGTTAAATTTTTCATGTTCGGTGATAAAAAGGATTCGCTTAGCGGAGAGATAAGAATTTTCAACAAGGTTGGAGATGCTTATGGTTATTTGATTGATAATGCTTACGTTGTTGATTTCAAAAATAATATTGAGTTTCTGCTCAGTGCGGTTATTTATGTTAACGAAAATCAAATTTTTAATGATGATAAATACGAATATGATCAGATTGGTTTTCCCTTTCTTTCAAATCTTGGAAGGGTGATTTATGTTTATGAATTGAAGCGAGAACGAAAGAACATCCCTGATTTAAGTAATTCAAAATTCGATTATTCTTCGGAAGATTGAAGTCTATCTTGAAATTCTATCGGCTGCCAATCAATTCCGTCACAAGGTAAATATTCGGTTGTTGGATGAGAATCGTGTTTCATGCATAGCACTGCCGATTTATCGAAGTGCTGGCAAGTTGAACATAACGTCGCATCAATTATATCGGCATTTTTTTCTTCGAACAAGCGATAATGAATAATCGCCGGATGGATAATAACTCCGTAAATAGCAAACAAGACAAGCACCCACCAAAACTTAAAATCTATATATCCTTGAAGAAACCATACCAGGGGAATAACTATTGCAGTTCGCATTATCGTCCAGAAAACAATCTCGCCCAAAGTAAATCCTATACCTATTTTTTTCTAAAATATACACTCTTTTACTGAGAAAAAATATCACTAAAAATAAGATCAATCCATTGTACGGTTATATATCTTTAAGTTTAAAAAATGGCGCATAAATCATTTGATAGTTAGATAGAAATATAAATTTGCACACATTTTTTAGATTATGGAACTACTGCGAATTAGAAATTTTATACTTATATTTGTTGGCAATTTGATACTATTAGAGTCTTTAGTTGAATTTTGGAGTAGATTTGACAACTATAGGCCGGGAAATTCAGATCAACTAACTGGAGCGAAAATCAAAAAAGTGAGCGTGGGTGGGATCGAACCACCGACCCTTTGCTTAAAAGGCAAATGCTCTACCACTGAGCTACACGCCCTCAATTTTTGGAGCACAAATATAAAAATTTGGGGTTTTAATTCAAATGAATTCAATAATTAGAACAATAAATATAAATTAAGTTATGTCTAAAAATTCGAAAATTTTAGTTTGTGATGACGATGAAACCCTAAGCTATCTTTTAAAAGAACAGCTTATTGAAGAAGGCTTTACTGTAGATAACGTTTATGACGGCAAATTTGCTATAGAAGCAATCAAAAGAAAAAATTATGATTTGCTTCTTCTTGATCTTACGATGGCAGAGGTTTCCGGTGAAGAGGTATTAAAATTTGCCCGTGAATACAACTCTTCCCTGCAAATAATTATGCTCACGGCCATTAATGATTTGAAAAAAGCAATTGAGTGTATAAAAATGGGGGCGTATGATTTCATAACTAAACCTTATGATTTGGATGAGTTAGTAGTAACAATAAGCAAAGCTCTTGAACATAAATCGTTAATAATTGAGCACACCATTCTTAAAGAAAAAGTTAATAAAAAACTTCCCCACAATATAATTGGCGATAGCCCGCAGCTTCAAAAAATTATTAATTTAGCGAACAAAGCAGCACTGTCGGATTCTAATATTCTTATTGAAGGTGAAACTGGAACCGGCAAAGAGCTTTTTGCAGAATACATTCACAAACATTCTACCCGGGCAGATAAACCTTTTGTAGTCATCAACTGTGCGTCTCTGCCTGATCAATTAATAGAAAGCGAGCTGTTCGGACACGAGCGCGGCGCTTTTACCGATGCCAAAAATACTAAGCAAGGATTGGTTGAGATAGCTAATGGAGGTTCACTTTTTTTAGATGAAATTGGTGAGTTGAGCTTATCGCTTCAGCCTAAGCTTTTACGCTTTCTTGAGAATGGGGAATATAGAAGAATTGGAGGAGTCGCAAATCTCAATTCTAATGTTAGAGTTATAGGTGCTACAAATAGAAATCTCTTAGAGGAAGCCGACAATAAGAATTTTAGGCGGGATCTGCTTTTCCGCTTGAATGTAATCACGTTGACAATTCCTCCACTAAGAGATAGAAAAGACGATATACCTGTGCTCGCAAAATTCTTTCTTGAAAGCAAATCTCCAATAAGATCTCCAAAACAGTTATCTCCTAAATCAGAGATGGCTCTTCTGAACTACAATTTTCCTGGCAATGTTCGAGAACTTGAACATACCATTGAAAGAGCAATAATCTTTTCAGAAAGTGAGTTTATAGAACCGGACGATCTCAATCTTCCTGTAAGCGCAACAGCAAGAATGACTCAGCCGCTAATGAATGAAGAAGATATTCGTATTGCCGAAGTGCTTAGCATGGACGACATGGAGAAATTCCATATTGCCAAGGTTCTTAAACTTAATAGGTGGGATAGAACCCAAACTGCTAACCAGCTCGGTATAAGTCCCAAAACCCTTTACACAAAAATTAAAAAGTACGAGATCAGACAAGATTAATTTAATGCTTAGTAAAATAATTTCTAACTATGCTCTACCCGAGCTTTTAGAAGTTGAGGGCAATTCTCTTGCAATTGCCGACAAAGATGGAATCATTCTTTGGTTCAATAAAAGCTTTAAAGAAGACACTAAATTTCCTAAAATAAAAGGGCGATTGTTTTTTGATCTTTTTAGTATTAAAGATGAAGATGATCTCGGCATCTTAGAAAAACACAAATCTCTTCACATCAGTTCGTTTTACCATCATAAAAATCTCAGTGTTGTTCCGCTTGTAAAGAAAAATAAACTTGACGGTTATTTATTAAGAATTTATTCCCCGCAGGTTAGAAGAAACTTAAGTGAAAAACACGAGAACATAATGCAAAAGAATATTGAATTTCAAAAAGAGCTTCATGATATTCTTAGCATCCTAATTAAGGAAAATTCGTTAAGTGTTTTATCTGAAGATATTCTTATTCGATGTGAAAGAATTACAGACAGCAAGTCCAGTCTTATAATTTTTTATGAAGAAGATAAAAAATATGAAATAATGTTCCACGATCCGAATGAACAAATTGCTAACAAGACTGAGGTGGAAAAGGAACTGAGAGCAAGTTTTTCTTTCTTAACAAAATGGCTCACGGTAAATAAAAAATCACTAACTATTACATCTGCACCTAATAGCATTGGCTTTAACTTAGCCCATGTTTTGCAATCGGATTATTTACTTATTGCCCCCTGTTTTATCCACGATAAATTATTAGCTGCTGTAATTCTTGGTAAAAAGGATAAAAAATATTCGCACAACGAACTTAACCACATAGAACAATTTTCATCTCTTCTGGCTTTTACAATTAGCAGCATTAAAGCTCGAGAATTAAACACTACATTAGAGCAAAAACTTTTACAAGGGCAGAAACTGGAAACAATCGGCAAATTGTCCAGCGGTATGGCGCATGATTTCAACAATTTACTTTCAAGCATTTTTGGAAGTTTGAATTTGCTGAAAAAGCGAGTAGAGCAAACTGAAAATGTTACCCGCTTAGTAGATAACATAGAAAATTGCGCTATAAGAGCTAGAGATTTGACAAAGGGATTGCTTTCATTTGGTAAACCGACTCCCAAGCAGAAGGAATTAATAAAATCCGACTTACTTATTACTGAACTTTCGAAGGTAGTTAATCAAACCTTTTCAAAAGAATTGGTTTTTGAAAGCAGCACTGAGGAAAAAATAAATGATATTCTAGGTAACCCAACCGAGATTTACCAGGTGTTACTGAACCTTTGTGTGAATGCAAAAGAAGCTATCCGGGGAACTGGCAAAATAACCTTATCTGCAAAGAATGTTACAATTAACGATAAAAACATTTCAAATTTTCCCTGGCTGGATAAAGGCAAGTATGTTTGTTTTTCCGTTACCGATACTGGTGAAGGAATATCGGAAGAAAATATTCGTAAAATTTTTGATCCTTATTTTTCAACAAAAAAGAAGGAAACGGGATCAGGCTTGGGTTTATATGTTACCTATGGTATTGTTAAAGCTCACAACGGGCATATAGATGTTACAAGCAAACCAAATGAAGGCACAACTTTTAACGTTTATATTCCTGTTTATGAACCCATCTCTCATGAAACAACTTCTGAACCTTCCGAAAAAATTATATTATTGGCCGATGATGAACTTATGCTTAGAGATTTACTTGCTGAGCTATTAGAAACCAGCGGATTTAATGTGATTAGAGTTACATCCGGCGCCGAAGTGTTAAAAGTATTAACAGAAGAAATGAAAGTAGATTTACTGATTATTGATTATAACATGCCCGGAATGAATGGATTAGATTGTGTTCAAGAACTAAGAAAACTTAACTACCAAATGCCGGTTATCCTATCAACTGGAAGTTTGTCTATTGAAACAAGTTCAGATGTTAAAAAATTCGGAGTTACAAGCTTGGTTACAAAACCGTACGAATTTGATACGATGCTTTCAACTATCCGGAGCCTTATCTAACACACCTTCCTCTGTTTCTGTTTCTTTTTCAACTTCTATCATTTTAACATTCTTCGCATAATCAGGGGTTAGCGGTTTTTTTATTGCATTAAGCTGATTAAGAATATTTGTAATCTCATTAACTGCTGTTTCAATATAGTTCAACCGGTTTAAGATTGCATCTCTGGATATCTGCTCCTTGTTCAATTCTCTTTTTATTGCCGCTGAAGAAAGGCTTATCAACGTGAGAGGCTGTTTAATTTTATGATTTGTAGTTAAAACCGTCGCGGCATACATGCTCCTTTTCTCAGCTTCCACTACTAGCTTATGAGCCTCAGATAGTTTCAATGCCGAATTAATTCTCGCTAACATTTCCACTTTTTCAAAGGGCTTTTTAATATAATCAAAAGCTCCAGCCTCTAAACCTTCTCTAGTATCATCAGCGCCTGATTTAGCAGTGACAATAATTATTGGAATATCGGCAGTCGAAGGATCTTGCTTCAATACTTTACAAACTTCAATTCCTGTCATACCGGGCATCATAACATCTAGAAGAATTAAATCAGGCATGTCGCTTGTTGCCTTGGCAATACCGGTTTTTCCATCATATGCTGTTACTACCTCATAGCCCTCATTTTCGAGTCTATCTTGAAGCATAAAGACATTTTCCGGTAAATCATCAACAACCAATATTCTTTTCATACTATTTAACTCTTTTTTTAGAAAATAATTTTTCAATCTTAAATGAAATAACTCCCATGTTAACAGGTTTAGTTATGTAATCATCAAAACCATTTTTAAGGATAATCTGTCTATCCTCCAGCATAGCTCGTGCCGTAACCGCAAATACAGGGATATGCCGCCAATTTGGGTTTTCCCTAATTTTCTTTATTGTTTGAAATCCATCCATTTCAGGCATCATAATGTCCAGTAATATCAAATCCGGGATATTCTCTTCTAAAATATCCAGGCATTCCAGTCCATTTTTTGCTAGAAAAGTTTTGCAATTGCATGACTGAACAATCTCGTTAACAGTAAATAAAGCGTCAGGATCATCATCAACTATCAAAATCTCCCCGAGGATTTCATTTTGTTTTATACTTTCGCTAAATAAAATTTGCTCAGTATCGATTGGTATTTCCACAATTTCCGATGGTTTTTTGTTGACACTATTTTCAACAAAAGATGATAGTTCGTCCATCCTTATTCTGTCTCTAACAATTTTCAATGCATCCAGCGGATGTCCCTTTGATTTGACTGTTATATCTTCAACTATATTCTGAAGGGATTTTTTTTCATCTTCTTTTAAGTCTTTGGTTGTACTGATAATAATTGGAATATGCTTGGTCTCTTTATGATTTCTAAGTTCATGGGTTAGTGTAATTCCATCTATACCAGGCATAAGCAAGTCTAGAACAATCAGATCAGGTTGAATATTGGCAATTTTTGTTACTGCAAGCTGGCTGTCTTTAATAAAATGCACCGAAACTCCATCATTAAGCAGAGCATCTTTGAATCTTTCGTATTCGGACTCATCATCATCAACAAGAACAATTTTATCTATTTTCTTCCTGGCGTAATTTTCTAATTTGTTAAATGCTGAAAGAAGTTCATTACGTGAAATGGGTTTTACAAAATACTCAAAGGCTCCTAGTCCGTACCCAAGATTTTTATCACCAATAATTGAGACTAGAATAACAGGAATATCATTCGTTGATGGATCTTCTTTCAATTCCCTAAGAACTGTCCACCCATCTTTATCGGGCAAAAGTAAATCTAAAGTTATTGCAAAGGGTTGAAGTTCTTTGGCACGCGAGACAGCATCCGCACCGTTGTCTGCATAGGCAACGTTGTAACCACGCGATTCTAAATATTCACCGATTGTAACACGAATATCGGCATCATCATCAATAACAAGTATGGGATTATTCCTATTCTTTCTTAACTTTTCCACATTAACTGATCGATTATCATCATTGCTATCCGACGCAATTTTAAGTGGAATAGTAAATGAAAAAACTGAACCTTTATTTAGCTGGCTTTCAACAGCTAACGAACCATTAAGCATTTCAGCAATTTTTTTACAGATTGACAATCCCAAACCAGTTCCGCTGTATTTCCGCGTAGTGGTTCCATCAATTTGCCTGAATTCCTCAAATATTATTTTTTGATTATCGGCGGAAATTCCTATTCCAGAATCTACAATATCAAACTTTAATTTATCTTCTGACTCAGCCTCTACGTGCAGCTCTACAAATCCTTTTTCAGTAAACTTAACCGCATTACCTAATAAATTAATAAGTACTTGAGTTACTTTCCCGCGATCGGTGCTGATCATCGTATTGGAGTTGATTTTTCTTACAATCTTTAATTCCAAATGTTTTTTAGTCACTAATGGTTTGATTGCTGCCTCAATATCAAAAATTATATCTTCAATAAGAACATCGTCGTTCTTAAGATCCATCTTTCCGGCTTCAATTTTAGAGAGATCAAGAATGTCATTTATTAAGTTCATCAAACGCTTCCCGCTTCGATGCACGATCTCCAATCTCTCTTTAGTTTTTGAGCTTAAGGCAGAGGCTTCTTCTAAAATTAATTCGGTTAAACCAAGAACGGAATTCATTGGTGTCCGCAATTCATGCGACATGCTTGCAAGAAATTGAGACTTTAGTTTTGTGGATTCCTCAGCTTTCAGCTTCTGAAATTCAAGCTCACGGGCTTTGTCCTTTAGCTGATCATGTAATTTAACCAATGATTCATTTTGCTCCTTCACCTGGAGATTTTGTTTTTGATATTCCTCATTAAGAAGCTTCAATTCAACCACCAAATTTTCAAGCTGAACAAATGCAAACGCATTCGTCAATCCAATGGCAAGCTGTTCTTGAATTTTAAGTATATAATTTTTTATTTCCTGGGATGGTTTTTCCAAACCGCCAAGTTCGATGATTGCTATTACTTCACTATTATAAATTATTGGGATAACAAGCATGTGCTTAATTTCAAGTGAAATTATTCCTGAAGATACAATTGGGAAATTTTTTTCAAAATTAAGCTCTTGCATCTCACGATTTTGAATAGCAGAATTAAAAAATTCAAAATTCTCTTCATGAGTCTTGTTTCTAATTCCGTAAGAACGAATTAATGTAATAGTGTGGTCTTTAACAGCATAGATAGCACCAACAGCAAATCCTCCGGTTTTAATAATTTTATTTAATGCTGCGTCAGCAATTTCCTTTAAAGAGGGATTTTTGTTGATAAGCGCAATAAAGTCAGAATAGTCACTAATTGCCCGATTATGTTTGTCTAGCTCATCCAGCATACTATTGAATGCGGCCGCTAATTGCCCGATTTCATCTTTTGTTTTTATTTCAATTTTATTTTTGAAATTTCCTTGTTTTGTCAGCTCAGTAGCATTACTTAACAAGCTGAGTTGACTTCTAATTTTTTGTGTAAACACAAAAGTTAAAATTAGGGAAAGTAGTACGCCTGCTATTCCAACTGTTAGGAGTATATATTTTATGCTCGATCGTAAATCGGCTGCTTCATTCAATGTTGAAAATATTAGAAAGTCCAGACTATGATTTTCACCAACATTCGATGAAACGTTGCAAAGTGTTGAGATAATGTCGGCCTGACCAGAATCTTCCGAATAAACCTCGAATTTTTTCTGCCGGGATAAATTATTGTATGCTTTATTCAGAAAGTAAATAAACTGCTGGTTTATTGACTGATTCGAAATCTGAAGTGTTGATTTGCCTGTTATTATTGCAACTTGAGCATTAATTTTTTGTGAAATGGAATTAAGAAACTCATCAGTTAGCAAACGGCCGTAATAAACTGATTGGCCGTCGGGAAAAGTATGATTTTTTATTACTGCTGAAGGATTATCTTTAATGAATTCTTCAAGGGAAGTGACTTTTTGCGAAAGATTGACTCCCGCTTTTGAAACAGCTTGTGAATAGAGTTTTGCGTTTTTTGAGTTTTGTTCTAAAATAAAATCAATGTTCGTAGATTTTAATTTTTCTTGAGAAAATAATTCTGATCTTGATAATTTCTTAAAATCATCACTAGTATTTTGAAAAGTTTCATTGTATGCTAAAACAAAATCGCTAGAAGATTTAAGAAGGTATTTAGATTGTTGGCTGGTGAGGACATTATACATTATCGAATAGAAAGCGAAGGAAGCGCTTCCTACAATTAATACTACTACAAAAAAGTTAATAAAAAGTATTCGATAGCTTATTTTCATTACTAATCATCTCGTT
>JBGSOQ010000319.1:0-1614 GCA_041739035.1 Ignavibacteriaceae bacterium | reverse complement strand
CATCGGATATGGAAAATCAGTTTTTATCTGCGGCTCGACAATATTTATTGTCGTATCTGAAATTTCAGAAACAGACCAAAGGAAAGGATTTGCAGTGGTAAACTTTGAATAATAATTAGAATCAATTTTGCTTGCACCGCTCTCCGGATAATCGTATAGATAGTATGTAATACTGTCAGTTTGACCAATATTATTTACCGCGGCTTGAACATCTCCATTTGTAATAAGAACATAAAGCGTATCATTATTGTTAGCCTGATTTGTAAAGCGAATAAAGTTATTTGCTGTTGGTTTCGAATTTATGGTAATAATTTCACTCGGCGAGGTGAACGCCAATGTAGAAAGAGGTCTCACTAATGGATATTTTGAAGCTTCCTCAAAATACTTTCCCGGTATTGCGCGATATCTTGTATGATAAGTCCAGATCCCAAAATTATTTAGTTCATGCTTAAAACTTGTACTCTTTTCTGATAAGCTTAAGTTGATAGCATTCATTGCTCTTTGAGTCGGCATCAATTCCCACTGCTTTTTGATTATACCGAAACCAAAATTTTCTTTTAAATAAATATTCCAAATTGCGAGATTATAGCCGTCATTTTCTGCAAAAGCTCTCTGGGGACTTAAGAAATAACTCGACATATAAGCGTAGTAGTCATTAACATCATCGTACACAAATTCTTCCATAGCGGTTGAAGTGATTTCATAAAAAAAAGTATCTTCAAATCGAAGGATATAATTTCCCATTTGAATTCCGTGGTGAAATTCGTGAGCTAATGTAACCCGTGCACCGTTAATTCCTGATGAATAATATCCAGTATAATCATTATCAATGACCATGAAAGAAGTATACTTTTGAGCACCGAGATCATTTTCCAATTCAGTGTAGCCGTACAGCCCTCCACCAAGATTAATAACATAAATATCATAAAGATTATCTCCGCCTGCCCCATTATCGGACGGAGGCGGCGGGTATCCCAAATAATTCACCTCAAAATTATATGCTGAATCAATAGCCATAGAAACCATCGAGAGATTCTCTTCAATGCTCATCGAAGTATTATATTTTGGTTTCTCCGTTACTGTTGTATCATAATGAATTCGAAATTTTCCGGAAGGCGAGATAATACTTACTGGAAGAGATGGTCGACCTGAGAGTGTTTTGAGCAGCTGCTGTTGCTGTGGAGAAAACAAATCTATATTTTGTTTTACCCAATTGATAACGAACAACCCGCATTTAGCATTTTCAGTTTTAATTCCCAGCGGTTTGTTGTAATCTTTATTTGTCTTCACCTGTTTCAAGTTAACATACTCGGTGTAGACAGAATCAAGAAAACTTTTGCTGTAATTTATCTGGGAATATGAGTGATTCCCCGCTAAAAATATAATCGTAATGAATAAAATTAACTTGCCAGTCATATCTGCCTAATGGATATACATCGCTTAGTTTGATTTAAATAAACTAAATGATAATTGTTAACAGTCATGTTCTTTACAAAAAATTTCTTTGCATTAATATTTTCAAGCATTTTAGAAAAAACAATTTGATTTCCTCTTTTCAAAATGTTCAATTTATAAATTGTTTGATCATTAAAATTATTAGCTATTAATCTTTTA
>JBGSOQ010000315.1:0-8400 GCA_041739035.1 Ignavibacteriaceae bacterium | reverse complement strand
ACATTGGTGTATTGATATTTTGTGTTTGTCATTTTATAGTCATGCTGAATCCTGTGCTGATGAAAATCAGTATAGTTTCAGCATCCCGCCTTATAATTGAATGATGTTCCAGATCCCGAAATAAGCCTGCCTGCCGGCAAGGCAGGTTCGGGATGACAACTTCAGGTTAATTGTACCACAATCTCCCCAACTTTCACAATCCCTTCATCATAGCCAATTACATTCTGCCCAAAGTTTACTTTGTTACCAACTTTCCTAAACTTAGCAAGAGTTTCAAGCGGCTCGCTACTTTTTTCTGCAGTATCTGGATTTATTGTTGTGATAACGCATCGAGAGCATGGTTTTACTGCTCTAAATTTCAAATTGCCAATCGTAAAATCTTTCCATGTGTCTTCAATAAATGGTTCTCCTCCGCTGAAAACAAAATTGGGACGAAAGCGATTCATCGGCAGCGGTTCTTTTAATCTGCAGTTTAGTTCGTTTAGAGATTCCTCACCGATAATTAAAAACGGATAAGCATCTGCAAAGCTGACATGTTTTGGTTCGGGTGTGTATTTTCTGTCTGTAAATCTATCTGAGTCGTATTCCATAAAAACGAGATGGCAGTCTAGGTTAAGTGCATCTGAAAACCATTCATCAATTTCTTTATTAAGTTGTTTTGCAATGACAACATCATTCCAAATGTTTACCATAATGCTAGCAGTTGTTGGGCTGTCGGAGATTGGAAGTTGGAGACCGGATAATGTTTTCAATTTATGCGAGACTTCGAGTTTATCATTTTTAATGTTCACTTGAAGCAGAGTCATCTGCGGATGTTCTCGTTGAGTAAGGAACATCCCGTTTTTATCAACAAGCATCCATCGTCTGTCGTACTGCAGTCCGCGCTCTTCAACTTTAGCTGATTGAAGTGATATTCCCCCTAAAGATTTAATCGGGTAGATGAAAATATGGGTAAGGGTTAGGTCGTTCATAAATCATCAAAATAATTTTGGCTGAATATAATTGCTTGCCCATTTGAGGAACTGATACGAGATGAAGATTAAGATAAAGATAATGATTAAGAGAGAAGCAAGAACGCCGAGAATGATTTTTAATCCGCTTCCCGTGTGTTTTCCCTCGTGATGATACTGCTTGAGAAGATTGATATTTCTTTTGTTTGCCTTGAAGGTAAAATCGAAAATATCTCCCAAGAAAGGAATGGCACCGACAAGCGCGTCAACAGTAACATTGGAAAGCATCAGCATAACTAGCTTTCCGCTTGTTCCATGTCTAATTAGTGCTAGCAAAATTATTGCAGAAATTATGAATGTAACTATCTCACCCGCAAAAGGAATTAATCCAAGAAGCGGATCAACCCCGAAACGAAATTTTGTTCCTGGCACACGTACAAGATTATCCATGAAGTGAGTAAGCTTTTCAATCCACTCAAGCTCGCGGATTTGCTTTGATGCTACAGATGTTGATGTTTCAATTTCTTTGGGAGTATCTGTCATAATTATTTTTTAATAAAACTTGAATCAATACTTAGAACGAAAATAATCTTTTTTATGGAGAAACCTTAAAATATTTATCCGAAGCTGAAATAGATTCCGGTTCACACCTTACTTAGTGTGACGGGTATTGAGGATAAAACAAAATAACGTTGAAAAAATTACTTCGCACCAAGCACGATTAACGTGATTTCGGGAGTTGAGTTATATCTTAATGGAAGAAGCGACATTCCTAATCCACGGGTTACAATCATTAGCATATCGCCAAAGTAAAAATCGCCGCGGACATATTTAGTTTCGATCAAGGTTGCAGATAAATTGTAAAAAGGGAAAAAGAAAGTAACTTGTCCGCCGTGCGTATGACCCGCCAAAAGCAAATCATAATCATGTTTAACTGCAGCATCAATAAATTTGTTTCTTGGCTGATGAGAAAGGAATATTTTTAGATCATAATCTTTTTCAAGCTGAGTCAAGCTGTCAAGTGCGGCCGCGGAAATTGTTTCTACATAAGTATTGGTTACAAATGTTACATTTACTTCAGAATCATTAACCTTGAATACTTTTCTTCCGTTGTCAATCATTTGAACATTATTTTTCTGAAGTGCCTCAGTAATTTCTCTTAAGCTTCTTACATTGTCTCGCCAATAAGCCCAATTATCATGATCACCAACACAGGAATAAGTCCCATATTTTGATTTCAGTTCGCCAACATATTGCGCAGAGGTATTTATATAGTTCGGAGTGCTTGTTATCATATCTCCCGCAATCAGAATTAAATCCGGCTCAGTTGCATTAACTTTTGAAATGAATCTCTCAAGGCGGGCATCATTTGTATATCTGTCTGCTTGAATATCAGAAATAAAGGCAATTTTAAGTCCAATTAAATCTTCCGGAAGATTTTGTTTTTTGAACTCAACAACACGCAAGGAGACAGTATTGTAATCATAAATTACTCTGATGGGAATGTAAGTGATGAACAAAACAGCGATGGCTAAAATTATTTTTGCTTGAATTGGGAGAAGCCTTGTTTTATATTTTTTATAAAGAGGAAGCAAAAGCAGCTTGATTAGATCCAGCAAAAGATAAAGCAATCCGCATTGAACGAATATAAGCATGCTTATCCAAAAGGGGAACAAGATTAGATAATCGAAAAAGAAATTCTCCGGGGGAACAGGTCTGTCGCCATGAACTATAAAAGTGTAGAGATAAGAAATTATTACCAAAATCATGTAGAAGTTGATATAAACAATAAGGCCGATAATGAATTTCTTATACTTTGCAAACTGAAAGTCGGGAAAAAGAATTTTAACTGAATTTTTGACTTTCCTAAGGAAGTAGTACTCAATCAAAAAAAGAAGAACGACTGCAACGATAATAGAAACTATAAATGACATAATTTATAAATTCATAATAAAAATGTAATTCAAATTTATCTCAATTCATGCCAATAACCGCTATGGTAACCCACGACTTAAGTCGTGGGCTGCCCAATAATCGACTATAACAACATAATCTTCTCTATAATTCCCTTCATTTTGGTGTAATGACTGCCTTTCCAAAAAACCTTATCGCAATTCTTACAATAATAAAATTCTATTTGATACTCTTTTACTTTTTTTGGAAGACGATCAATTACTCTCGCTTTGGCAATTTTCCTAAGTGGTGAATTGCAAAGAAGGCATCTCGATAATTCTTTAATTTGACTTTTTAGATCGAATCTCTCAATCACTTCAATAATTTGATTTTCTGCTTTTACACTTCTTAACCAGTAACCGTGAGTAACTTCGGATCTTTTTAGTATTCCCCTGTCTTTAGTGAGAATAGCTCGCTTTTCTTTTAAAGATATTTTAACAATCTCATCATCTTTGTAATTATTTTGATATAGAGTGTCAAGCCCGAGCATACGCATGTATTTTGCAAGCGTGCCGAGATGAACATCAAGAATAAATTTTGGTTTTCGTAAAGGTTTTGCCCGTAAGCGCTGAAGGTTAGTTATATCTAATGACTCAAACTCTGGATAAACGCTAATTTTATCTCCATTATTTACTAAATAAGAAAAATCAACTGAAATTCCGTTGATGAGAATAAGATCAACTTCGGTGTGAGTAACTCCGAGCGATTCAATCATATCTTTGATTGAAGTTCTATCAATAAAGCTGTGCTCAAATCTTTTCTTCCTTTTATTTGGCGGAAGAAAATCATTAAGCTCTTCGTAGAATCTGAAAGTTACTTTTTTGAGCATTGGTATAATGCAAAATGGTCACGAATTGCTCCGTGACCATCTTTAAAAATGAATCTAAAAGTTTTTAAAAAGCCGGGCGAGTAAGAGCAACGCTGCTAAATGCAATTCCGCCGACAATTGCTCCAATAATTACGTAAACAAGAATTGCTGCAATCAGCACAACCACAAAATACCCCACCATCTTTTCTTTCGGGACATCTTTTACTCTTTGTAATCCCATGTAGAGTAGCACAAGTCCATAAATACTTGCAATTGCTACCAAAATTCCAAGTGCCGGGAAAATATTCAGAATACCGGCAACCCATCCGGCGGTAGATGAAAAAACGGCAACCTTAAGTGAAGCAACCATATCTTTTGTTGAGCCGAATGATGGTGCTAATGCATCAATTATAAAACCGAGAACAAATACTCCAACGAGAGAAAAGATATAAGTTAAAATTGCCCATGTAAGCGATGTGCCAAATCCTAATTTAATAGTACCAAAGCCATAAGATAAACCAAAAAAAGTGTAACCGAGAAATCCTGCTAACGCAGGTATTGCAGCAAGTATTATTGCGTATTTAGTGAAAAGATCGGCGGTGGTCCAAGTTTCGCCCTTGATAACTTCCCATTCTTTAGCGGGACTAAGAAGCAGATTTTTCACGCGGTCAACTAAGTTCATGTTAATCTCCCAAATGTATGATTGAATGATTAATTAAGAGTGCCCTAAAATTGATTAGCTGAAAATAATAAATTTTTTATTAGAACGCTGATTTATTTGCTGGGAATTAAAATCCTAACTGTTCATAATCAATCAGCTAAATCTGCGTTCTATTGAGTCTTATCACTCCGCGAAAACACTTCTTACAAACTTAAACTCATCATCACTTAACGGTTTATCGGCGCCATAAAGATTAGAGATAACTTGCCTCAAATTTCTAAATCCAGGAATCACCGACCCAACTACTTTGTAGTAAAGCATATACTGTAATGCCATTCGTGCCAGCTCTTCATTTGATGAACCAAATTTTGTTTTTAACTTTTCAATCTTCGGTTCAAGCTTTTCCAGATTTTCTGCCGTGAATTTTGGGGAATTGGCACGATGATCACCAGGCTCAAATTTTGGCGGATTATTTTTATCGTACTTTCCGAGCAGTAAACCTTGATGAACGGGTCCAAAAGCTATGAACGAAATTTTATGTTCATCCAGTAACTTTCTTGTGGGAGTATCTTCCCGCACAAAACGATCATCAACCGCGCTTGCAAAGCTTTGTATTACTTCTGGTTTAACCTTTGGGATTAGCTTTACGAAGTCATCATGCGAATAAGCAGATTGCCCGATTATTCTAATCTTGCCTTCTTCTTTTAATCTATACATCACGGTAATTGCATCGTCGAGATAAGCATCTCTTTCGCCGAAATCTCCATGATGAAAATAATAGAGATCAATATAATCTCGTTTAAGATTTATTAAAGATTGTTCACATTGATGGCGGATGTGTGCGGGCTCATAAGCGTGAACAGCCGTTCCAGGAAACCAACCGATTTTTGTGGCAATAATAAATTTGTTTGTTTGTTTACCGAGAATTCGTGCCAGCATTCTTTCCGCACGGCCATTGCCATAAACATCTGCATTGTCAAAGTGAGTAACGCCATGATCTATCGCATAAAAAATTGCCTCTTTCACTTCATCTTCATCAACATTTGCCCAGCCATTTGGAGTGCCGTTAACCCAATTGAGCCCGCCCATTGTCCAGCAGCCAAGGCTAATTTCCGAAACCTCAATATTTGTTTTTCCAAGTTTTCTATACTTCATTTAACTCTCCAGTTTTTTTCCTTTGTGATCTTATTCAAAAATTGATTCTAAGTTTTGATATTTTGTATGCATATTCTCTACAGCGGCATCTATACTGATTTTGTTGTTTTTCTTTACTCTTTTTTTCAGATCTTGAGTTGAAATTAAAAGATCTGAAGCTGCCAAATTAAAGGCGTCTTTTTTAGGTTCGAGTCTTGCAGAAAGTTTTGCCTTAGTAATAGCTTTAGCTTGCTTAATAAGCTTATCGGTTACTTTACTTAGCTTTTTGTAAAGCTTATTAGGAAGATAATCGTGATAAACAACATAAAGTGTTTTATGAAATTCATCCATTTCTTTCAGAACGGGACGGATTATTCTTACCATCATTTCGTATTTGGTGTGCAAATTTTCTGCGGCTTTCAGAAGTCCCAGGCTATCATCGCCGGATGCAAATTTATTGTAATCCTCAACAGCAGCTTGAAACTGCACGACACCTTCATTCCATTTTAACTGCTTATCTCTTTGAATACCCGGTAATGATGCAGAATAAACTGCTTTGGCTTTAATATTCACCTCATCAACAAACTTTTTCAAAGCCCCAAAATCCTTTGCGGGATAAGCATCATGCCAGATCGGGTGCATAACTTCATGAAATGCATCAAGTTCCTGTACACGCCAAACAGTATCTTGAGTTTGACCGTAAGACATAAAATTGATTATGAAAGCTGCAGATAAAGTAAGCAGCACTTTTGCTCGGATCATTTAGTTTTCCTTTCTTTTTGTCCCATGACTAAAGTCATGGGTTACTAGTTTGTTTCTATCTTTTTTAGGTAATCCATTAACAACTAATTCGTAAGAATGATCAATCCATTCTTTAATCAGTTTTGGCGGGATATTACTTTCAAGATCAATCGTATTCCAATGAGTTTTGTTCATGTGATAACCGGGAGTAACAGCATCATATCTTTCGCGAAGTTCAATGGCCTGTTCCGGATCACATTTTAAGTTTACGCTGTATGGCGGAGTGAGGTTTGCTATCACAAATATTTTTCCCATCACTTTGTAAACCGCGGAATCTTCATCAAAGGGAAGTTCTTCTGTTACACCTTTTTTCTGCAAACAATAATTTCGGATTGATTCAATATCCATGCGCGATATTTTTAACACTCAATAATAAAAGATGAACAGATGGCAATGGCTATTTTAAATTTCAAATCTCTTCTAGAGCAATCAAACTTGAGAAATAAACGTATCGAAATTAGTGATTTTTAAGCTTATTTCAGAATTTTGATTTGTTTCCGATGGGTCATTCTTTTTCATCAAAATTCTGGTTTGTCTTTTATATATTTGCAAACAATTTAATCATTTAATGGAGATTTCATGCGTTATTTAGCTGTATTGTTTAGTGTTATGGCGCTATTTGTATTTACATCATGTGAAAAAGAAAAAGAAGAACCAAAGGTAACAAACGAACAAATGCCTGCAGGTATGCATTCTGTTAAAGCTGTTGAAACTATGAATGCATCAAATTATTCTTACATTAAGGTTGATGAAAACGGCAAAACTTATTGGATTGCTGTACCTCAGATGGAAGTTAAGGTTGGAGAAACTTACTTTTTTTCAAAAAGTATGGAAATGAAAAATTTTAAAAGTGAATCACTAAATCGTACTTTCGAGTCAATACTTTTTGTCGAGGATATTAGAGGCGAAGTGACTAATCCTATGGGAATGCAGCATCCCGTTCCGGTTACAGAAAAAGCGGAAAAGGTTAATGTTACAAAGCTGAAAGATGGCAAATCAATCAGCGAGATTTTTACCGATATGAATAAGCTTAACGGGAAAAACGTTAAGGTTAGAGGTAAAGTCATGAAGTTTAATGAAGGAATTATGGGAACAAATTGGATTCATATTCAAGATGGCACTACTTTCCAAGATGACTTTGATTTACTCGTAACAAGTGATACAAAAGTTCAGTTGGGGCAAGTTATAACTGCTGAAGGCAAACTATTAACAAACAAGGATTTCGGATCGGGCTATTCGTACAAAGCGCTTGTCGAAAATGCAAAAATTAAAATAGAATAATCAAACCTAATCGAGAATATTAAAAGGCTGTTCAAAAAGCTAATTGAACAGCCTTTTTTGTTTTATAATCGAACAATTGTTTAAGCGAAATTCTTTTATTTGCTTTGATATAAAAGAATTTATTTTATATTTTAATTTTAGAAATCATGGTTTAGTGACGATAAAGTTGAATCAAGCCTTTTGATACGCCTCATACTTGTTATAATCCTCGATGATAATTCGAAAGGGGAATTCATTTAAAGTATACTTTCATAATAGCAGAGCGAGGGAAATATATGAAAACAGACACAACAACCTTAAGAAAGCTGTTTTTGCTTTCAACGGGTTTAATTTTAATTACATTTTTAAGTTGTAAAGATGATCCCGTATCGCCGCAGGGAGAAAAGCAAATCGAGACGACAACCATTGGTACCGAAGGCGGAACGATTCAAAAAGATGATTTTACGCTGACTATTCCACCTGGAGCTTTTGATAAGAATTATGATATTTCAGTAAGTGAGATTGCAGATGATGGGGCTTTTGGAGAAGATACTGTTTCAAATTGGCATAAAATTTCCGGAATTCCCCAGAATTATAAAGAACCGCTAAAGTTTAAAATTAAACACAAAGGCAATATCTCAACCAATAGATTTTTGGCTATAGGCAAAGCCGCAGCAAATAATCTAAGCGGCGAGTCGTCTATTGTTTATAACTTGTATGATGCATCAGATTCCTCAGGATACTTGATTGGGTATCTGCCTATAAATGTAACCGCTAAGCTATACAAATCTTCTGTTTATAATGTTGATTTAAGTTTGTACTTGGGGGCCGTG
>JBGSOQ010000299.1:0-5286 GCA_041739035.1 Ignavibacteriaceae bacterium | reverse complement strand
CCCAACTAGAACTCGATTTGATAATTTTTCATCGAAAAGTATCCAGCCAATTATTAAGGCCACAATTGGAGTGATGAAGGCTACTAAAGAAAGTAATACTACGCTCACACGCTTCAGAAGCCAGTAATAAGACGTGAAAGTCAATACAGTGCCAAATGCGGCGAGATAAACTATAGAGAAAATAGCTTTGGAATCAAAAATTAATCTTGAAGTATCTTCAACTAATGCTCCAATAATTACAAGTGAAATACCAGCAATTATCAAAGGGATAAAATTCATTGATAATGGATGAAGATGATAACCATGTTTTTTCAATGTTACGGCAATTCCAGCCTGCATAATAGCGCTTAAAATTATGGCCGACATACCCCAAACGTAAGATGCGATATTTATATTCAAACCATCATAAAAAATGGTGACTATCCCTGAAAAAGCAAAAACGATCCCGAAGATTTTATTAAATCCAATCACTTCCGAGGGAATAGCTAAATAAGAAAAAAGAACTACAAAAAATGGATAAACCGCAAAAAGCACTGCCGATAAACCTGATGGGACAAACTGTTCGGCCCAGTAAACAAGAGCAAAAGGAACAACAAAAGAACCGAAGCCCATAATAAAATATAACCTTAATGAAATTTTATCAGTTTGAATTTGAAGTCTCTTAAATTTCATAACAATTAAAACTAGAATTGACGCAAGAGTGAATCTTAACCCCACAGATATGAATGGAGTCAGCGATTCAAGCCCCAATCTTATTGCACCCCAGGTTGAGCCCCAGGCAAGACAAATAAGACTGAAGATGAATAATATTTTTAGTTTTTCGTCTTTCATTTTTTTTCTTTAATCGCAAAAACCCCAAATGCTCTGCCTGAAATCTCTCCATCTCTTCTATATGAATGTAAGAGATCTTTCATTTCATAAGAACATAAAGAAGAAATTTGAATATTTTTTTTAAGCAAGCCAAAATTAAGCATTAAATCTCGATTTATTCGCTGAAGATCTAATAGATACTTAAGATTTTTTTTGAGCGAATATCTATCGTCAAATAAGCTAGCTACCTCTTCACCAACCTCATAGTTGTTTGCGCTTATCGATGGTGCAATGTAGGCAAAAATGTTATTTGGTTCAGATTTGAAATCTTGCATAAGCTTTGTCAGCACTTTCAATAGAATTTTCTTTTCTGTTCCCCTCCAACCGGAATGAACAGCAGCGATTACTTTGTTTTGTACATCAAACAAAAAAATGGCTGGACAATCTGCGCTGCTTATTGCTAATCCCAAATTTGGTTTGTCAGTTATCATTGCATCACTTTCACCGCAGTCTCTTCCTTCATCAATAAACGTAACATTATCCCCATGAACTTGTTTTTGTGTTGCAACTGACGAATCGCTTAATCCTATTCGAGTAAAAAAATATCCCCGATTTTGGAGAACATTTGATTTAGAATCTTGAACAGACAGAGACATGTTGAAATAATAAGGACCACCTCTTTTCAACCCTATTTTTGTTGAAAATCCAAAGATGATTTCCGGAAAGCGATTAAGTAAACTTGATTTCAGAACTAGCATTTGCAGTTTGTTTTTATTTAAATGACGGACAAATTTAAGTAAATTTTATTCTTTTAATAATAGGTTCAATGCTGATTAACCCAGTTCCTCAAGGCCGAAATACCGATTGCAAAGGAACTGGGCTAATTAATTGTTACAAAAGTAGCATCATGGTTTAAGCATGTGGTAATTCAAAGATCTTACCAATCCAATATTTAATCGAAAGTCTGTAAATTAGTGTTGTAGTTTATAGTCTTGTTCAATTCAAAACATTTAGGAGCATCTTGAAGATTTTAGTATCAAATGATGATGGAATAGGTTCATTAGGAATTTCCGTTCTCGTCAAATCATTAAAAGAAAT
Organism: Ignavibacteriaceae bacterium; assembly: GCA_041739035.1. Classification (GTDB taxonomy): domain Bacteria; phylum Bacteroidota; class Ignavibacteria; order Ignavibacteriales; family Ignavibacteriaceae; genus XYD12-FULL-36-8. Next base: position 3,378 of record JBGSOQ010000299.1, on the reverse strand, counting down.
TGCAGAAGTAACTGTCGTGGCTCCGCAAAACGAGCAGAGCGCGGTTGGGCATGCAATTACCATGAAAATTCCTTTAAGAGTCATTCCTTATCATAAAAACGGAGATTTTTTTGGTTATGCTGTTGATGGAACTCCTGCTGATTGCGTTAAAATGGGCATAAGAAATATTATGAAAGAGCCGCCGGATTTAGTGATCTCAGGAATAAATAATGGTTCGAACACTGCCATAAATATTATCTATTCGGGAACGGTTTCAGCCGCCCGTGAAGCCGCTATAATGGATGTTCCTTCATTTGCAATTTCAGTTACAAATCATATTCCAAAGAATTTTGATTATGCTGCTAAATTAGCCAGAATGCTGGCTTTGAAAATGGTGGATAATAAACTCCCTCTTGGAACCATGCTGAATGTTAATGTACCTGATGTTCCCAAAGAAGAAATTGCTGGAATTATTTTAACGAAGCAGGGAAAATCAAAATGGGATGATATCTATGAGGAAAGAAAGGATCCTTATAACATGGGATATTATTGGCTGACTGGTAAACTTTTAGAGGTTGATACTAATGCCGATATTGATCAAGTTGCTATCCGAAAGAATTATGTTTCAATCACTCCTATTCATTTTGATTTAACTGATTACGAAACTTTTGATAAAATGAAAAGCTGGAAAATAGAAAACTTGATGAATGAAAACGAAAATTGAAATATTTCAAATTGATGCTTTCACAGATAAACCATTCTGTGGTAATCCTGCTGGTGTTACTTTTGGCGATAAGTTAACTGCAAAGGAAAAGCAGCTAATTGCCAAAGAAATGAACTTGTCCGAAACTGCCTTCATCTCAAAATCGAAAATTGCTGATTATAAATTGCAATGGTTCACTCCAACATCTGAAGTGAAAATTTGCGGACATGCGACCATCGCTTCTTCACATTTTCTTAAAGAAAAAAAATTGCTGAGGACAAACAAGCGGATTAGTTTTGAAACTCTATCGGGCGTTTTGAACTGCTACTGTGATGAAAAAAATTATTTCATGCAGCTTCCCATTCCCAAGATTTCTGTGTACAAAAAATCAACAGGTAATTTGCTTAAAGTTCTTGGACTGAAGCCGAGTCAGCTTGAGAAAACTTTACCGCTTCTGATAATGAATGAAGAGACATGTTATGCTAATGTGAGAAGCTTAAACGAACTTAAGAATCTTCAACCAAACTATAATGAACTTTTGAAGCTTGGAAAGCGAATGAAAGAATTCAGGATTATAGTTACTTACACTCTTGAAACATTTGATAAAAACAGTTTTGCACATAGCAGATGTTTTGCTCCTTATTATGGAATAAATGAAGATCCGGTTACGGGCTCAACTAACGGTCCTTTACTTCTGGTTCTAAAAAAACTGGGATTATTGAAACAGCAGGTAGATATTATTGACGTAACATTTGAGCAAGGTGATTTTATTGGAAGAGAAGGAAGAGTTGGTGTAACTTTCAATTCTTTGAAAAACGAATTGTATATATCAGGCAAAGCTGTGACGATTCTGAAAGGAAATCTTGCAATCTGATGTTTGGCATTGATAATCTAAAGATCTCATTAACATTTAATCCGCTCCTATTTATTCTTGCCGTAGTTGTATTCATCGCTTTCACCGTTTTTATTTATCGTTACACTGTCCCTCAAATATCGCAGACAAAAAAAATTCTGTTGATAATTGTAAGAACTTTATCGTTGGCCTTGCTGCTTCTTGCAATTTTTGAACCCACATTGACAATCATAAATAAAAATATTCTTAAGCCGATAACTCTTTTTTTTATAGATAACTCAAAATCAATTACAGTTGAGGATGGCTTTGATAAGGATAAGAAAATTCTAAATGTTATTGATGAGCTGAAACAAACGGACTTAATTCGTAACACTCAACTAAAATCATTCGGTTCTAAAATCGTTGAACTAAGCCCTGACAGTCTGGATAAGATATCATTCAAAGAGGGTTCGACTAATTTTTCAAATATCTTCGATAACATTGCAAACGACAAAAACAATGTTTCCGCGGCAGTAATTTTAAGCGATGGGGTGATTACCGATGGCTCCAATTCTATTTATAAAGCGGAAAAGAGTGGAATATCGATTTACACGGTCGGAGTTGGCGATACAACTAAAAGAAAAGACGTGGTAATTAAGAATGTTATCTTTAATGAATTTATTTATGCCGAAACTCCAACAGCATTAACTGCTACGATCGTTAATGAGGGTTTTTCAAACAGAACTATTAATTTATCTTTTTATGAGAACGATCTTTTGCTCGAACAACAAAACATTACATTAAGTGCTGATGGCATTCAGAACATTCAGCTAAGTTATAATCCAAAAACCAGCGGAGAAAAAAAGTTAGCGATTTCATTGTCAGGTATTGAAGGTGAGTTCTCAAAAGCAAATAACAGAAAAGTATTTTATATAAATGTTCTGAGTAATAAAGTTAAAGTATTGCTCTTGGCAGGAAGTCCGTCGTCAGATTTATCATTTATTAAAAATACTCTTCTCACAGATAACAATCTTTCTGTCAATTCAATAACTCAAATTGGAGTTAATAAATATCTTGAAAAAAATAATCGAGAGAAACTTTTGGACAGCGCCGATGTTCTGATGCTGATTGGATTTCCCTCAAAACAAACCTCTCCCGATCTATTGAATAAGACTGCGTCCTTAATTTCAGAAAAAAATATTTCGTACTTTTTTGTACTATCGGGCAGTACAGACTTCACTAAACTAAGTCAAATTAAAAAAGATTTACCATTCGTCTCGAATAATGTTGCGAATAATTTTTTAGAAGTGCAGCCGAATGTTTCATCAGATCAATCAAAAAATCCATTATTGCAAAACAAGAGTTCTGATCCGGTTGTAGTCTGGAATAATTTGCCGCCGGTTTATCAGCCATTTTCGGATTTCATTCCAAAACCGGAAAGTGAAATTGTTGCCAAAGTTAAAATGAACAACATTTCTACCAATAAGCCTTTAATTCTTTCAAGAAGGCTAGGAAACCAGCGATCTATAGCTGTGCTGGCAAAAGATATCTGGAAATGGAAACTGCAGACCGCACTTAAGGATCAAGATGTGTTTGATAGATTTATTCTCAATAGTATAAGATGGCTTAATAGTCCCGATGATAAAAAGCGTGTTCAGATTAAAACTGTGAAGAAACTATTTTCATTGGGAGAAGAAGTGGAATTTACAGCACAAATTTATGACGATGCATTCAACCCTGTTTCCGATGCTGAAGTGAAAGTTAAAGTTAAAAATGATAAAGATAAATTCGAGTTGAATCTTAATTCTTTGGGAAATGGTTTGTATGAAGGCGTGCTTCAAGCAAATAAGCCGGGCAATTATTC
>JBGSOQ010000297.1:0-2432 GCA_041739035.1 Ignavibacteriaceae bacterium | reverse complement strand
CGTAACCGTACTGCCAAGAACCTTTTCCACTGTGCTTTTTTCTTTTCTGCCGGAGGGTCCTTGCCTGGTTTTTTCCCTAGTTTCTTCTTCTTGCACTACTCGCTCAATTTTTTGCTTAAGAATCTCATAAGCACTTTCACGATCAATTACTTCATTGTACTTTTTAACTAACATAGATTTTGAGATTAACTCATCAATTTCTCCCGGAGTTAAAATGTCCATCCGGGATTTTGGTGCACACAACAAAGTTGCTGCAAGCGGAGTTGGCGATCCTTTCTCACTAAGAACCGTAATTGCGGCTTCACCAATTCCTAAGGACGTTAGTAAATCTTCAGTTTTGTAAAATTCTGAAATAGGATAATTCTGAGAAATTAGTTTTATCTGTTGTCTATCTTTAGCGGTAAATGCTCTGAGTGCATGCTGAACTTTCAAACCGAGCTGAGCTAAAACAGAGTCGGGAACATCAGTAGGATTTTGTGTGCAGAAGAAAATCCCGACGCCTTTCGAACGAATTAATTTTATTATCGTTTCAATTTGTTCAAGCAATGCCTTTGATGCTTCCTGGAAAATGAGATGTGCTTCATCAATAAAAACAACTAATTTGGGCCGATCTAAATCGCCTTCTTCGGGGAATGTTTGATATATTTCGGCAAGCAAGCAAAGCATAAATGTCGAAAACAGCTTTGGTTTATTTTGAATATCTGTTAAGCGGAAGATGGAGATCATTCCTTTTCCTTCTTGATCTATTTTTAAAAGATCATCAACTTCAAAAGATCTCTCACCAAAAAATAGATCGGCGCCTTGCTGCTCAAGTTCAATTACCTTTCGTAAAATTGTTCCCATCGAAGTAGTTGAGATTTTTCCATAAGATGCTTCAAATTCACTTTTGCCTTTATCAGATAGAAATTGTAATGTGGTTTTCAAATCCTTTAAGTCAAGCAATGCCATTTGTCTATCGTCGCAGTACTTGAAAAGAACAGCGAGCAAACCGCCTTGCGTATCATTCAACTCTAATATTTTTGATAGAAGTATAGGACCAAATTCTGAGACTGTTGCTCGAAGGCGAACACCTTTTTCCTGTGAAATGGTATAAAGCTCGACAGGAAATGTAGATGGAGTGTAAGGTAAACCAATTTTTGTATGACGTTCTTCAATTTTAGGATTAGTTGCGCCGGGCTTTGCTAGCCCGCTCAAATCGCCTTTGATATCCATCATCATTACAGGAATGCTTTGTGATGATAAACCTTCGGCAATTACTTGCAATGTTTTTGTTTTACCAGTTCCAGTTGCACCCGCAATTAAACCATGCCTAGTTAATGTTTTAAGAGGGACTTTAATGTTATTTCCCGATAAACATTCGCCATTAAGAATTGCTCCGCCGAGGAGAATAGAATCTCCTTTGAAAGTGTAACCTTCTTGTATTGTAGAAATAAATTTTTCCTTTAACTCCATTTTAGTTCCTGATTTAAATGAAAGTAAGCCAAATTTTGATTTGTTAAAGTTAAGGAAATTAATATGAATGGAAAAGATTAGAGGCGATAATTTTGTTCAGAAATATTGAGCGGTATTCAATAAAAACTTTTTCAACATTTCATCATGCTATTCTAATGCCGGTCTCGATTATTTCCTTTACCAGTGGATTCTCTTCAGTAAAGTCCTTCGGATTGAATGGTAAAACTTCCAACAATGAACTGACAGACAAAGTGATTTTTCTGATTTTGCTGCGGTCTTTTATTCTCACGCCTTCAAATACATTTGAAACAAGTGCGATGTCTATATCGCTTAAATCGCTCCCCCGACCCTTAGAGAAACTTCCAAATAGATATGCCTGCTCAATCGGAATATTATTCCCATTTAGTAGTGTGATATATTTTAGTAATAGAGATTTTATTTCAACTGGGATTTCAACCATTTCAATAATTCTTTAATTTGAGATAAATATTTTTCAGCTACTTCTTTACTGCAAAATTTATAGAACTCTTTCTTGTATTCCGGATATCTTACTTCCAAATTAAAATCATTAACTTCATCGAGAAAGATCCTTTGCTCTTCATTCAAATCTAAAAGCGATAACTCTGCTAATCGAACTAGGTTATGAATTTTGGGCGGAATTTTATTTTGATTGTTCTTTACAAATATGGACTTTATTGTTTTCTCAAGAACCAAATGAGCAACGAACAACGACCAATCATACTTTGCGGATCTAAATAAACTTTCAGCAGTTTCCAAATCATGCTGAGCGCTTTCAAGCCAATAATTGATGTGTTCTTCTTGCGTCATAGTAATAATTCTAATTATCTGAAGTTAGTTCTTTCCAAATCCTTTTAGATAATCATCAAGTTCTTTAACGGTTGAAAAGTGTTTGATATCGGGATATTTGCTTTGAAGATTTTCCTTTTCCTGGCTCACACCCTGCCCGCCCACAATTATTT
>JBGSOQ010000216.1:0-19732 GCA_041739035.1 Ignavibacteriaceae bacterium | reverse complement strand
TGTATGACGGAAACTTCATGCGCTATTTCTGCTGCTTCTCATTTATCACCGATGGTTGATTGGGCTGATTTAGATGGAGCATTGCTTATTAAGAATGATGTTTTTGACGGAACCAAAATTCTAGATGGAAAGGTTACGTTAATGGATCGACCGGGAATTGGAGTTAACAAAATTTCATAAACGTTTACACTAAAATTAAAACTAACTAATAAATATTCATGAGGTAACAATGCCTAAAAATTATGTGTCGAATAAAGATGAAACAGTCAGAATGTTCAAAAGTGATTTTTTTGAAGCATTTTCGAAAGTACATTATACTGTGCCGCTTTACATCTTTTTACCGATAATATTTTATTTTCTCTATCGGTCAATTTGGTCATTTGAATTACAATTTTTAAGCATAATATCATTGATAATTATCGGTCTCTTTATATGGACATTAACTGAATACACATTACATCGTTTCATTTTTCATTTTCAACCTAAGTCAAAATTTGGGCAGCGGCTTCATTTCATTTTTCACGGTGTTCATCATGATTATCCAAATGACTCAAAAAGACTTGTTATGCCGCCATCGGTTAGTTTACCGCTTGCTGCTCTGTTTTATGTAGTGTTCAGATTAATTTTAGGCGTAAACTTTGTTGCGCCATTTTTTATAGGGTTTCTTATTGGCTATTTGTTTTATGACTTAAGCCATTATGCAATTCATCATTTTAATATGCATAATAAGTTTTGGTTAGCAATAAAAAATCATCACATGAAACATCATTACCAAGATTCCTCCAAAGGATTTGGTGTTAGTACTCCAATTTGGGATATTATTGTTGGAACAAATTTTTTAGGCTATAAAGACAAAAAGGCAGTTGTGAAGTTAGAAGAATAATTCTGAATAAAAATTATAATATTTTATTTAGGCCGATATTTTAAAGTTATAGAAGTTTATTTTTTGATTGTAAGACTCATTTTGTTACGAAGATCATGGTGCGTGGTTGCAAAAAAAAGAGGGCAATCATCATAATTTCTTCTGTTTTCCGTCTTCAAACATGTTGCATATTGATGCATGCAGCGATAATCTGTCTCTGTTTAATCCAGCTAAGTTATTATAATTGCAGTATTTGAGTGCTTTATGGAGGCATAATTTTCGCAACTAGAATTGAAGAAATATATCTAATTCAATTATGAAACAGAAAATTCAAATTCTTCCTTCGGGCATTTCTCTGATTGATAGAGCTTGGGGTGGTTTATACCAAGGTGGCACTTACTTGCTTGTTGGTGCGCATAAGTCAGGACGAACGACACTTTCTCTAGAATTTGTTAGGGAGTGTACAAACCAAAAAGAAGTATGTCTTTATTTCACAACAAAGCGTCCTAAAGATTTAATTCTGCAAGCTGCATCAATGAATTTTGATTTACAGAATCATATTGCAGTTAATAGTGTTGTAGTAGTTAGAGTTGATTCTTCAATTAGCTTAAGTGAGACACGTGAACCGGATTCCATTTTAGCTAGTTATATACAGGAAATAGTTCCTCTCGTCGAACAATATCAACCGTCAAAAATAGTTTTTGATGAACTCACACCTTTCTTAGGATTTAAGGACAGTAATTTATTAAAGGAAACATTCACAAAAACTATTGAAACAATTGAGGATTTTGGCGTTACAAATTTAATCGTAATTGGTGATCCGATTACTGCGGCTGCAAACAAAGTAGTCAATATTTTGGCCAATCATTCAACCGGTATAATTTATCTTCAAAAAAAAGAAAACGGCGAGAAAAGTATTACTACGGGTATTATGGCAATAACACCCAACATGGGTCATTCGGAAGGTAAGTTTAAATCAAACTACACGATAGTTCCCGGGAAAGGATTTGACTTTGCGATGAAGAATTTTGCTTCATCAAGATATTTTTCGAATGGTCAGTCTGTTTCAATTGAATCGAAGTATAAATCGCTGGCGGAAATATCTACGCCCAAAGATGAATATTTAATTTCAAATTTATATGGTTATGATGATTTCAGTTTAATAGTAAATAACCAAATTGCATATTATAAAAGTACGGGCCAAGCTTTTACACTAGTTTCGTTTAAGATTGATGAAACTATAGAGAAGAATGGCATATTGAGTTTTAACCAACTAAGAAATGCTGTGAGATTATCTATTGAGAAAAAAGATAAAATATGCGCCATTGCAAATAAAGTAATTGTGTTATTGCCGAAAGAAGATCAAAAGGATATAACCGGATTAATAGCAAGGGTTAAAAGCAATCTTTTTGCTGATGACAATTCCTCTTCAGTTAAACTGCTATCTTTCATTTCGGTCTATGCGCTGCGAGTTGATGAATCTGTGAAAACTTCGGAAGATTTGCTTAAAGAACTAAGAAGTGATGAGCTAAAAGGAAAAAATAAATTCAATTTTTCATAACACATTTACATCAATGAAAATAGTAATTAAGTTTACGGAATTATTTTATTGTCGAATGGCTAATATTATTTAAAAAAAGGGAATTCTTACTAAAAAAGGGAAACGAGCGTTGGGTAATAATCAGTTATTACCTAAACGATTTGTAATTGATAATTGTTTTTATTTACGATCAACTAATGCAATGATTAGTTTTTTTTCTTGAGCGAATAAATTATGATAAACATTTTTCCACTTTTTAGATTGTTAAATTTATTTCCATAAAAATCTTGAGGACTTTGGAATGAAAATACATTTACTACTGAAAATTTCAAGTTAAAGTACAGATGGATAATTTTAAAATTTCATCGGATATTATATTGGTAATTTTCCTGGGTTCTTTTATGGTAATGATTACTGCAATAATATTTTATAAAATCAGGAAAGAGCGGAAACAAAAAATAGAAAATCGCCAAGATATCCATTTAAAAAAAAGATCAATATTACCGGCAGATATTAAAGAATTAGAAGCACCTGATAAAAATGAAAATAATCGTGGTCAATCAAGAAGTTATCAATTAGTATCAAATACCCAGTTGAAAGGCAAACTTGAATCAGATAAAATTGACCCATCATCCAAAAAAGAAAAAATATTAGTGAGATATAAAAGATATCTTGGAGTAGGTTTTATGAAACGCGAAAAAGATGAAAATCAGAGTGAAATACAGTGGAGATAGACATTATTTTGATTTCTAATATTTGATTTAATAAGTAAAATCTAAATTATTATTAAAATTTTTCTCAGAAAAAGACTATTTAAATAATAAAATTTAAAAGTATTGCATACTTATTGACACTGCAAGTATCTTTATTTATGTTTGCCCATTGAGAAGAGACTTAATACCAAATAATAACTGACTAAGAGGGATTAAAATGCAAAGCTCTTCGATTCACGCCTCAAGTTCAAATGAAGTTCAAAATTAAAATTGATATGTGTTAATATTTCAGCCATAATCTATTTTTTCTTTGTATGCGAATGGAGATAGCCACTCAGCCCATATCTATTTGTATTCGATCATTCGAGATGAACGAAACTGAAGAACACTGCTTTTTGGGGGGCCAATCAAAACATGACCAATTTAAAAAAAATATTAATTTATCTAACTTGATGATAAAAGAGTAAAAATGCCACTTAATTTTAAATTTATTAATCGTGATTTAGAGTTAAAAAAGCTCATTGAATCTTTTGAAGATATAGCTTCACGCAAAAAATTAAAATCCGGATTTGTTATCCAAGGACGCGAAGGAATAGGTAAGACTAGGTTAGTGAATGAATTCATTGCAAGGATCACCAGTGAAATCTATAGAAAAGATACAATTGATATCATTTCAAGAATTCCAAAATTCAACGAAAAAGATCATATAATCGGATCTGTATGTGAGGATGGGAATATTGAAGATTACAAAGCATTTAAAAAGATTAAAGAAGAAATTAGTAAACACAATAATCTTATTGATATTATAAAGGATTCTGGCAGTGTACTCTTAGCCGCATTTGGAATTAATGATCTTATCGAAGCACTGAAACGTTTGTTATATAAATTGGTCCATCGACAGTTTGTTGATCCTGAACCAAAGAAATTCAGGCAGTATGCTAAATTTATTGAGCGAAAAACACGAAATGTCCCATTAATAATTTCTTTGAAGTGCTGTCAATGGATAGATACTCATTCATTAAGTCTCATCAGGGAATTATTGAGTGGTGATAACTCATTCTGGGGAATGATCATACTTGAAATTGATGACTTTGACCAAGAAAATTATTCTGATAAAGTTCACAAGAATCTAAATCATTTAGTTGCTGAAAGCGCTCTAAAAAGAATTATTCTCACGCCTTTAGATAATAGCTTTCCGTCCAAATTATTAGAGGAGGAATTTGGCAAGGACTTTTTAACGGGTGAAGAAAACGATATTTTATTTACGCTTTCAAATGGTAATCCGGGAAAATTAGTATCTCTGGTTGATAAATTCATTAAAGATGAATTGATCTTTAGGGAAGGCAACAAATGGAGAAAAAAAGACAACTTTGTAGAATTAATTAAGCCGAAATTTCATCAGCTAATTGAATTGATTTGTACCACTTATAGCGATCGGGTTTTAAATGAGGGAGAACTCAGATTAATTCGAGATATGTCTGTTTTATGGGGGATTTCCAAGAAAGATCTCGAGCATACCATTGTTATGGTAAAATGTATTATGGATGAAGCTTTTAATATAGTGCAAAATTTGGAACTTGGGATTTTATCCAATCATTCGTTTATTGTGTCTGATTCTGAAGGTAAAAGATATTTACTTGAATATTTACCCAATAAACTAAAGTCTGAGAACAATGTAATCAAACATCGCGAATTAAACAGTACTAACCTATTAGAAGCTAAAGAAATCAGAATTAGAGAAAACGGAGTTTTAGTAATTTGGAATTTCGTTGATGCAATAAGAATAAAAAATCTTTTAAGCCAAACGAACGAGATTCATATAAAGAAAGTTCTTGACAAAATTAGACAAATTGCAAGGGCTCTCAAGGAATTGCATCAAAATGGTGAAGTTCATGGGTTTATTAAACCAGAGTCAATTTTCAAAACAAAAAACGAACAATATTATCTTGCTACTTTTGATACTACCCTAATAAATTATTTACAGAAAGAAATCATTAGCGAAAATCGGTACTGTCTATCACCTGAGCAGCTTAAAGGGGAAAAAATTGATTTTCGAAGCGATATTTACTCACTAGGGATATTATTCTATGAATCATTGTTAGAGCGCTTTCCTTTCATCGGTAATTCAAAAGAAGAATTGCTGGCAAGTATTAAACAAAATGTTGTTCATTTTGATGGAACTCACATATCCTACGTTCCCGAAAAATTACAAAATATTATTATCAAATGCATTAAATACAATCAAGATGACAGATATAAGAATCTGGATCTTTTCTTGAAAGATATAAATGATTTTATCCCCACCCCAGACCCTGGTGAAATCATTAAAAAGATTAATACCTTGATTAAGGAAAATAAATGTGAGGAAGCAAGAAAGCTATTAGCAGAGATTGACGATTCAATTATAAGAAAAGAACAAGAAGTAAAAATAAACGATACTTGCAAGAAACCAATTAAACAATTCAAATATAAGTATGCGTATGGAGTCATAGGAATTGTACTTGTTGCTATTTTAATATGGTACTTCTCTTTTCGCGTGGTGGTTAATGGTATCAAACCATATTTTGCCGTTCAGACTGCACAAAATGGTGTCAACGAGTCAAATAGAGCAGTTGATCCCGAAATGTTGCAGTATTTAATAATTGACGGTTTGGCCCAAAGCAGCAACGAGAAGATATTGTCTTTTGATGATTTTAATAGACTTTATAACGATTCTGGTTCTAAGAATACAAAACCCGAATGGTTTCTATTAGCAGAAATAACAAACAGAAGTCATGAATATGAACTTAAACTTGAAGTTAAAAATTTCTCCAATTCTGAGGTTGTTCTCACTTACGGGGAGACTTTTTACGACCCTTCTGATTTATTAACTAAAGTTATAACTAAAGTTACTGATACCGTTCTTCATGAAACCAATATTTCCAAAGTTAGACGATCTACCTTTACTCAAAACTGGGATGCATTTAAAGATTTCTATCAGGGAGAGAAATATCAGTCAAAGCTAATCTCGGATTCAGCAAGGACTTTTTACAATTATTCAATTAGCAAGGACTCAAGTTTTGTGTTAGCAAAGTTAAGGCTGGCAGAAAATTATAATAATTCTCAGTCACTACCGATATTGAATGATATAAAAATTCGATTATCTGAATTAGGGAAAGCGGATTCACTGAAGGCAGTTGCTCTTGAATATCGTCTAAATGGGAATCCTATTAATGCAATAAATGAGCTTAAACAAATTATTTCATTTAAACCAGCTGATAAGCAAGTTTACTTTGAAATTGCTGAAGTATATTTTGCAATAAGAGATATAGAAAACGCTGAAATTTACTATCGAGATGCATTAAAAATTGATCCTAATTTCACACCTGCTATTAATCACTTGGCTTACTGTTATACTCATTTAGGCGAACATTCTAAAGCAATTGACCTTTTCCGGAAATATGTAACTTTAGATTTAACTGCAAATTCTTATGATAGTATGGGGGATGGTTATATGGCTGCCGGCTTAACTGATAGTGCTGTTTGGGCTAAAAAAGAGGGTATCAGAATCAATCCAACAAAGGACTACATGTACAGCAGTTTAGCTTATATTTATTTGAGGGCAGGACAGTTCGAACAAGCTGATTCTAATATTCTGCAATATCAAAGAATTGATAATGCAGATCCGGATGCCAGTTCTGAACAAATTTCTACGGGATATTTTCTTTCTGCATTATTAAATTACTATAAAGGAGATTTCGAAAATTCTCTCAAAGATTGCTTAACCGCATTAAAGACTTTCGATTCTAAAAATATTGCATTAAGACAAAATGAAAATCATTGGCTCTTAACTATTTTATACCTTAAACTTAGGCAGAAAGACAAAGCTGATAAAGAGATTTTAGAAATGGACAGCTTAATAAACTATTATAAAATTTCTGAAACCGATTATAATGAAATACTTAAATACCGGCTTCATATTGAAGGTGTCAAGGCTGCAATGGATGGAAACATTCGGCGATTAAGATCTGTTGTGGAAGCATTTGATGGACCGATAAAATGGAAAATAAAAGACCATACCTCAACATTTGACTTGGCATTTTTTAATAACAGTTTTGGTGAATTATACTTCCAGCTGGGCCAACCAGAATTAGCAAAGCAGAGATTTGAAAAAGCTCTCGAGTATAATGAAAATTATGCAAGAGCACATTATAATTTGTCAATTTTATATGAAAAAGAGGGGAGAAGTGAGGAAGCAAATAAAGAAAAAGAAATATTTAATAAGCTTTGGAAAAATGATAACGCGCCCCCTCAATTATTTTTTAATATAAATGTTTGAGGGAATAAAAATGAAATACTAATTCAATCATAAAAATGAGATTACTAAAACATTTAGGAATAAAATTAAATAAAAGGATAGATTTATGAAAGAAAATCACGAACAATTACCAGAACCAACGTTAAAAGAATTGGAAGGTTACTTTAAGGATGTTTTATTCGGCCAAATTCCTAAGAGTGAACTTAGAAGAAAGCTGGCCTTTAAATGGATACCGCAAATTGAAAATAACGTTTTAGCATTTGTATATCTTTTTGCAGCGGTTCTAGTTGTAACTTTAGGATTGAGGGGGATGGGCGAACAAATGCCATTTGATTTTCTCAAAGACTCATCAGGTAGGTTGAGTTCTTGGATAATATTGGTAGCTCTTTTTATTGAATTTGTGGCAATTTTAATTTTAGCATTAACTATGTACTTCAAACCAGAAGAAGTCCATAGCTTAGTGCATGAATTTCGTATGCATTCGGGTGGAAAGATGTCAGGAATAGGAGTGGGTAATCTTGTTAATAACATTCTAAAATTGAGTGGCAACCTAGATGAAGGAACTTCACAAAGTGAAATTTTAGAAAAACATATAATTGTTGAACAAGGACTACATGAGATATTTCAAAAATTGTCTCGTCTGCAACATGAACACCACAAACATTAAGGTGAGACTATGAATTCAGTAAGAGTTTATTTTGTTCTATATATAGTTCTTCTGTGTGAAATATTTATCGTTATTTTAGAGAGAGATGAAACGGTTGATCGAATCAAAGCATTGAGTATATCTGGTACAGGAACTGACTTCAGTATTATCGCACCCGACACTAATCTAAGTGTAACAATATTTTCAGTTTCTATTGGAAGTAATATCGCAAGAAGTGATAGCATCAAGACTACCATTTTGGGGCACACTTTTTTGAACAGTGACATTTTAGAAATAATGCCTGAACCATATTGGATCTCACCCCCTCGAAATATAGATATTAACGCTATTAAATTATCCATAAAACCTGCAATTCAGGATTCTCTTTTGGGAAACTACATTTTATCAGTAATATATAATGGATCTAGACCACTTAGAAAGACTCAGTATAATTTTTCAAATGGTGTAGTTGGAATAAGATGTTCCATAATGCGAATTTATAAACCATCGGAAATGCATGGAAGCAGGACAAAAAAAGATGGGAGAGAGTATTTAGTAATTGGAAATGAGACAAAAGAACTTGAAACTATTGGTGGAAAAAGTTTTATTAAATTATCTGGTAATACCGAAGTGAATGTCATTTTTAACGTAAGTTATTTTGAAGTAAAATGTGATCCATGCTAACATCTAAATCATAGTTAATAATAATTTGTATAGGATTAACATTGAAGAAATTTATAATGATTATTTTAATTTGTCCGAGCTTTTTCTTAGCTCAGAACAATTTCCCTCCCAGCAAAGCAGTATTTTGGGATTCTTTAGAATATGTAGTTGGTTCAGAACTTATAATTCGAGATCAACATGCAAACATTTTGAAACTCTATTCCGCTAAAGTAAAATTATATGATAAAGAGGGCAACTTTATAAGGGATATCCCTTTTATACAAAATCTGGTTAGAGACACAAGGTATAACCGCTCAAGACTGTTCAACGAGATTAAATATGGAGAAGATTATCAAGAAAATGCTTCGTTTTATTATATATTATCAGAAGTTAATTTTCAGAGCGTTGATTATAATAAATATACTTCTTACCATTACTGGCTAATTAAACCTATTTTGCCATCATTAATACCTAATATTGATCCATTTTATTATTATCGAGAACAAGCTGTCTTCATTCTTGGTGCTAACGGATTGGATTTTGATTCTCTTTATAGATTTAGAATAGAATTGAATGGTATTAAAATTTGTGATGATATAAATGGACGCTCTAACTTTTCTCTAACATTTGATGATTCTCTTAAGAAATACTCAATAAACGATCCTAGCAAACCGGATGTCCTAACTATTACAGCACTTTATAATAATAGTTCTTTTCTATATTCCAATCCTCGAACCGGAAAAATTGAAGAATCAAAATGGACCACACTATTAAAAACCCCGAGGGATGATGATCCAAATGTAGATCTAGACATATACTCATTCTGGAGTACATCAGACGATTATTCAAATCCCAGAATTGAGAAAAGAAGACTTTATTGGGGCAATAATCATGCATTTAGATTTTGCTGGGATATTAGGAAAGGTGATAAAAATATTTTGATGCCACCTGATATTGCTTATGGCGATTTTAGAGTAGAAACAGATCCAGTAGGCTTTTTTGATATACAAAGTACAGATTTTGATGAAAATTGGGCATACTTATATCTCAAAAGATCCAAAGAAATTGAATTGGATTCTCAATCTGTAAAATTAACAATACAATTCCGAGACAGTTTTGGTAATGAAATTACCAGGAACTTCCGAGCAGATCTTTATAAATGAGAGGTTAATATCTATGAAATTTTTTACTCTACTTAATTTGACCTTTCTTTTACTTTCTTCCGCTTATTCACAAAATTTTAATAAAATGATAAGGGAAAAAATTGTAAAGGATGAATCATACCTTGATTTAAAGTATATCTTTGAGAGTGGAAAATCTCTCATTACTTATTATTCGGGACAGGAAATCGCCTTTAAAGAAGATATAATACCTTCTAGAACAGATACGATATCTAGTTCGGTTAGATATGTATACAAAATCTTCTATTTTGAAAAACTTACCAATAATATTAAAGAAAATATACCTCTTTTGATAGTAGAAAATAAAATTACTAAAAGAAGAAAATCTCGATTTGATGAAATTGATCCGAAACCAGATACACTTTCGTCTGTTATTGTAAGCCCTAGCCAATTTAGGGGAGATTTAGATTTAACGACAAATCTAATTGAGTTAATTCTTAAAAGAGAAGAAGAAGGTAAAGAGCATACAACGTTCGATTACTATGGAAAAATAAAATCGACACCCCAAAAACCGCTTGATAAAAACGAGTTTTACATCGGGTTTAATCAAATTATTAATAACCATAACTATGACTCTACTAAAACAGATAATTGGGAATTGGAATTAAAGGGGCCAGTATTCCCCATCAATGCGAGTATCACCATACCAGAATTAGAAGAACAGTTAGGGCTAAGAAATTTTGGATTGGAGTTAGGTATGCGCCAAGACAAAATTCTCAATTTGTTGGAATTTCAAAATCCAATTTTTACTTTTGGTATATTTTCTCGCGTTTCACTTAGTAATGATTTATTTGCAGATGTCAAGATTTTACCTCAATTTAAATTACCTACAAATAAGATAGCCCGTTGGGGAATGTGGCCTTTTTTCCGATTTGAACCTGTTGAAATTAACAAATCTCCGGGAATAATAATAGATGGACATCTATGGGGTTCAATTGGGGATCTAACATTGCCAAGTTTAAATATTTATTACTCAAAGGGAAGAAAAAATTTTGATCGACCGGTTTTTAAGAATCCCAACTTTTTTGATTCCAAATTTGTTTACTATTCACGAATTCAATGGGAGGTTTCCGCATCATTTTATTGGAATGCAGACAAAGCCAATTTCAATAAATTCAAATTTGACCTCGGTGCCGGAGGATACAAAATTGAGAAAGCAACATATAATGCTAAAAATGAATTTGTTAATAATATTGACATGAAAAGAACTCCCTCAGTCCTGCCAACCGTTGCTATCGAATATATACATTCCTCAAGACATGAAGCCAAAGATAGTACTGAAATAAAATTTGGCTTGTCAGTTCGATATTTTGATAACCGTATCACATTTGGAACATGGCTCAAATTATTCAAAAATATATTCGGCAACGATGAGCTAAGAGTTGAAGAGAACTATATTTCAGAATTGCTTGGCAGAAAAGAGGCGGATTGGGAACATCCCGGATCGAGCAGCATTTTATTGCTGGTTTATAGATATGGTTTAAACTAATTGAGGTTTCAAATGAAATTTATTTTAATTACAATCTTTTTACTATTCAGTACCCTAACCAACTTATACTCTCAAGATTTGTATTCAGATCATAATTTGGAAGAAATTTATAAAAGGATGACCTACAGGACTCCTGCTTTCAGTGAGGTTCAGGAAAAATGGAAAATAACAGACTTGGATCTAATTAGAGATATTTTCAATAAACTTTATAACAATAATGCTCTCAAAAGAGTAAATGATAACTCTGCTCTTGATGATTTTGTTATGAAGGATTATGCAAAAAAAATTCAAGACAATCTAATTTCTATTTTTTGTGTCAGGAGATATTATGATGATCAGTTGGACAGCTTGAAATTTTTAATGCCAAAAGGTTCAGAGTTAGAGCCGCTCTCCGATTGGCTTGAAATGGAGAGAGAGCTTTCCAAAGAAACTTATGAACGAATTAAGAGAAAAGATTATTCTTTTATCGATTTCACGAATCAGGATTTTGTTGAGCCAAATAACGATACTTACAGCCTATTCAGTTTATTTCATTCAGAAATTTATCTTATCTCATTTGGTTCTCAATCTAAAGATGTGATTTCTCCCTATTATCAAATGGGTTATGATAATATTAACCTTCCTTCCTGGTATAGAGGAAGCGTAAATTATGGATTAAAATTTAAGTTAATCCCAGATGATAGACCAAATAATCTGAACTATACAAAGTTTAGTTTAACAATTGGAATTGAGTCTCCACAGTTTTTTTCAGTGTCAAATGATGCAAAAGGTGTTATGGCAACTATGTTTAGGAATAGAAAATTATTTAGTGCAACTGATAATATTTTTATTGGTTTATCTTATTCACCACTAAAAGATTCGTGGGCAAATCTAGGAACTAAAAATGAGAAAGATTTTACTCAGTGGGATATAGAGTTATCTCTACCCTTTAATAAAAAAACTAAAGAAGATTTGTCTTTGGGTCCAATAGATAATTTTTATTCGATCCAAAATCATTGGTCATTAAATCATTCATGGCATAATATCTGGGATTGGGCTGATTTTGGCATATCATATTCGGGTTTTAACTTAGCCCAATACTCAACCACATCACAAACGATAGAGCTAAGTAGATTATCATTTAGGACTCACACCTTGTTTAGTTTAGAACCAGGAATTTCAAGAGAAGACCCTCCATTTTATTACTCATTTAGTCCACAACTTAATTTCGATTTTACAAATGGACAGAAATTCTTTGTTATAAAATCCCAAATATTGTTTTTTAGAGCTTTTGGTATTGAGCTCAAGTTTTTCAAATCCCTCAACGGTAAGAATACAGCACCATGGCATTATCAAGATTATTTAGTGATTTCTCCAATAATTATGATTAATTAATAGGTAAGTAGCGGTACAAGTAATAGAAATTAAGTATTTAAAAAATAAAAAAGAAATTTAATATTGTACGGATTATTTTTTAACCTCATTTTCAAAAATCGATTGAATTTTATATTCGATGGATGTCATCAACGATTTATACTTGGGAGGGCAAAGACAAAACGGATTAAGTGATTAAATCATATTTGGTCTATAACTAATTTATTATATCCTCACACAATTAATGTTTGGAGTAATTTATGTTAAAAAAAATATTACTTCTCTTCATATTAGGTTTATACATACCTTTACAAGGGCAAGGATTTGTCACAGTAAAAGCAACCGGCTACGGAAAAACTGAGAGGGATGCTTTAGAGGAAGCACGAAGAAATGCTGTAATCCAAGGCATTGATGATCTATTCTCTGATGTTCCACAAAAAAAAGAAATCATAAAAGGTAAGGTAGTGGATAAACCAACCGCTTATTTAAAAAATGAAGAAATATTGAATAAGGAATTTGATAGTGATACTCAAAAATGGGAATTTAAAATAAAAGCGACTGTTTCAAGATCAGATTTAGAGAAAGATGTCGGTGGAATTGATGTGATCCTAGATAGAATGAATAGGCCCAAAGTCTTAGTAATTCCCGTCAAATATTCCAATGAAAGTGAGCCAAAAAAACTCATTGACTTAGCAGTTAATACGATTAATGAATATATGGGCAGACTTGGTTTTAATTATATAGCTTTAGATGCCGTATCACATATAATGAATGAAATGAGTGAATATTCTGGAAGTCAAAACTATGGCGATATAGCAATGAAAGCTAATGCACCATATTATATAACAGTTAATATAACAATGAATGAAAGGGGACGCGGTGCAGGTAATGCTTATTATTCCAATGTAAATATTAACCTTGAAGCGTTTGATACGGAGAATGGAACAGGGGTAGGTACTTCTAATAAATCAAGCGGTGAGGTTGGCAGTATAACTTCGCAAAATGAGGCTAATTTTAGTGCAATTAAATCGATTTCAACTCTTGCAGCAGAAGATATTGTACAACAAATTCTCATGTATTTTGAAAGAATTGTTGAAAGAGGTTCTTTTTATGAAGTCCGAATATTTGGTATCTCAGATTATTTGATTGCTCGTGAATTTAAAGATGCATTAGTCAACCATGAAGGTTTTGTTGGGGATATTAGAATGAGCAAAAATGAAGATTATTTTCGATTTGAAATAACCTATAAAAGTCCCCGACCGGATGAAGTAATTGATGCAGTTTTTGATGCACTTGTCGGAAAGGTCAATTTCCGTAAATTAAATTTGAGAGATGCTAGTGGTAAACTTATAAATTTTGTTTTACAATAGGGTGAAATATGAAAAAGTTGGTATTAATTGCTGTATTTCTTTTTCCAAATTTTAATTATGCTCAAATTGTAATAAATAAATTTGAATACGAAGATTATTCATTAAAAAAGATTGCTAATAATTTTGAGAAGAAACTTTCTGAAAAGTTAAAAAGATCATTTCATATTTTAGAACAGGACTTTGAAGAATTAAATGAACAAATAGCTGTTACCAGAATTAGAGAATATTTTCAAGAATCAATTTCTCCTAAATTTGAACCAGCCACATATGTTTTGAGTGGCAAAATATCAGCTTCTACGTACGATAAACAGTCATTCAATTTTAATTTAGAGCTCAAAAATATCAAAACCCGCGTTGTCACCGCTTCCATATCTGAAGAGAATCTAAATGAAAAAGATATTACTGAGATTTCTGAAAACATTTATAATTTTTTGAAAAACACTATACCGATGTACTTTAAAATAATTTCATATCTCAATAATACTGAATTCACTCTAAATTATGGGAAAGATTTATCGGCTGAAAAAGGGGATGAGCTTGAACTAGTGTCATTGATAAATAACGAAGTTATTGGCGAAGTAAATGTATCAGTGGTTTATACTGAATCCTCAAGTGCTGACTATGAACTTTTTTCAACAGCATACGATTTTAATAACATGACGTTTCGAGATTATTATGTAAGGACAAAAATTGATCCTAATAAAGCGGAAAAATATCGAGATGAAATTTCTTCATTCGGTCTGGATCTAGATAGGTATCTGGATCAGAGAAATAATTGGTTAATATTTTCATTGCAAAATTTTTCGTTTAAATCTGATTCTTTAAATCGATTTTTTAATCAAAAATCTCTTTCTCCTCTTATCTTTGGTCTACAATGGAATTGGAGTAAAGACTATACAAGATTTTATCTTAAGGGGAGAGCTTCGCTCAGTTCGAGTATACAATCTAAATCATCAAGTGATCCTAATATTTTGTTTTCAGAATCAATGGTATTCTGGTCAGCAGGGGCAGGTATTCAACATATTTTCCCAGTTTTGGATTTGTTATTTCCAGGTTTAGCTTTTGAGGTAAATTATACTCAATTTCATTTCAAACGATCAAGTAAAAATATAAATTCATCGGCAATAATTGATTTAAATAAAGAAACAATTTATAAAGGTATTGATATTGAATTAAATGGAAATATTCTATTAAAAATTTCGAGCTTTGGTATTTATTCGGACATAGCTTTTCATTTGTTTCCATATTTACAAGATTCCAATAAAAATGATTTAAGTACCTCATCATTTTCTGGAGCATTAGGATTTTGTTTTTATTTTTAATTTGATGTTTATTCATACTTGAGTCAATTATTAGTTGATTATTCAAATGATTATATCAAAGGTTCAAATGATCCTAATAGTACTTTTAATTTCACTCACTATTTTTTCAGTATCATACCCACAAATAAAAATTCCTTCAAATAAGAAATCACAGCAGATAGTGAACAGAATTTTAATTAGTTTGCAAGAGGAACTTAAATCAACAACTCTGGGCAAAGGTTCTAATGTTTACATAAGAATATTTAAAGAAACTAAAGAGCTGGAGTTATGGATTAAAAAAGAAAATTTGTTTGAGCTTTTTAAAACGTATTCTATTTGCAATTATGGCTACGGTAGTTTAGGCCCAAAGTTGGCTGAATGGGATGGTCAAGCACCGGAAGGATTTTATTCAATCAATTCTTCATCACTTAATCCTAATAGTGATTATCATCTTTCAATAGGAGTTGGATATCCAAATAGATATGACAGAATTTTAGGGCGAACTGGGAGTGCAATCATGATTCATGGTTATTGTTGTTCGATTGGATGTTTCGCAATGGGAGATTCGAGCATCGAAGAGATTTATACAATTGTTGATACAGCATTCAGAAATGGTCAAAATAATTTACATATCGATATCTTTCCTTTCCGAATGAATGAGGAAAACATGATGAAGCATAAGGAATCTGAATGGATAGATTTCTGGTCCAATCTAAGGGAAGGATATGATTTTTTTGAAAAAAATAAAATTCCTCCACGAGTTGGAGTTGGGGGTCGTAGGTACACATTTCTTTAAAACATCTTTATCTTTCCTAATTTAGTTCTTAGAAAGAGTGGAAATATTAAGTAGTAAATTAAAAAATTACTTCTTCTTCTTATACTAGAATTAAAACTTATTTTAAACTCCATTTTATATTCATAAGGTAAATTTGAGTCTCATAGCTTGTGGCGTGATTATAACACTATCCATGATGAAGTGATGGATTTTTCTATTGGAAGGAAAATGGGAATAGTCCAAGATAATGATTTGATAATAAAGGAATTCAACGAAAATTATTATCGGAAGTATTCAAATCATTCACTTTGCAAAATCAGGTTGTTCTCAGCTAGAATGCACCAGAACAAGTTAACTATAAGTCAAAATCAATTTCAATAATTGCTTTTTGCATGTATTAGTTTGCTTCTTCCAATTAAAAATTATTTAATGTCAATAGCTTAAAATTTTGACTATTTTGATATATAGCTCGATTTTTAATGCATTAATTCGGGACTTAGTATAGGACTTATTCCAAGGAGGATGAAAAATAGGGTAATTTCTTGGCAAAATAATCTTTATTAAGTTGGCACTATAATTGGCTTTTATATATCGAGGGAACATTATCTATTCAATGGCAAAGCTGCATCAAATAAAGAAAATTAATTTCTCCATAAGAGAGAAGCATGAGAACGGTTCTATTAAGGACACAGGATCGCTATATCTTAGAAGAATTTTGATGAGCGGGTCTTTGTCAATAATTCTTCTCGCAATAATTATTTATACGCTCCCCAAAACAATTTTATCAGTTTCATCGTTGTTGGAATATTCGATAATTGTCAGCTTAGTTCTTTTTTTGATAATTCTTCTTGTACGCTATTTTGTAATACTAGCTTTAGCCTATTTATATGTAAATGAATATACATTTCTTGAAGAAAATAGTTTTTCCCCGTTCGTTTCAATTATAGTTCCCGCTTATAATGAAGCAAAAGTGCTCAAACAATCCCTCCAATCATTGCTTAATCTAAATTATCGCAATTACGAAATTATTGTAGTAAATGACGGGTCGACCGACAATACAAGTGAAATAGCGGAAAGCTTTGTTGGTTATCGTCAAGGTAAATTAAACCAAATAAAAATTACACTAATAAACAAAGAGAATGGTGGAAAAGCCAATGCATTAAATGCCGGAATTAAATATTCTAATGCTGAATTTGTTTTATGCATGGATGGTGATTCACAATTATCTCCTGATTCATTAAAGAGAGCGGCTCGTCATTTTAAGGACCAAAAAATTGGAGCAGTTGCTGGTAATGTTAAAGTGCTTAACCGTAAAAAATTTCTTACTGATCTTCAGGCGCTTGAATACATTGAAGGATTAAATATGGCTAGAAGCGCCCAAAGCTATATTCGGGCTGTTAATATCATTCCGGGTCCTATTGGACTTTTTAGAAAAAGTGCAATAATTCATGCAGGATTTTACTCAAGTGATACTTTTGCAGAAGATGCAGATTTAACTTTAAAAATTTTGGCAAAAGGTTGGAAAATATATTACGAACCAAGAGCAATTTCGTTTACTGAAGCTCCTGCAAGTTTTCAACAATTGCTAAAGCAAAGATATCGCTGGACAAGAGGTATAATACAATCGATTAGAAAACACAAAAAGCAGTTAATAAATCCAACGATTAATTTCCGCAATACAATAATATTATGGTCAATGGTTTACGAGGCTTTAATTTGGCCGCCTATGAATATTGCTGCGCATTTATTTTTTATTGTTGCAGCCCTGGTGTTCGGATTCTCATCATTAATAATTTTTTGGTGGATAGCTTTAGCTTTACTGGATTTTATATCGGCTCTTTACTGCATTGCTGTTGAAAAAGAAGAAGCAAGATTGCTTCCCTATACAATTATTTACAGAATGTTTTTCATTTTAGTTATTGATATTTGTAAAGCCATGTCAACAATCGAGGAATTTTTAGGCATCCGAATGACATGGGGAAAATTAGAAAGATCGGGCATATAAATTTTAATTAAGTATCTAAAAGGTGAATCATGGAACTCATAACAATCCTGTCTACAATTATTTTAATCGCTACTATTAGCACTTTTATACTGTCTATTGGCGCATACATTCTATATAAAATTAGGAGTCGTAGAGAATTGAAACCTATGCTGAGCAATGTCAATCCTACTAAAGCTGAACTCGTGGCTGTTCCTGAGCTAGAAGATTACGAGATGCTTCGTAATCAAATAGGTAGAACAGTCATTTCCAAATCAAATTCAGTTAATTCGGAAAGAGAACCAAGCAAAATTGAAAGAAGGGTTGGCGATGCAATGGAAAGACCTAAACAGGAAAGAGTATTATCGCCAAAATTTACAAAATATAGTTCGGAAGGCTATTCGAATTCTATTAAAGAAAGCTCAGTTGGAGACTTGCAGTGGAAGTAAATGAAAAAAAGATAAATCTGTTTAAGCAGAGTTTACTTCTTTTCTTTGGTTTGATTATTGTCCTTCTAGCAATTGGAAATTTTTACTTCATACTTAACGGAGTTTATGGGAAAATTACAAGTGAGGAGTTATTACCAAACGTTAGTTCTTTGCAAACATTATTCAAATCTCATAACCAAAAAATTGCAATCTTAAATTCAATCTATACAAAAAATCTATTACCAAAGGGCAGCTCGTGGCTCGATGATAATTTAAAGACGTGGAAAAAGTTCACATCAAATTTTGGCTATGATTACGAAATCGTCTCTGATGATTTTGTTGAGATAAATGAACTTTCAGCTTATGATTTGTTAATTCTGCCGGGTGCCAAATCATTGAGTGATAAAGAAATATCTAGAATAAAAACATATTTGGAGAATGGTGGGAATGTTTTAGCAACCAGCGGGACGGCTTCATATTCGAATGATGGAAAATGGAGGGGTTGGGATTTCTTCGCTGAAGTATTCGGTTTAAAGTTTTCTAGCGAAATTAATGGTGAAGAAATTACCAAAGTGCATACACTTAGAGGAGGACATGCAATAACTGCAAATATTCCGGCAGGTTTTGCTTTAAAAGTTGCCACTTGGGATCGCCCGATTGCTGTAGAGGTTTTGGATCCAAGATCAATTCAACTAAGTTATTGGTATGATTATAAATATGAACAAGGATTAGTTAGAGAAGAAATTAAAAAAAGCGCCGGGATTGTTTATGGCGATTATGGCCGGGGCAGATTCATTTGGATGGGATTTGAGATTAATTCGATCGTTGGTTCCATGGACGATCATGTATATCTCGAACGATTACTCGGCAATGCATTAAATTGGCTTTGCAGAAATCCGATTGCCTATGTACGTGATTGGCCCTATGATTATCAGGCTGCTGCGGTTTTTCTCCCTTACTTTGGAAATGATTTTTCGACAGTTTCACCGCTGTTGGAAATTGTTAGAAAAAAACAAATCCGACCGACTTTTGTTATTGGAAACGATAATAAGGAACAGCTTAGGCTTCTAGCCCAAAATGGTGAGGTAATTCCAGCAATTGCTTTCGGATATCCTTCGACAGCTAATGATACG
>JBGSOQ010000197.1:0-3118 GCA_041739035.1 Ignavibacteriaceae bacterium | reverse complement strand
ATGTCTTTTATTCATCCGACTAACGTATTCATCCCAGAATTTATCGAATGACGACATATCTTTTGCTGTGTACCAAACATTCGAGTTCCATTCGTCTCCCCATGTATGGCTGAAAAAACCAAAACTATAGATGAAGCCTTCATCAACAAGTTCTTTAAGTATTGGTGTAAAAACTGAATCAACCATTTTGTTGACTTTTCCAACATCACTCATTGGAACCATATTAAAGCTGACAATAAGTAATGGTTGATCATTGCTCTGTGCGAAATTGCTTTCGCTGACGATAAGAAATGCAACAATAATTATTGCAAAGAATTTTGAGAACATTTTCATAGCACTATCTCCTTTTTGATTGTTATAGATTTTGTTTATTATGTAGTCACCATACGTAAACTTCAATATGGTTTAACCACATCCTTAAGTTTCTGTTGCGCAATAAAATAGCTCCGGAGTCTATGCCGAGAATAAATCTCCTGAAAACAAATCGGGGCTTTAGCCCAAGCAATTATTAATAGTTGGACTAAAGTCCTCTTGTTTTGATCGATTTTTTCACCACGCTCTAAAGAGCGTGGCAACTAAGATAATAAGAACACTTCTTCAACAAATCCCAAATGGTGGGGTTATGAACATATTATAAAACGTGCAACGTGTGTTATTTACTTCAACGGCTTGAGAGTGATATCACGGAAATACTTTGTTCCGATATAAGTTCTCATATCAAACCGCTTTGAAGACATTTCACGCATTTTTTCTTGATCCGAAGTCTTATAATGCATTTCATTTATCTTATCCATTTTCTCTTCATCAGTTTGACTGTAATCAAGGGCATTCCCAAAACTTTTGTACATTGTTGCAATGGCAATATCCCAATCGTCAGGACTTGAAGGAGTATTTAAAAGAATATAATAACCTTCATTTAATCCTTGCTTTTTTGCTTCTGCCTGTGTTGGAAGCAAATTTTCGCGAAGGTACTTCATGTAATTATTAAATTGACCTGGTTTAGTTCTGTAGAAACTAACCACGCGAACATTTCCTTCCGTGTAATGCTCTTGAGCGAATGTACCGACAGAAAAAAGAACGAGAAAGAACACAGAAAAAACGAACATTTTGAATGATTTCATAGCACTATCTCCTTTTTATTTTAATTATTTATTTTGTTTTATTTTTTTCACCGGCTGCCGGCACCATTGTATATCCCAACTGCTCCATAAGGACCTGATTATCATAAGCAACTATTTCTTTTGTAACCTTACCATTTGCAATATGTACGATGGATAAACCCCAGATATTTACTGATTTACCTGTGGGAGGCATCTGGCCGGAACCGGTATTCGTTCCTGTTAAAACCCAGCGGGTAGCTCCGCCATTTTCGGCATATAGCGTATTATCTAAAGTTAGTTTGAGATCAGGATAAGCCGTTCTGAAATCTGCAATAGCTTTTTTATATCCTTCAACACCTTTAGCCTCCGGCTGATTATTTACAATCCGCACAAAGTCCGGGGCAAAGATCTCATCCAGAGCGTCTATATTTCTGCCATTCCAGGCATCCTCCAGTTTATCTACTATCGGTTTCATTTCTACCAAGGGATCAGGTTTTTGCTGCTGGCATCCCGAGAAAATGATAAATGCCATTACTAAAAACAATGGACTTGCTTTTAGAAATGAGTTAATTAATTGTTTCATAACGCTAGCTCCTTTTTTTTTGTGAAATAGATGAAAATTATTTGAGAACTTTAATACAAGTCCGAATAAACTTCTAATTATTTGGCTGGCACTGGTTCATTACTGCTCCACATACCATAGGTAGAAATCCACTTTCCCTCGGAATTACGTTCCAATATTTCTGTGTATTTACCTACTTCCACAATTGTATCTCCTTTAGCTCCTTTGAATCGCAATGTGAACATTCCAATCTCATAACCTAAATCACCAACACTTTTTGCATCAATTGTTTTTACAGATGCGTCAATAATTCCAGCATCAATTGCTCCTTGCCAATATGCCTGTATGTTTGCACGTCCGGTAACGATCGGTTCGTTTGGCGGCAGCAGCGAGGCATTTTCGTCATACAACATAGCAGCAGCTGCGGCATCTTTTGCTGTCAATGCTTTTCCGAAATCTCGATTCATTTGTCCGAGTTCTTCAACTGTTGCTGATTGTGATGCCGTTTCGGAATTCAAACTTTCTTGTTTACAGCTAATTATTAAGATTGACACTGTAAACAGAAAAATGAATGTGAATATTTTTTTTGCTTGATTCATAAAACTGGTTCCTTTTTTGTTTGTTGAAATTGATTAAAATATTTTGATGAATTTGTCATTAGGATTTATGCACTTCCAATTCGATTTCTATCATAAACTCAGGCAATGCCAATTCTTTTACTCCCAGCCATGAGCTGGTTGGAAATTGTTTGGTGTAAATTGTATTGCGATAGCCGGATTGTTTAAGAAACTCAGGCATATTGGTGGTGAAAACATTTTCGACCACAACATCATCAAAAGTGCAGCCGTAATGTTTCAGTACTTTATCCAGATCGGAGTAACAATTTTTCATTTGCTGGGCTAAATCACCCACCGCGGTCGGGTTGCCTGCATCATCCATACTTACTGCGCCTGAGATTTTGATATCATTTCCAATCTTCACTGCATGAGTATAACCATATGCCTTTTCAGTTTCGGGACGGAGACTGAAATACTCCGGTGTTTCAGCATTTACATTGTGCTGGTTAAAGTTATCCGATTGCTGCTGGCATCCAGTTACGAAACCAATTGAAATTAAAAGAGCAAAAGTATTAAGTGAAAAGGCTCTTATTAGTGATTTCATATTTACTCCTTTTCGTTATTAATTATTTTCATTTATTGCTTTAAAACATTTTCGAAAAATGCATGTGTGCTGTCATCCACTTTCCATCTTGCTTTACTAAGACCGTACTTGCTCGACCACTCTGGTAGTTCATTTGTCCACCCTTTTCCATCCAGGTAAAGGTGTAGTAGCCGGTCACTATAGCTGTGTTTCCATTGTAAATCTGAATTTCAGAATCCTGCTGATGATAATTAACATATGCAAGTAATGCCGTTCCTTCAATAAAATTTTTCCACATTTCAGCATTATGCCGCAA
>JBGSOQ010000196.1:0-20313 GCA_041739035.1 Ignavibacteriaceae bacterium | reverse complement strand
ATGGGGTGGCTATTGGCTGAAAACGGAATGAGATTGGCGATCTGAAATTTTATTATTTTTTATATATCTTTGACTAAACTTTCATCAACAAAATAAGAAGGGATTTAAAATGGGCTTATTAGACTCTGTAAAATCAGTTCTCGGTGGCGGTGGCAGCAAAGAGCCTGACCTCATGTCTGCTGTAATGAATTTAGTTGGCGGACAAAAGGGAGGATTAAGCGGTTTGGTTCAGCAGTTCGCAGCAAAGGGTTTGGGAGATGTCGCACAATCATGGGTCAGCACTGGAAAGAATCTTCCCATCTCACCCGCTCAGATTCAAAGCGTGCTAGGTTCTGATGTTGTAAAGGGACTCGCATCTAAACTTGGAATGGACACCAATGCCCTCGCCGGACAATTATCAAACTTGTTACCTCAGGCAGTAGATAAATTAACCCCTGAAGGAAAAATTCCCGAGGGTGATATTATGAAAACAGGAATGAATTTGCTTGGCGGATTGTTCGGTAAAAAATAACCGAATATAAAACAGCTAATAATTAAGCCGCGACAGAAATGTTGCGGCTTTTTTGTGCTATGGATCACATTCAGATGAAAAAAACTATTATATAATTGCATCACGTATTTTGTAATGACGGCACCAGGTTATTGGTCATCATGCGAATACAACAACATTTTTTTCAATAATTAAAAACATAATAAGAGGGTTGATATGACAACAAATGCAATCAATTGGTTCGAAATACCAGTAAAAGACTTCAACGGAGCGAAAACATTCTACAGTAAAATTCTTGATGCCCAATTGTCTGAAATGGAAATGGGATCATTCAAAATGGGTTTTTTGCCTTATGATCAAACAAATGGAGTTGGTGGAGCCATTGTGCAGGGTGAAGGTTATGAACCAACAACTAAAGGAGCAAAAATTTATCTAAATGGTGGTGATGATTTGAATGTTGTTTTTAATCGAGTTGAAAAAGCTGGTGGTAAAGTTGTCCTTCCCAAAACAGAGATTACACCAGAATTTGGTTTCTATGCAACTTTTGAAGATACAGAAGGAAATCATGTTTCACTTCATTCTATGTCCTAGCAAATAGAAAGGTGAACTAAATCTATTTTAATTATTACAGAATGAAATTAGTTAATATCAAACATATCAGGACAGAAAATATGATTTAGGATAAATCAATAATCATATAAAAGAAATCGCCAGAAATGCTATATTAAATGAGAATCAATGAAAAATGTTGAGGGCTACATATTTGATAATCCAACAAGATTAAGAAAAATCGTTTACATATTTCCGGTTTTTGTAGTCCTTTTAATTTTGGTACAGGATTATATTAATTCACGCATTAACAACTACTCCTATTTCCCGGCTGAGTCAATTTTATTTAGTACGTTTTGGCTGATATTTTTTCCTTTAGTTTATCTGCAATATCGCTGGCAAGTTAAAAGAAATGATGCCGGCTTTATATATGGATTTTTTATTTCGATACTAATGATGATTGTTCATTTTATTGGATTTCCGGTACTGCTGTTCTTTTTGTCTAAACTATTTTACTACCACACATATCTTATTCCATCAACTATTGAGTACACGCTTTCAGAGAACCTTTATAAAATAATTATAGTTTACTCAATTACCTTTCTTTTCTTCATGATGATTCTTAAAAAGATTAGTACGAGAATTTACGTTCCCTCCCAAAATCAAATCGAGCTTCCAGGTTCATTGCTTTCAAATATCATTGTATCCGATAAAAACAAAAAAATATCTGTCAATGTTTCTGAAATATTGTTTTTTAAATCAAACACGCCATACATATGCATACATGTTGATGGAAAAAGGTATTTGTACTATCAGACATTGAAGGGTTTGCTTTCACAACTTAATAATCAAACATTTGTTAGGATACACAAATCAACAATAGTTAATATAACCAAAGTCAAATCATATCAGTCTCGTTCTAATGGTGATTATGATGTAGAGCTAATAGATGGTTCGGTATTGAGATTAAGTAGGAATTATGCTTCTGATTTTAAGATGAAGTTCGCACAAAAATCATCGCTTCAAAGCAAAAATTCCACAGGATAATTAAATTAACTTGCAAAATGCTACTTATAGCTACATTTTTGCGTGTAAAAATTAAGGTGATTATGAATCTTTGTATCCTTTTTCTAGCCAGTATACTTTTTTCAAGTTGTCACGGACAAACTGAAAATTCCGGACATACAAATGAAAACCAGCTTGTTGGCGGTCCATTCGAGAACCGTGAGTTCATGTACATTGGTATGCCTGAAAAAATAAATTCAATTGATACTAGTTCAGGCTGGACACAAAATGGACAGAAACTTCTGATTACTGGTACAATTTATACGCGAGATGGCAAAACTCCGGCGCCTGGTGTAATTCTTTATTACTACCACACAGATATAAACGGCTATTATCCAAATAAGGAAGGATTAGATAGACGAGTGATTAGACATGGTTACATTCGTGGTTGGGTTAAGTCAGATGAGAATGGAAAATATTCAATTTACACTGTTCGTCCCGCACCTTACCCTAATGCAAACGAACCAGCTCATATTCATCCAACAATCAAAGAACCGGACTTAAATGAATGCTACATTGACGAATTGGTTTTTGATGATGATAAGCTTTTAACCGGTGAAAAAAGAAAACGGCTTGAAAATCGAGGCGGCAGCGGAATATTAAGAGTGCTGATTTCCGGTGATTTACAAATTGCAGAACACGACATCATTCTTGGACTTAACATCCCAAATTATCCCGAGACAATTAAAACTGAAAAGCAATCTGGTCTTCACATTGGCGAGGACAATCCGTCATTCATACCTTTTCATGCATGGGGGCCGGATAAAGGTACAAGAGCTTGTCCGGTTTGCAAATATGGACGTTTTCATGGAATAGTTTATTTCGTGGGCAATAATCCCAATTGGGCTGATATCAAAAAATGGCTGACGTTTTTAGAAGAAGAAAGCATAAAACGCGGGAAGCAATTAAAATCATATTTCGTTTATGGAAACGCGAACAGCTATAACAAAGACAATAGACGGAAAGAATTAGAGCAACTCGGCGCAGAACTAAATCTGAAAAACATAGCGCTTACGTTTGTTCCCAATTTGGAGGACACGGAAAGTGAAGTTAATCTGAACAAAATAAATCCGGGAGTAGAAAACACTTTTATTATTTACAGACACAGAAGCATAGTTGATAAATTTATTGACATTAAACCGACTTCAGATAATTTTAAAATTATTTCAACCGTTTTAGATAAAACTAAAAGTGCGTACTTTGATTTGCCTGAACCAAAGCACGAGTAAAATCGGAGTGCCAATATATAATTTTCATCGACATACAGAATTAATAGGAAAAGGAAAAAATGGAAAGACGTAATTTCCTCTACACAGCAAGCATCTTAACAGCATTTTCTGCATTACCTCAAAAAGTTTTCGCAGCTAATACTAATTCAGCCGATACTGATCCAATGCAGCAATTTCTCCTTCCGACAATGACACCATTAGATCACAAAGGCGGAATGGATATTCGTGTTTGGGTTCGTTCAAAAATGACAAATGGTTTGTTCTCTAGTGTTGAAACCGCTGTTGCACCCAAATTAATGGGACCGGCACCGCACTATCATAAAGAATTGGAAGAGTTGATGTTTGTTCTCGAGGGAACAGCTACTGTTATGGTTGGTGATGATGTGATAGAAGTTGAAGCAGGCGGATGGCATCTGCGTCCAAGAATGCTTAAACATACTTTCTGGAATGCATCCGAGAAACCCTTGCGTTTCATTGATATGTATTTCAATCAGCCATTTGAAGACTACTTAGAGAAAGTATTCCATGAGATTACACCTGAGAATGGGTATCCGCTTGATTCGGAGAAGAGAAGAGACAAAATGAAATCACTTGCAGAACAATATGGAGTTATGCGTTATCCAAACGCACAAGATGAACGCAAAGCCATTGTTTCCAAATATGGTCTCAAATAGTTCTTTGTTTGAGTTTATAAAACGTATTGAGCTGTTCGCTGCTTAAACTAATTATTGCTCGAATGATCTCACTAAGCCGCCTTAGAAATATCGCGGCTTTTTTATTACCTCCGGATTAAGACGGCAAAAATAAAAACTTACTTTTTGAGTATTTTATCTTGCGAAATGTTTGTTCCCTTTTCAACTAGGGCTGTATTTTTATTAGGGACGGAGATAATAAAACATGAAAACTAAACAATGGTACGAGTTATTATTTGAAAATTATGGAAAAACTTATGATCGGGAGAGCTTTACTCAAGGCACAATCGGCGAATGTGATTTCATTGAAAAGGAATTGAACTTCAACAAGTCCCTAAAAATTTTGGATGTCGGATGCGGAACAGGAAGACATTCAATTGAGCTTTCAAAAAGAGGATACTCAGTTACCGGAATTGATTTATCTGAATCTCAGCTTGCACAAGCAAAAGAGAAAGCAAAAAAAGAAAATCTTCAAATAGAATTTCAAAAGCATGATGCAAGAAAATTACCATTCGTCAATGAGTTTGATACTGCGATTATGCTTTGCGAAGGCGGGTTTCCCTTAATGGAAACAGATGAGATGAATTTTGAAATACTAAAAAGCGTTACCAAATCTCTGAACGCCAAGGCAAAATTTATTTTTACAACATTG
Source organism: Ignavibacteriaceae bacterium (assembly GCA_041739035.1). Lineage (GTDB taxonomy): Bacteria > Bacteroidota > Ignavibacteria > Ignavibacteriales > Ignavibacteriaceae > XYD12-FULL-36-8. Next base: position 15,636 of record JBGSOQ010000196.1, on the reverse strand, counting down.
AACGGATTATTCCCACTGTATCATTCAGTTGAAAAATTTTGTGCCGCTAATTCTGTTGGTGATAACGCCACTTACAGAAGCAACACTTTTGATTTGATGACTTTTCGTGATTATAATGTTACCGAAATTGTAGACGATTCCGGAAATAAAAAGACACTCGAATGCAATGAGCGGTACTATGTGCCAAGCGAAATAACTTGGATGCTAAAAACACTGCGCTTTAGGAATATAGAAATCTTTGGTGCAAAGCTTGGCGCCTTTTCAAGGAATGATAAGCTGACCACCGAGGATTTTGAAATGCTGGTGATTGCTGAAAAGTGACGATGGCAGATTTAATTTCTCTCGAAGAATGTGTTGTAAATGCAATGGATGGATCTGATAAATAACTTTTTCCTTTTCTTCCATACATATTGCAGGACACATGGGAAATTAGTGCCGATCCTAAAATAATTATCTCGCTCATTCAAAAGCACATGCGCGATTTTTCCAACATGAATGTTCTCGATTTAGGCTGCGGAAAAGGCGCTGTATCGGTTATACTGGCGAGTAAACTAAAATGCAGTTGTCACGGGATTGATGCTATCCCGGAATTTATTGATGAAGCAAATAAAAAAGCTAATGATTATTCTGTCGGTCACCTTTGCAAATTTGAGGTTGGAGATATACGGATTAAAATTAAAACTCTGCCCAGATACGATGTAATTATTCTTGGAGCTGTTGGACCTATTTTAGGAAATTACTTTTCAACACTAAGCGCGCTTGTTAATAATCTTAATCCCGATGGAGTCATAATAATTGACGATGGCTACATTGAAAACGGAAGCGACTTTACTCATCCTTTAATTCTTAGGCAAAATGAAGTTCACAGGCAAATACATGCGGCCGGAATGAAGCTGGTTGATGAAACGATCATACCTAAAGATAAAATAAAGGATTCTGATGAATCCATTCATGTTCACTTAGAAAAAAGATGTTTAGAATTAATTGAAATGCATCCTAGTAAGAAAAATCTTTTTCAAGCTTACATTCGCAAGCAAGAAGAAGAAAATGATGTACTCGAGAATAAAATAATTTGTTCAACCATAGTTTTAAAACGAATCACCCAAAAGTAAGATAAGGTATTTAATGTGAAAGCTGTTGTTCATACAAAATATGGTCCTCCGGAAGTTCTTCATCTTAAGGAAGTTGAAAAACCAATTCCAAAAGAGAACGAAGTGCTTATCAGAGTTTATGCAACAACCGTAAACCGAACTGACTGCGGATTCCGAAGCGCCGAATATTTCATCTCCAGATTTTTCAGCGGCTTGTTTAAACCTAAATACCAAACACTCGGCTGCGAGTTTGCCGGAGTAATTGAAGCTGTTGGAAAAAATGTAACATCATTTAAAATCGGTGAAAAGGTATTTGGTTATAACGACATAAAATTTGGCGCGCATGCCGAGTATATGACTTTGGCAGAGAATGAAGCCATTACAACAATGCCAAGTGGTTTGTCTTTTGAAGAAGCCGCGCCAATTACCGAAGGCGGACATTATGCTCTGTGCAATATCAGAGCAGCAAAAGTCAATGGCGGACAAAATGTTTTAATTTATGGTGCAACGGGTGCAATTGGTTCGGCGGCTGTTCAGCTTGCAAAATATTTTGGTGCAAACATTACTGCTGTATGCAATACTAAAAATGTAGAGCTTGTAAAATCATTGGGCGCTGATGAAGTAATTGATTACCAAAAACAAGACTTTACCAAAACCGATAAAAAACTTGACTTCGTGTTTGATGCTGTGGGTAAAAGTTCATTCGGGCAATGTAAACCGCTTCTGAAAGACAAGGGCATTTATATATCAACCGAGCTTGGTAAAAATGGGGAGAACATATTTTACGCTCTTACAACTCCGCTATTTGGAGGTAAGAAAGTTTTATTTCCCCTTCCGACAATCACCAAAGAAGATGTTCTTTTCTTAAAGGGTTTAGTGGAAGCAGGAAAGTTCAAACCTGTGATTGATAGAAAACACTCTTTGGAACAAATCGTTGAAGCCGCAAAGTATGTTGAGACCGGACAAAAGACGGGAAATGTTATAATCACCGTAGCGTAAAGATTTAACTTTTTCTTAATTTCTAAATGTAATGCGTGAAGTTAAAAGATATTATTTTTGAATTGCCGTTCTAAAAAATTTAGAGGTTTTACACATAATAAATTGTGAGAATTATAGTGATCAAAAAGCTAATCATCTTAAATGGTTTGGCTGCCTGCGTAATATTAGCAAGCTGCAATAATCCAAAAGAAGAAAAGTCTCCTGATAACAATAACGTTAATGTTAGTCAAAACCTTGCAAAAGGATTTCAACTATTAGAACAGAATTGTTTCTCCTGCCATACTCCAAATACCTTGGGCGAGAACAAAGTTGCACCAACGATAGCCGCCGTGAAAAAACAGTATGCGGAAGGTAATGTAAGTGAGAAAGAATTCACTGAGCAGTTAATTATCTTCATGAATGATCCATCGGAAGCTTCATCAAAAATGAAGGAAGCCGTTAAGAAGTTTGGCTTAATGCCCAAAATGAATTTATCGAATCAACAGCTTGAAAATATTGCCAAATATCTTTACAACACTGGAATTGAAAATCCCGATTGGTTTGATAAACATTATGCGGAAGAGAAAAAGAAGCACGGTACTTTTCCAAAGGGGTTAACGCCAATTGAACAAGGACAGCAGCTTGCTCTGCAGACTAAAGGTGTTCTGGGCAGAAACTTATTGAATGCAATTAATACTAAAGGTACAGAAAATGCTTTAGAGTTCTGTTCATTAAAAGCTATAGAGTTAACCGATAGTATGTCTTTAGCTCTGAATGCTAAGATTAAAAGGGTCTCAGATAAAAACAGAAACCCTGATAATGCGGCGAGTGAAGAAGAACTTAAGTATATACTTACAGCAAAAGATCTTTTATCAAAAAATCAAAAACCGGTTCCTCAGATAACAGAAAAGGATGGAAGATGGGTGGCGTACTATCCAATTCTTGTTGATAAAATGTGCCTGCAATGCCACGGCCAAAAGAGTGTCAATATACAGCCCAAAACACAAAGCATGATCAAGAAATATTATCCCAACGATAAGGCATTTGGTTACAAGGAAAATGACTTCAGAGGTATCTGGGTTGTTGATATGAAAAAATAACGCTTCGCAGTAAAGTCTTTCTTCAAGTCGAGATAATAATATCCCGGCTTTTTTTACATAAATATTACACTCGGTTAAGATTCAAGCGGCGTGTTATTTTTAAATTGCCACCACAAATAATAATGTGTATGTAATCCCGAATAGCAACTCAAACAAACAAGAAGCACGAAAATGGAAAATTATTTTGAAAGAGAATTCGAACTCCGTTATTTCGAAATGAATAATTTTGGCGAAGCATCTCCAACTACAATATTAGCTTTGTTAGAAGAAACTGCTGCCGATCACTGCTACTCAATAGATTACAGCTTATACGATCTTCAAAAGCAAAACATCGGATGGGTTTTACTTTCCGGCATCATTAAAATGGAGCGCTATCCTATCTACAAAGAAAAAATTAGTATAAGAACCTGGCTGTCAACTTATTCTGCAGTTAGAGGATTTAGAGAAAATTTAATCTTTGATGAGAAGAGAAACATCATCGGCAGATCGAGAGGTTTGTGGCTTTTCTTTGATACAAAAAGAAGAAGACCAATTCAAATTTTAAATGGCATTTTACAGAAATGGTCTTTTGATAAAACGCTAAGTATAGCGCACGACATAGCCAGCAAAATTGAACCGATTGAAACTTCAGCAAATATCCAAACATTTAAAGTCAGCAGATACGATGTTGACTCTTACGATCACGTAAACAATATTAAATATCTTTACTGGCTGATGGAATCAATGCCGGAAGATGTTGTAAATAATTTTTACATGCACTCAATTGACGGACGTTTTTTAGCGGAAGCTCAATACGGCGACACTCTTATCTCCTTTACCGAGAAGGATAAAGATGACAATTCATTTATTCACACCATAAAAACCCAATCGAATAATAAAGTGTGTGCAACGGCGAAAACTATTTGGAAAAAAAGAGTAACGTAGCACGAAAATATCATTCTGGATAAATCGCGGCATTCTTTAAATACCGGACAGCTTTTTTTATTTATTTGCAGAAAGAGATAAAAAGATGTGTTATTTTTGTAATTAGAGAATGATTCTGAGCAATCAAGATCTTATTGTACAAAACCTAAACAGTAAAATATTTCTAAGATGAGTTTAAACACACAATCTCTTCAACCGCTAATTAATTGGATTTATTCTGTTGCCGACCAAATACTAATTAATACTTACGAACCTAGTAAATACAAAGATGTTATCTTGCCAATGACCGTCATTAGACGTTTAGATGCTGTGCTGGAACCAACCAAGGATAAAGTTTTAGAAACTTATAAGAAGTATAAAGGCAAGTTGAATGATTTAACCGCAATACTTACCAGTAAACAAAATGGAAGTGGACAGGCATTCTACAATACTTCTAAATACACGTTGAAAAAATTACTTGATGACCCCAAAAACCTAAGAAGTAATTTTGAAAATTATCTTAATGGTTTCTCAGATAATGTGCAGGATATAATTAGCAAGTTTAAATTCCGGAATGAAATTGATACGCTTGATGAAGCAAACAAACTGTTTTCGGTTATTGAAAAATTTGTTTCGCCCAAAATAGACCTTCGGCCAGATAGTTTGCCGCCATTAGCAATGGGTTATGTGTTCGAAGATTTGCTCCGTAGGTTTAATGAAGCTACCAATGCAGAAGCGGGGCGACACTTCACTCCTCGCGAGATAATAGAATTAATGACGCATCTTCTATTTCTCCCAGTAAAAGAGCAAATTCAAACAGGGGCATTTTTGATTTATGATCCTTGTGCGGGTTCGGGAGCCATGCTTACAGAATCTAAAAAATATATTACTGATGAAGATGGTGAAATAAAATCGAAAGCAAAAATACGTCTCTATGGTCAGGAGAATACTCCGACAATTTATGCTATTTCGAAATCCGATATGCTGCTTAAAGATGAACCGGGAGAAATTGTGTACGGAAGCACTTTAAGTAAATATGGATTCGATCGCAATCTGCGTTTTGATTTTATGCTCACAAATCCCCCTTATGGTACAAGCTGGGCAGATGATAAAAAAGAGTTAAGTGTTGGTGACAAAGGCAAAATCATTGATCCGCGTTTTCAAATAAAACAAAGATATGCTCAGTTTGCAGAGCCTGCTGTAACCCGTGTGAATGATGGGCAGTTGATGTTCGTTCTTCATATGCTCAGCAAAATGAAAGAGACTGAGCAAGGAAGCCGAATTGCTTCTATTCACAATGGCTCTGCTTTGTTTACGGGTGATGCCGGACAGGGTGAAAGTGAAATCCGTAAACACATAATTGAAAGCGATATGCTGGAAGCCATAATTGCTTTACCTAACGATATTTTCTACAATACTGGCATTCCCACTTATGTTTTTATAATGACCAACAGAAAGCCGAAACATCGAAAAGGAATAATTCAATTAATAAATGCAAACGGCGATAGCTTTTTCGCCAAGATGAAAAAATCTTTGGGGAGCAAAAGGAACGAATTAACTAAAAAGAACATTGACTACATTACAAAACTCTATCTCGATTTTAATGAATCAGAGTTCAGTCTGATTTTGGATAACAACGAATTTGGTTACGCCCAAATCATTGTTCACCGCCCCTTGCGATTAATGGCTCAGTTTAACGCCAAGAAGATTGCTTCACTGCGCGTTGTTTCCAACAACAGTACTGCGCGCGAAGAATTTTTTAAAGAGTTTGGAAGTGACGTTTATAATAAAAATGCCGGCGATAGACTAGAAAATTGGCTTCTTAATTATTTTACGCAGCAGAATGAAGAGGAAGAGACAGGTGAAGAAAACGAAGCCGAAATTTCTATTGCATCACTGTCGAAGAAAACTCAAAAAATTATTAAACAGCTTTTGGATATTCCCTCATGGCAGCGAGACCTTGAATTGATGAATAACGCAAAGCTGATTGCGGAGGAATTTGGTGATGAACCTTTCGCCAACTTTAATGATTTTGAAGAAAAATTTGATAATGCCGCAAAGAAAAAAGGAATTAAGTTTTCGGCAAAAGATAAAAAGGATGTTACAACTTCGATAACATGGACAGACCCAAAAGCCGAGCCCGTAATTAAGAAAAAACACAAAGACGGCACGATTGAATATGTAAGCGACCCCGCTTTGAAGGATTACGAAAACATCCCGCTGAAAGAAGACATACAAACTTTTTTTGAACGGGAAGTGCTGCCATTTGCACCAGATGCATGGTGGAATAAAGATGAAATCCGCATTGGTTACGAAATAAACTTCAACAAATATTTTTATAAATACACTCCTCCGCGCAGCAAAGAAGAAATTGCCGCTGATTTGTTTGCCATTGAACAGGAAACCGAAAACCTGTTAAAAGAAATTGTAGGATGATAGCAACAGAAGCGAAATATAAAAAAACGGGAATTGACTGGATGCCTGAAATACCTGAGCATTGGAATATTGTTCGTTTAAAAAATGTATCGAAAATTGTTAATGGCGCAACACCAAAAAGTAGTGTTGCTGCAAATTGGGATGGTAACATCAACTGGATCACTCCTGCGGAATTTGGTAACGAAATGTATATTGGGGAATCAGTTAGAAAAATAACCAAGACAGGATTAAAAAGTTGTGCAGCAAGTCTGGTACCTATTGGTAGTATCATATTATCAAGCAGGGCACCAATCGGTTCTCTGGGGATTGCCAATGTTGAATTATGTACTAATCAAGGATGTAGGTCAATTGTTCCAGCCAATGTAAACAATTACTTTTTGTATTTTCTATTGATAATACAAAAGGATAACCTGAATGTATTAGGTAATGGTACAACTTTTCGGGAATTAGGTACCGATTCACTTAAGAATTATAAAATACCACTTCCCCCAAAAGAAGAACAGGTTCAGATCGCAACTTTCTTATTACAGGAATACCACAAAATCGCCCGATTCATCCAAACCAAGGAGCGCTTTATTGAATTGCTGAAAGAGCAAAGGCAAAGCATAATTACCCACTCTGTTACCAAAGGCATTGATGAGAATGTGAAGATGAAGGAAACGGGAATTGATTGGATGCAGAAAATTCCGGAACATTGGCAAGTGAGTAGGATTAGGTACTTAGGTGGTTTTCAAAACGGATTAAATAAAAACCAAGAGGCTTTCGGAAGCGGATTCCCCTTCATTAGTTATTCGGATGTATATCAAAATGAACTGTTACCAAACAATCCCATAGGTTTAGCGAACGTTGATAAAATAGAAAGAGAGAGACATTCTGTTAGAAGTGGAGACATTTTTTTCACCAGAACTTCAGAAACAATTGAGGAAATAGGCTTTTCATCCGTATGTATCGATACTATTAATGACGCAACTTTTTCTGGATTTCTTATTAGATTTAGACCAATAGAAGGCTTATTGAGTCCTTACTTTTCTCAGTATTATTTTCGGTGTCAGGTTCATCGTGCTTTTTTCGTAAAAGAGATGATGCTTGTTACAAGAGCTTCACTCAGTCAAGACTTATTAAAAAATCTTCCGGTATTACTTCCTCCAATTGATGAACAGATAAAAATAGCTAAATACATCAAAACCGAAACACGCGTTTTGGACATTGCCATCAGCAAAGCCGAAAGAGAAATTGAGTTGATAAAAGAATACAGGGAAGCAATGATAGCCGAGGCGGTAACGGGAAAATTATTGTAAATTTGGAATATAGATATGTCAGATAATTATAAAAATATTAGCCGGGTTGAAGAAGAACAAGTAGGATATGTCATGAAAAAACCCTTCAATCCTAACAAGATTAAAATCAGACCGCAACCAATTACTGTGGATGCAATGGTTGAGAGAATCAGACACGGTGAAATTGATTTGTCCACCAAGTTCCAAAGAAAAGAGGGACTTTGGACGGATGAACAGCAAAGCCGGCTTATCGAATCTATCTTAATACGATTTCCATTACCTGTATTTTATTTTGATGGAAGTAATAATGATAGATGGCTTGTAATAGATGGTTTACAAAGGCTTACAAGCTTAAAAAGGTACATGGTGACAAAAGAACTCAAGTTATCTGCACTGGAATATTTACCACTTAATGGAAAAGGATGGGATGACTTAGAACGACCTCATCAAAGACAAATTAATGAAACACAATTACAATGCTACATTCTCGAAGAAGGTGAAGACAATGTTAAATTCAATATTTTCAAAAGAATAAATACCGGAGGTTTAACACTTTCAAGTCAGGAAATCAGGCACGCCATGCATCAGGATGTATCTGATTTTTTGAAAGAACTTGCAGAATCAAAGGAATTTTTATTGGCTACAGGAAAGAGAATTAGTACTGAACGTATGCAGGACAGGGATTTTGTAAATAGATTTTTGGCATTTTATTTATTGGACTATGCTACTGAATATCTGAAAGAAGATGACTTAGATATATTCATGAACAGAGCATTAAGTATTTTAGCAAAGAAATCAGAATCAGAAAAACAGAAAATCGCTAAAAACTTTAAGGATGCGATGATACTTGCTCATGAAGTATTTGGGAATAAAGCGTTTAGTAAACAACTAAAACCCAACAGAATTAATAAAGCTTTGTTCGAAGTTATCTCAGCAAGTTTTGCAAAATTAGAGGATGACAAAAGAAATATTATTAAGAGTAAAAAAGAAGATTTTAAAGAAATTCTGTATAGAATCATTGAAGAAAAATTTAAAGATTCACTTTCCAGTGGTACTGGTGGACAATCAAGTGTAATCTTGAGACATAAAGAATTTCATAATGTAATTAATGAAGCGTTAAATAGGTGAAGTATGATAAGTCAAATTAATATTGAAAATTTCAAGTCGTTAAAAAAAGTTCAAATTGATGCAAAGAACTTGAACTTACTAATGGGGCTTAACGGGATGGGAAAAAGCTCTTTAATTCAGGCTCTATTAATTTTATTTCAAAGCAATAAACTTGAGGATAAAACCATTGACCTAATTGGTACCTTAACACAAATAGGGCAAGGAAGAGATGCGCTATATCAGTTCGCAATTGACGAGAAAATAATTTTTGAACTAATGTTTAATAATGATCAAAAATTTAAATGGAGTTTTATTTATCAAAAAGACAAAGAAAAGCTTCAATCTGAAGTTGGTTACGCTAAAGAACAAATGCGATATTTTAGAAATCAAACTAAAGGGTTTCAATACATTAGCGCAGACAGAATCGGTCCTCAAGAAATTTATCTTGCTTCAAGTGTTGATGTTGCTGATAAGAGGCAGCTTGGTCTCCATGGTGAATATGCCGCTTACTTTTTGAATTTGTTTGGCGCGGAGTATGAGATAAAAAACAACTTAAAGCATCAAAATGAATCCTCACCTAAATTGTTGGACCAAGTAAACGCTTGGATGCATGAAATATCTCCGGGTATCAGCTTAAATACAAGATATATTCATGAAGTAAACAAGGTAATTTTGGACTATCAGTTTGATTATGGAACACAAAAGACAAACCCTTTCCGCCCTAAAAATGTTGGATTTGGTATATCTTATGTTTTACCAATTGTATTAGCTCTTCTTACTGCCGAAGAAAATAAGATAATTGTTATAGAAAATCCAGAATCCCATATCCATCCAAGAGGTCAGGCTGAACTTGGTAAATTAATCTCGTTAGCCGCATCAACCAAAGCACAACTTTTTATAGAAACACATAGCGATCACATTCTAAACGGTATAAGGGTGGCGGTTAAAGAAAAATTAATAGATCGACAAAGTGTGAACATACTATACTTTGATAAAGAGACCACAGATAAAGAACAATTTACCAGAGTTAAACCAATTCAAATCGATAGAAATGGAACGTTAAGTGAATATCCGAATAACTTCCAAGACGAATGGAGCAATCAGCTATCAAAATTGGTTTGATTATGGAATTAATTTTTAACGAATTAAGTATTCAACCATTATCATCTAACGCCTATACTGCAAACGAGAGGATGAAAATATTTTCTCAGGCAGTCGGGGCAGCCAGACAAAAGGGGTTTAATATGATTCGCTCAAATTATTTCGCTCATCAAATACAACTTACCTCAGACTATACATTAAATGACTGGTTAATCAATAAACAGATACCACAGGAGTATAGAGATCTTCTTTATGGTATGATAACGCCGCCATTCATAAATGAAGAAGATGAAGAAATTGAAAATCAATACATAAAATCAAAATACTTTTTTGAGGATACGGCAAGTAATATTAATAAAACCGAATGTCTTGGACTTGCCTCAGCGTATTTGTATGAAACTATAAGTATAAGTTTTGATTCACTCCCTATTTGGAGACAAACGCAGTTACAAATAATAATTGAAAATGAACAATCAACCGAAACGGGAAATGTTTTTAATGTTTATTCTAAGTCATCATTTGATCAACAGGACATTTTAAATTTTGTCGAGGCAATTAGTGAGATTGAATTACAGGAAACCGCGCTAGTTTCTGATGATAAGAATATTCACCTTGCTGATCATCACGGGAAAAACGAATTGCAGCATTTGTGCGATAAATTAAAGCATAGCCCCTATATTACTGAAATGAGGTCAACGGAATGGTGTCGTGGAAAATGTAACGAATTTATCAAAAAATGTAGTAAAGATGGCACTATTCAAATCGTTTTGTATAAAACAGAACGAAAATATAGTTTGAAAGTTCAATCTACTGGCAGAAACTTTAGAGAAACAAAAGCAATTGGTGAAATACTGAAAGAACGATATTCCTGATATTGCACAAAAAATTACAAGAGATATACAAGAGATTTTTACAATTACCATCATTTTCGCACTGTTTCTAGAGAACTTTACAAGAGTTTTGCATGAGTAGTATAATGAATAAAATAGAATGAATACGGACACTACTGAAAGAGGTCTTGAAACCCACATTACACAGCATTTGTGCCTAATTAACGGTTTCCAGGAACGACATTACAGCCAATACAACCGTGTGGATTGTTTGGATGATGATCTGCTTTTCAAATTTTTAGAAGATACGCAGCCCAAAGAAGTACAAAAACTCAAAACCACTCATGGCAGCAATTATGATCAGCGTATAAAATATCTTATCAACAGAAAGATTAAGGATGAGACTGTAGTAAACGAAAAATGTTTAGGCGGAATAGCTAATTTGCTGAGAACAGGAGTTGTCGATGGGAATACGGGGGTTAAACTTAAGTTGTTTTATGATAAACCAGTTTCTTCTCTCAATACCAAAGATGCTGAAAACTATAGTAAAAATATTTTTTCAGTAACCCGTCAAGTTCATTACAGCACACAAAATGAAAAATCCCTTGATCTTGTCATTTTTATTAATGGCATACCGATAATAACCTTTGAACTTAAAAATGAACTTACTAAGCAGAATGTTAAAGATGCAATAAGGCAATACAAAAAAGACCGAGATCCCAAAGAAGAGTTATTTCGATTAGCTCGGTGCCTTACTCATTTTGCGGTAGATACCGACCAGGTATGGATGTGTACACATCTGAATGGTGAAAGTTCGCATTTCCTTCCTTTTAATAAAGGTAATGATGATGGTGCGGGTAACCCACCGAACGACGCAGGAATTAAAACCGATTATCTCTGGAAAGAAATACTAACCAAAGACAGCATAATAGATATTATTCAAAATTACATCCAATTTATTGAAGAAGACGGTGAAAGAATTTTACCGGATGGGAAAATCAAAAAGGAAAAAACAAAGAAGATGATTTTTCCCCGGTATCATCAACTCGACGTTGTAAGAAATTTATTAACCGACGCTAAAAAAAATGGCATTGGTAAGCGATACTTGATTCAACATTCTGCGGGATCAGGAAAAAGTAATTCGATAAGCTGGCTTGCTCATCAATTGGTAGGTCTTTTTGATAAAACAAATACAAATTCCGTTTTTGATTCAATTATTGTAGTTACCGACAGAATAGTTTTAGATTCACAGATTCAGCGCACCATAAAACAATTTGAACAGGTTCAAGGAATAGTTGAACATATTGACAAAGGAGCAAAACATCTTAAAGAAGCATTAGAAGAAGGCAAGAAAATAATAATAACAACTATTCAAAAATTTCCTTACATAGTTAATGAAATAGGTGAGCTACCCGGAAACAACTTTGCTATTATAATTGACGAAGCACACAGCAGTCAAAGCGGCAATATGCAAAGCAGATTAAACGAAACCCTAGCAAAGGACTTTGAAAAAGTTGAAGTGGGTGACGACGAATTTATTTTTGTTGACAAAGAACAATACGATGAGTTAACGTCTGAAGATTTGGTCGTGGACATAGTTCGCAGTCGTAAAATGCTTAAGAATGCCAGTTATTTTGCTTTTACTGCTACACCCAAAAATAAGACACTGGAACTATTCGGAATTAAATATAGAGATGGTGATAATGAAAAATTTAAAGCCTTCCATTTGTATTCGATGAGGCAAGCAATTGAGGAGGACTTCATTCTTGATGTGCTTCAAAACTATACCACTTATCAAAGCTATTATGGATTGTTAAAGAAAATTGAAGATGATCCACAATACGACAAGAAAAAAGCCCAGAAGAAGCTTAGAATTTTTGTCGAGAGTAATGAGCATGCAATTGCGAAAAAAACTGCTGTTATGACTAACCATTTTTTAGACAGTGTTATTGCAAAGAGGAAAATAAACGGATTGGCTAAAGCAATGGTCGTTACAGGCAGTCGGCGGAACGCTGTTAAATATAAAAAAGCATTTGATAAATATTTTCTGGAAAATAATATTCCCTTCAAAGTTTTAGTTGCCTTCTCCGGTGAAATAGATGGATTAAATGAGCAAAAGTTAAATGGTTTCTCGAGTTCTTTAATTCCTTCAGAGTTCAAGAAGATTGAAAATCGTTTTTTAATTGTTGCAAATAAATATCAAACAGGTTTCGATCAACCTCTGCTGCATACCATGTATGTTGATAAGAAATTAGGTGGTGTTAGTGCTGTCCAAACTTTGTCAAGACTTAACAGGACATTTCCAGGGAAACAAGATACCTTTGTAATGGATTTTGTCAACTCAACCGATGAAATAAAAAAATCTTTCGAGCCCTATTATATTTCAACAATCCTTGGCGAAGCAACCGACCCTAATAAACTATTTGATTTACAGAACGCATTAGATAATTACAATGTTTACACGAAGTCACAGGTTCATGAATTTTCGGATAAAATAATTGCTAATGTTCCAATTGACCAGCTACACATTATTTTAGATTCTGCTGCCAATATATTTAGAACCGGTTTGGATGAAAAATCACAAGAAGATTTTCGCACAAAATGTAAATCGTACGTTCGTCTTTATGTCTTCCTTGCTCAGATAGTACCGTTTTCAAATCCATATCTGGAGCGTCTGTACATTTTCCTTAATCACCTTCAAAACAAAATTCGGAGAGAAGAAAGTGAGGACCTTGCAAAAGGAATTCTAGACAAAATTGATATGGATAGTTATCGCTTGCAGCTCGAATCGGAATCTAAAATAATACTTCAGCAAGGAGATGAACTTAAACCAATACCAACTGAGATGAGAGGCGGTGTTGCTGAGCCTGAGATGGAATTCCTTTCGAATATAGTTAAAGCGTTTAACGATCGCTTCGGAACAGCTTTTACGAATGAGGATAAAGTTCGTAAAATGACTGAGGATTTAATGGATGATGTTAAAAGGGATCAATCAGCAATGGAGAATATTAACGCTTCACTTGCTCGTAATGATATTCAAAATGCTGAGATTACTTTTACGGATGTACTAAAAGAAAAGATGATTAATCATGTTGAATCAAACTTTGAAGTGTTCAAAGAATATAATGATAATCCAGAATTTAAAGCATTTCTGGCCGGTCAATTGTTTAAGTTATTGTTGAAAAACATTTCGGATCGAAAGATCAATTTATTGTAGTTTAATTCCTTAATGATGTTTTACATTTTATTTGTTCTAATCATTTCCCTCCAACTAACTTTCTCCCAACCCTTATACCAATCCGAGCCAACTGTCCGTGTTAGAATATTAGACAACACCGACTCACTTAAAATTCTTTTCAATGACGATTGGCTGCTGACAAGCGAAAGCACAAGCAATCAGTTTATACCGAAAGATGGTGAAGCGGTTTTTACAATTGAAAACGACAAAATTAAAATTGCTGATTCAAACGGCGAGAGTTATATCTCGGATGATAAGTTTGTTCTGCAAAGTTCAAACGAAAATGCCATGCTAACAATTAAAAATGTTCCTTTTGGTGTCGGCTGGTGGTGGGAAGGAAAGGAAGACAGAATCTATGTGGGTGAACTTCATTTCTACAAAACAAAGGAAAACAAATTTGAAGTCGTTGTTCATTTACCTCTTGAACAATATTTAAAAGGAGTTGTTCCATACGAAATTGGTCCCGACTCCCCGCTTGAAGCGCTGAAAGCACAAGCCGTTGCTGCACGCTCGGAGGCAATCATTGCATTAACATCAAAACTTTACAGCGGCGAGCATTATGATTTAACATCCGATGTTGAGTGCCAGGTTTTCAGTGGAAACAGAAGACGGACAGCAAAATCCGATCTCGCGGTTGACGAAACCAAAAGTTTAGTCCTAAGCGAAAACGGCAAACCAATAAATGCTTACTATGCTTCAAACTGCGGCGGACATTCGGAGCTAATCAAAAATGTTTGGGGTGATCGTCCCGCTCCCGAATCCTACAACATCTCACAATTTGATTGGGAAGAGCAGAGTGAGCTTGATCTCAGCATTGAAGAAAATGTTCGCAAATGGATATTTTCAAACCCGCCGTCATACTGCAATCCAAATATTAATCGCGAGCTTCCTGAACGGAGTCAAAATAATTTTAGATGGAAAAGAGAGCTGGCTTTCGATGAAGCAGCTAAGATGATTTCAAAGGGAAAAGATTTGGGAAATCTTATTGACATAGAAATTTTAGAGCGGGGAACTTCGGGCAGAGCATATCTCGCAAATTTTATTTTTGAAAAAGAAACCATTGAAGTGAAAGGTGAACTGAAAATCAGACAAATGTTTTCTCCACCTCTGAGAAGCTCATGTTTTATAGTTGATAAAACAGAAACCGGAGTTGTTCTTCATGGTGCGGGATGGGGACATGGAGTAGGCATGTGTCAATCCGGCGCTATTAGCATGGCAAACAGCGGAAAGAGTTTTGAGGAAATCTTAAAACACTATTACCGAAGATCTGAGTTTATAAAAATTTATTGAGGTTTGAAATTGTCAGTCTGAGCTGTCTCGCTTTTAGCGGGACAAGTCGAAGATGGATATTTCCTTCCAACTTCACACTTCGACCATTCGGTAAGCCCATGGCTCAGTGTGACAGAAAGAATTACTGTTGAATAACCCATTCTTTTTTCCGTGCGCATATGTAAAATTTTTCACACCTTATCAAGTCTTCCAAATCACATTAATTGCTTGCGAAGCTTTGCTTATTTACCTATGTTCAAACCTCAAAATTGATAAAAAATTTTGGAGCGTTTTTTATGAGCAACA
>JBGSOQ010000191.1:0-7132 GCA_041739035.1 Ignavibacteriaceae bacterium | reverse complement strand
ACTGCGAATAACTCAGCGTACCTCGCTGCGCTCCTCGTCCCGGCGAGCCGGGACTGCGGTGCTCGGCCTTCGCGCCCGAGGGAGGAAGCTGGGCGCTTCGGCACAGCGCCTTTGGCGCCGTCGGGTACGCTTTGACGTTGTGCGCCATTTTTGCTGAAATATCTCTGCTTCAATTAAAAGGAGAAACCAAAATGCAATCAAAAGAAAAAATAATCAATTCAGTGAATCAATATCGAATAAAATATGCTCTTGATGGTACTGATGAAAACTTAAGTGTTGTTCTCCATTTAATTAATAGTCTTTCTTTGGATCGAGATAGTGCAATAGACCAATCATCGAATAGAAATAATGATTATGGTATTGACGGGTGGTTTTATAATACTGAAAATAATGAGTTGAATATTTTTCAAAGTAAATTATCAGAATCAAAAGCATTAGCATTGCGAGGATTGAATGATTTATTAAACGCATCAAATTGGCTTGAAAATATTTTTATAAATGGTTCACTCGAAAAGACTCCGGATAATCCAGCTCTTTATAATTTATACATGGAATTAGCTAAATCAAAACAGGATATTAAATGTATATCTTTTGTTTTATTATCATTATTCAATGATAATGAACTCGAAGATTCATCTGATTCAGATAATTTTAATAATTCATTACTTGAATCTGGACTTTATAAGTATTTTAAAAATAATGGTGGTTCATGTTATTTAAAATTTGAACAATATTGTTTAACCCAAGGCCCAAAAAAACCACGGAAAAAATATCAAATTACAAAGTTACAAGACTCAACAATAATTCTCAGAGACAATGCTCATCTAGATTTAGCCTACATTCCATTATATAATTTAGTTGAATTATACAGACAGCGAGGTGATGTTTTATTTGATAAAAATGTTAGAATGTCTCTTTTACATTCAAAAGATGCTAAAGATAGATTGGTAAATCCGATGGAGGCAACATTTGACTCAATTCTGAAAGATGAAATAGACCCTAATATATTCCC
Organism: Ignavibacteriaceae bacterium; assembly: GCA_041739035.1. Lineage (GTDB taxonomy): Bacteria > Bacteroidota > Ignavibacteria > Ignavibacteriales > Ignavibacteriaceae > XYD12-FULL-36-8. Next base: position 6,120 of record JBGSOQ010000191.1, on the reverse strand, counting down.
ATTTTATCATGTAGGTATTACTATTTCAGCATTAAATAAACATGAAGATTCAAGTAATACGTTAAATCTAGAAAGCCCAAGTATAATTAATGGTGCTCAGACAATTGCTATATCAAATCAATATTTAAAACGACTTGAAAATCAAAATAGTAATGAGTCTATTGAAAAATTTAAAACCATCAAGGTTATTGCAAAAATTGTAACAGGCACCTCCGATGATGAATTAAAGGAAATCACCAATTCCAACAATAGACAAAATCCAATAGAAAATTGGCAATTATTTTCTAATGACCCAATTCATATTGCCATTGAACTAGCATTAAAGGAATATGGTGTTTTCTATGAAAGACAAAAAGGAAAATTTAATTCTATAATGAAAATAGCAGACTATGCTAAAAATTATTATAATACAAATAATTCATATATTACTGTAACGGAATTAGGGCAAATAATTGCTTTAACAACAAGAAAATTACAATGGGCAGCAAAACCCTCAGAAATATTTATTAATAAAATAAATCATGATTCAATCTTTAATGATACAATTCAAAATTTTTCAAGGGATATTGTATTGCTTCAGAATTTATATCGAGCAATAAAAAGGGCTCTTTATAATTACTTAAAAAAACCAGCTCATCTAAATGATACATCTCAAATTATATTTTCTAAACCAATAGTTAAAGCATATGTCTATCATGTTGCAATTATTTACTATTACCAAATGCCTCAGAAAGAATCAATTCGACATGATTATTCTCAGAAATTATTTAAAATTGCAAGTCCTACTTTAGTATCTGATGTTGAAAGTTTTTATTTAAAATGTATAGCAAAAATTAAAAGTTGGTATGTGGAAGAATCAAAAGGATTAGACAACGATTTAAGCTCAAAAAAATTGGATAAATATTTTACATCATTATTAATTGAACTCGGTATTGATGCAAATAGTAGTCTAATGCCATTTACATCAAATTCGATTCAATGGGACAATTGATGCATAGCAAAATCGGCGCACAACAAAGCATAGCCGCTGCACTCCCTGCGGTCGCTTGGCCTTCGGCACATTTGCCTTCGCTTCGCTGCGGCAAACGTCGGCTATGCTTGAACGTTATGTGAAAGAATTGGCCAAACTTTTTTGTCACACAACAGAGATTTTAAATGATAGGTGAAAATCATTAGTCGTTGGATGTAATATTTAATTATTTTATGGGAGAATTTCATGACAACAAGAAGGCGAAAGGCATTTAAAAAAGAAGAAAGAGAAATGATCTTAAAAAGAACAGATTATAGGTGTTATAGTTGCGGATTAAAAATGTCATTAAATGATGATTGGTGGGTTGAACATATTCTACCTCATTCTCATGAAGGTAGTGACCATATTGAAAATCTTCTTCCGAGTTGCAGATTATGTAATTCAGCAAGAAGTAATTTTAAACCAGAAACAATTAGGAAAATTCTATGGATTGGATATGCAATGATTCATGAAGTAGGAAAAAAAACTGATCTGGGTTTAAAGGTAATGGATTTCATGAATGAACGTGAATTAAAACTATCGAAAACGCGAAAGCATCAGAGTCTTGCACTGAATACTGACACAAAAAGCACTATCCGTGATGATCGCAAAAAAGTTAAGTCTGACAATAAACCTGAAATAAATATTGATGATTTATTACAAAAAGAAAATATGAGTGCAATAAATAAAGTTCTTAAAGAGTTTGATAAAGAGGAAAATCCTGAGAATCATGAAAAGTAATGCAATACTAAAGGACTATTAAGAGGTAATATATTTGAATGTAGAGGAATATATAAAAGGTATAGAAAAATATAGAAGTGAGATGAGTAATCCACCACAAATCCTCAAGGAAGACGTGTTCTATGTTACCCATAATGTTTTTTTTAGCGGGAAAGAATTAGGTTATATCATTGACGAATTTAAAAATGAACAAAAGGTCAAAGTCAAAATCCATGATGAGAATGGAGAAAGAGAAACTATGGGTTATATTGATGATGATATGTGTTATCTTATAGATGAGATAGAATAACTCAATGTGGTTTAGCTTATGAAGTAAATGGAAAAGGGAAATAACTGTAAACAATTACTTTTTTGAGAGCATTAAGAATTCTTGTTTTAAAATTTATAAACTTTTAGATTTTAAAAATATTTTCAGCGATGGCCAATTCCTTCACATAACAAAGCTTACCCGCGGCGTTCGGAGTACCTCACTTGGGCTTCGCCACATTGCGCAAAAGGCCGCGCAACGTCGGGTAAGCAAGACGTTAAGTGAAATTGGCATGAGTTGTGTTTTTTCTTTTTTTAAAGATTAAAGGATTACTCTCGAACTTATTTATATTTGCTCCAGGTTTGTTTAAGTTCCAAATACGTTTTTTGAGCTTTTCTGATTTCCCCCTGGAGCAATTGATCGTTAAAATAGTTTGCAGGTATTTTTCCTTGCCCGTTTTATCAAGATAGTTTGCAAGCTCGCTTGAGTTATGGGCAATTAAATTCAGTCATTGATCGCTAATAAAGCTTGCAAAATATCTTGCACTGATGCTCCTTAAGCCCCATGCCTAATTCACTTAACACGGGGTAGGCGCTCCGCTCACTGCGTTCGCTCCGGGCTTCGCCACATTGCGGCAAACGACCGCCGCAACGTCGCCTACCCCGGAAACGTTATTTGAAACGGCGTGCCATTTTTACGGAAGAGCCGCGCATCCGTGCGCGGTTATAATTATCAAATTTAATGTTAGGATTTATAAGTGATTTATGTCAAAAAAACAAATATTAAAATCAGGTATAAATGATAATTTGAGACAACAAAATGTCATCAGGTCAATATATTCAGTAAATAATAATGATGTAAATAATTCAACTGATGCTTTTTCTGATAACATTCTTTTAAAGTATTTTTATAATAGATCTTTACAATATAGTTATTTAATGATTATTTACGCATTTATTTTTTCATTACTATTTCCAGCTAGAGAAAATAGCATCGACGCCATCATGGCAAATTATTTTGCACCATTTGTATTTCATGGGTACAATAGAAGTAACAACCTAATGATATTCATTGTAATATTATTTTTTATCGTTTGCTGTTTTTGTTCTTTTTTATCATTTGTTTCTATAATAAGATATTTTCAACTTCGAAAACATATTAGTAAATTCTACATATACATTTTAATAAGTATAATTTCTTTAATCATTAATACAGTGTTTTTATTGAATAATTTATTTCTAATGCATTTTTGTATTGTAGGATTAAACAAAACATTTTAGAATAAAAACTAATTTCTATTAACCATTTGAGCTCATACATCCTGTATTCGCTCACCAATTGGTACAATGGCACGCCGCTTCATATAACTCGGCGTCATGTGCTGCGCTCCTCGGGCGGAAAATACCGCCCTGCGGTGCTCGGCCTCCGCGCCCAATGGAGGAAGACGGGCGCTCCGGCAAACCGCCTGCGGCGGCTTCACATACGCCTGTGGCGTTATTCGCAATGCCGCTTTTATGGCATTAACTTTAACGCCGCCTTCCGTGGCGGCGTTTATAAGTCATTATAAGAGTTATAATAAAATCGAATAATAATTGAAAAATGTAATAATAAGAATATTAAAAGCAAATACAATAAAATAATAATATTTCAAATTGTGCAGTTTCTAAAATTATGATACGAATTCATGTAAATAAGTAGTTGCAATAAAGCATAATTTTTATAATTTCAGAATCATGAATTATATACCGTTGCTGTTGCCGTCCTGGCAACAGCAGAGCAAAAGACGCGGCACTGCGAATAACTCAGCGTACCTCGCTGCGCTCCTCGTCCCGGCGAGCCGGGACTGCGGTGCTCGGCCTTCGCGCCCGAGGGAGGAAGCTGGGCGCTTCGGCACAGCGCCTTTGGCGCCGTCGGGTACGCTTTGACGTTAGACGAAAAACCGCGCCAGACTTATGGAAAAAATAAAAGTGGTGGGTAAAACAATTTCTTAATCCCGCCCCCAAGAACGCCCGCCGTCCGTGGCGGGCTGAAGAGAAGAAAGAGGAGAATGCCAAATGAAAATTGAAAATGTTAGAATTCATAATATCAGGTCGATCAAAGATGCTACTATACAATTAAACGCTTTTTCTCTTCTAGTTGGTGAAAATAACGCTGGGAAAACAAATGTCATTACCGCTTTAAGGCTTTTCTATGAAGAGGGAGGTTTAAAGTTTTCAAAAGAAAGAGATTTTCCAAAATTTACAACTGATGATAATGAATCTTGGATTGATATTGAATATTCCCTAACAGATGATGAAGCATCAACATTAAAGGAGGAGTATAAAATTACTCCAAACTCCTTCAAGGTAAGGCGGTATTTCTTAAATGATAATAAGGACTTAATAGGAAATATTTATGGTTATGAAAACAAAGTCATTTCTACAAGTAGCTTTTATGGTTGGAAAAATGTATCCTCAGCAAAACTGGGAACTGTAATTTATATACCGGAAATGAGTAAAACATCTGATAATATGAAATTGTCAGGTCCTTCTCCGTTACGAGAGATAACAAATTTTGTTTTCAAAAAAGCTGTATTAACAAGTACCGCTTACTCTGAACTTGGTAGAGCACTGGAATCATTCAACGATGAATTTAAACAAGAATCAACTACTGATGATTTTTCTCTAAATGGTTTAGTAAATGATATAAATGAACAAATATCAAACTGGGAAATTTCATTTGGCTTTAAAATTGGTTCATTGAAGCCAGAAGATATTGTAAAAAATCTCCTTAATCATTATATCACCGACAGTAATCTTGGTGATAATCAAGTGGATATTGATAATTTAGGACAAGGTTTACAACGGCACATTATCTATACTTTAATCCGGCTTGCTTCAAAGTATGTTGATAAAAAAGAACCCAAAAAGAAAGAGTTTTCTCCAGATTTTAATCTGATCCTTTTTGAAGAGCCCGAAGCATTTTTGCATCCTACCCAGCAGGAATTACTCAATTTGAGTTTAAAAGAGATTTCAAGTGATAGCCAAGTTCTTATTACTACTCACTCGACTACTTTTGTGAGTAAAAATATTTCAGACATGCCATCAATAATAAGAATTGCTAAAAAATCCGGTGTATCTGAAAATCGACAATTATCAAAGACACAAATTGATGAATTAATAGCAGATAATACTGGTTTATATGCCCATTTTTCTGGTTTGCTTGTTGATACTAAAACATCTGAAGAAATTAAAAAGTCAATTAAAAGTCACAGCCTTGGACAAGAAACGCCGGACATGGAAAGAAAACTTAAAGAAGAATCCTTTCGTTATTCTCTTTGGCTTGATTCAGAACGATCGAATTTATTTTTCTCGAAACATGTTATTTTATGTGAAGGGGCAACGGAAAAAGCACTTTTTGACTATCTCTTAGATACAAAGTGGATTGACCTAAAGAAACGCCAAATATATATTCTTGACTCACTTGGAAAGTTCAATATTCATAAATTTATGAGTCTTCTTGGCAGTCTTGGAATTCGTCATTCAGTATTGTATGATGGAGACGCTGACAAGGCTTATCAGCAGATTGTTAATGATTATATTAAACAGAAAGCGACACCATTTACTTTTAAAATTGACTTGTTTGCGATTGATTTGGAAAGCTTTTTAGGCGTTGAATTGCCAAAAAGAAATGATCAAAAACCGGTGAATGTATTATTAGCGTTAAGTGAAGGCAAGATCACTGAAATTAAGCTTTCTGAGCTGAAGACTAAATTTGAATCTTTATTACAGGAGTAAACAATGCCAACATTACAGTTTAAGGGCAAAAATATTATCTGGAATCATCATCTTTCAATACCCTACCATACACTGGATGAAATAGAGAAACTAAATTTTAAAGATGAAACTAATAACGGTAATCTCATTATTGAAGGCGACAACCTGCTAGCTTTAAAATCACTGCTTCCTCAATACGCTGGGAAAGTTAAGTGCGTATTTATCGATCTGGACTTGCCCCGATTTTGCGGACACTGAGTTAAGCAATATTTTGAGCCAAACTCATTTGTAATTCATATTCCTCCGGACTCAGAAAATCAAGAGAAGAATGACTTCTTCGCCGGTTATAGAATACAGCAATATATTCA
>JBGSOQ010000176.1:0-4403 GCA_041739035.1 Ignavibacteriaceae bacterium | reverse complement strand
TTTATCAAACCAACGAACAACTGATTTAAAGGATTTTTTGATCAGAAAATCATCTTGATTAGAAACTAATATTTCGAATGGTCCTTCTTTTAATTTTGCAGTTACATCCGATATATAATAATTACTTGTTAAAACTGAATTAGATTCATTATGCAAGACTATTCGATCATTACATTCAATAAACCCCATTCTAGTGACTCCCGATTTATTGACTATGCCGTTAAATATTGTATCTCTTATAGAGATTATTTTTACAAATATTTTTTCAGATGTGTCATCAATTGAGGGTATTAATATTTCGTAATAATTATTTGAATAAGGTACAAAACCTCCATAATTAGATAGAATTTTAGATGTGTCAGCTCCACATAAAATAAATTTATCATCTAAGATTATTGGAGACAAAAATCCCAAATCCTTCGTTTGATTTTGTAAAATTGTTTCATCCTTTGTGAATATTTCCTTTTGGGAATTATTATCTACAATTCTTGAAGTGACAAAAATGGAAGTTCTGTTTTCTAAGGCGAATTCAATTACGCCTTCGATAAATTGATCTGGAGAAACGGTCAAGTTGAAATCATCATAAGTAATAAATCTTTCTTTAAACTCTCTTTGGATGAAATTCGAATTTGAATCACGAAGCTCTATAGCGATTTGCAAACCAGCAAAATATGATGCTAGCTTCTTTATAAAGATTAAGTTGTTTGCCGGAATTTTATAAAAGTAAAAAATATTTGAGACTGAATCGCTTATGGGAACTGAGTAAAATTCCGTAAAGAATTTTTGGTTAAGTCTTTGACCGAAGGTAAAAGTTGAAGTAAAAAAAAATGTTAATAAAATAAATTTTCTCAAATGTCCTAATTACCTTCAATTTGTTTTGAATCTGTAAATACTACTTTAATAGAAGCATCTTTCTTATCTGTGAGAAAGATTCAGTTTTAAGTCTATAAAAATAAACTCCGCTCGCCAAATTATTTCCCTCAAAATTTATTTGGTACTTTCCCGGATTTTGCAAATCATTAACGAGTATATTTACAACTCTTCCGAGAACATCATAAACTTTTAATTCGACTATTCCCCTTTGTGCTATTTCATAATCTATCTTAGTAGTCGGATTGAATGGATTTGGGAAATTTTGTCCCAAATAGTAAGTTGATGTTAAATTTCCATCCTCCGTAATTTCGGATAATCCTCTCAAACCAAAATACTTCAATGCTGCTGTCATAAATTGATTTTGGGCTTCAGCAAGATTAATAGTTTCAAAAGGAAAAGCAAGATAAATTAATTGCCCAATATTATGTGAGTTGTTAAATTTTCCAGTATAGGCTATTCCTGCCGTGGAGACAGCATTATACTTCATAATCGGAATGCTTCCTCCCGTTGTGTCAATTATATCAGGATAATCCTCAAGATATGGTGAACCATTACTTTGAATTCCATAACCAAAACCTAATCCACTAAAATCTGTTCCATCAACTCCTGATACTCCAAATATATTTGAATCATCTGCTATAAATTTTGATTTCAGATAATCTCTGAAGAATTGAGTTTTCTGCATTGTGGCAGATGAGGAACCTTCAAGATCCCATGCTATTTCCGATCCTGAAACAAATAATTTCCCTCCGTTTTCAAGATATGCCGCAACCAAATTCCGTTCTTCAGAGGAAAATGTTTCGTCGGTAGTAGATTCATCACCTAGTATCCAAATTACGAGATCGTAAGTATTTAAATTTATTGTTCCATCTGCAACTTGTTCATTAGCCCAAGTTTCAAAACTTTGGTTAAATGCTTTTGCATAAGAAACAACAAAGTTATGGTAAGGATTTGGCCAGCTTCCGGAACCACCATATCTATCAAATCCATCCACAATCAATATTTTTTTATCATCTTTCAAAATTCTAATTCCATATACATCCGATTGCTGGCTGATGTTTGTAATAGCAGCACTATCAACCGCATACATTCGAAGGAATAATGGCGTTGCTTGATTAAAATAATATTTATAAAAATCTAGAGTTGATGTTAGTATGGTTTCATTATCTCTCATTGAATAGTTGACTCCATCTATACTGTAATATAGTCTATATCCTTTAAGGTCAATGTCGTTTGGAGGCAACCAAGCTAATGAAAAATAATTAGTTGAATCTTTTTTGACATATTTAAGCTTAGGAGATGCTGGAGGAATTAGATCAATATCCGTAGTTGTTACAGTTACATATACAGTATCTGCGTTTCCGCGAGTGTCTTCGGTGAAAACCATGACTACATAGTCACCATACGGAAAATCGTTTACATTCCAAAAATTATTGCTCACAGTTTGAGTAGATGCAACATTTGAAGATCCATTGCCATTTGTTGCTATGTAGACATGCATGCTTGTATTTGATTCCGGTTGATAATAATTTACATTAACATAATTATCACCCGGTTTGTTGTAATAAGTATATCTTAATCCATCATCTGGGGGTGAATAGATTACTTGCTGAGTGTCTGGCGAAAGGATTTTATATCCAAGTTTATAAGTCCCATTATTTGATCCTGCAGAGCCTCCTATGCTGCTTACTTCCTGAATATGCACAATTATATCTATTTTACTGCCAAGGGCCGAAGGTGAAAGTTGTGTATTGGAGTTATCTAAAAAGAATTTGACATACCGAATGTTGGGTTTCCATGTATCTGTATAAATTGTTAAGCCGCCATCTGGTCTCAAAGCATTTAAATGTGAATTTGAAATTGATCCGCCTAAACGATAATCAATTAGATGAACATGATCTATGGCTACTGTAGAGATTTGCTGCCCTTCAACAACCTGTTGACCAACAGATACATTTGGCCTAGTATGATAATATGTTATATTTTTTGAAAGGCTACCAACCTGGGAGGTTATACGAACGTATGAATCGTAACCAGTTGCACCATCATCATAAGCAACGGCCACGGTACCAGGAAGAACAGCCAAAATGGGTGTTCCGGCAGAACCGGACATATCAGTTCCGTTGTGATAATGCCCAGCAGCGCTAGTACTTCGATATTCCGCAAATGTCCCCCCAATAGTTCTTGGAGAAGTCATTGGAAAATATGGCCATTTGTATTTTATTGTATCTGTTTGTGCAGAGGATAGCCCAACTAATAATGCTATGTAAATGATTAGGAAGGATTTTATCTTCGGTGTATTAACGAACATTCCAGATCAACTATTCATGTTCGTTAAGAATTCCTTGTTTGTCTTTGTTCCTCTCATCTTATCTAACAGAAATTCCATCGCATCAACTGGTGAAAAATCGCTAAGGATTTTTCTGAGTATCCAAATTTTTGCGAGATCATCTTCCTTTATAAGCAATTCTTCTCTTCTTGTACCGGTTCGATTAACGTCAATTGCAGGGAAGATTCTTCTATCACTAAGATCACGATTAAGCAGAAGCTCCATATTTCCAGTGCCTTTAAATTCTTCAAAAATAACGTCATCCATTCTGCTGCCGGTATCAATCAATGCAGTAGCTATAATTGTTAGACTTCCGCCATCTTCTGTATTTCGAGCAGCACCAAAAAATCTTTTTGGTTTATGAAGTGCATTTGAATCAACACCACCAGAGAGAATTCTACCACTGTGCGGTACCACAATATTATGAGCCCTGGCAAGTCTGGTTATACTGTCAAGAAGAATGACAACATCTTCTTTAGCCTCAACCATTCTTTTTGCTTTTTCAATTACCATATCAGCAACCTGAACATGCCTGTCGGCAGGTTCATCAAATGTCGAACTAATAACTTCTGCTTTAACTGATCGTTCCATATCAGTAACTTCTTCGGGGCGCTCATCAATCAATAAGATAATAAGTTTTATTTCAGGATGATTACGAGTAATAGAATTTGCAATTTTTTGAAGTAAAATTGTTTTGCCACTTTTAGGTGGTGACACAATCAAACCTCTTTGACCTTTTCCAATCGGCGAAAGCAAATCCATAATTCTCACCGAATACTCTCCCGGAGCGGATTCAAGAATTAATTTCTTTGTGGGATAAACTGGAGTCAGGTTATCAAATAAAGTTCTTTCGCGGATGGCTTCAGGATCCAGATTATTAACTGCTTCAACACGTAAAAGCGCAAAGAATCTTTCCCCTTCCTTTGGTGGACGAACTTGTCCACTTACAAAATCGCCAGTTCTTAAACTAAACTTTTTGATTTGCGAAGGTGAAACGTAAATATCATCCGGCGATGGTAAATAATTATAATCGGCTGAACGAAGGAAGCCATAACCGTCCGGTAAGACTTCCAACACGCCTTTAGAAAATGTCAGTCCATCTTTGGCAGTCTGCGCCTCAAGTATTTTAAAGATTAGATCTTGTTTTCTTAGATCGCTGTAGCCGGCGATATTTAAATCTTTTGCGATTGTGTTTAGTTCA
>JBGSOQ010000168.1:0-10621 GCA_041739035.1 Ignavibacteriaceae bacterium | reverse complement strand
TTGTTTTCGTTTAAACTCATTTATATCAACCATTTTTAAAACTTTCTTAACGACTTCAATTTCACCGATCACTTCCGAAATTTCAACAAACTCTTTATTTTGTTCAAGGTACATTCTAAGTATTTGATCCAGCAATTCATAAGGAGGTAAAGTATCTTGATCGGTTTGGTTGTGTCTCAGCTCAGCAGATGGAGTTTTAGTGATAATTTCATTCGGTATAACTTCTTTTTGCTGATTTATAAACTTTGCAATTTTATAAACATCAGTTTTATAGATATCGCCAATCACTGCTAAACCACCGCACATATCACCGTACAAAGTGCAATATCCGCTCGCTAATTCAGATTTATTTCCAGTATTCAACAAGAGATAATTGAATTGATTTGCGAATGCCATGAGGTAGATTCCCCGTACTCTTGCTTGAATATTTTCTTCAGTTAATCCTTCTGCTATAAGATTAAACGGTTTTGCAAGTGTAGTTTGAATTTCATTCACTACATTTTGAATTGAAACCTGGTTGTGAGAGATTCCGAGATTCTCAATTAGTTTAAGAGAATCACTAATACTCCCCTCACTCGAATATTTGGAAGGCATAAGCACTACATGAACATTTTCTTTTCCCAATGCTAGTACCGCAAGATAAGTTACAAGCGCCGAATCTATTCCTCCGCTTAATCCAATTAGAACTTTCTTGAACTTCAACTTTTCACAATATTCTTTTAAGCCAAATATCAAAGCATCGTGCACTTCATTTTCGAAATTATTTTCTAGCTGAGAAATTTTAGTGTATTTCTTCTTTGTATCGAAAACAATGTATTCTTCTTCATAGGATTTTCCCAGAAGAACTAATCCTCCGTTTTCATCGAAGCACATGCTCGCACCATCAAATATTAATTCAGTTTGAGCACCAACAGTACAGACATAGATTAAGGGAATCTTATCGTGTGTGGTCAGAACAGATAACATCTCGCATCTATCTTTTCGTTTTCCGTAAGCATAGGGACTTGCAGAAATGTTAATAAGTAACGAACTTCCTTTGTTCACAAGTTCTTTTACAGGATCTTTAATATAGCGTCGCCGGTACCAATAATCTGAATCGTTCCAAATATCCTCACAAATTGATATTCCTAACCTTTCATCCTTGAATTCATGGACTTGAACCTCCTTTGCAGAATCGAAGTAACGCATCTCATCAAAGACATCGTAGTTTGGAATTAGTGTTTTATGTTGAACAAATTGAATTTTTGCGTTATAACAAAAAACAGCAGAGTTGTGTATATCAGTTCCAATCTTATCATCATCCTCGGTGATTGACCCGAAAATTAATCCGACTTCAGTTGTGACAGATGCAATTTCATCGGTTGCATTTACTGCTGCTTGGCGAAATTCTTTTTTCTCAACCAAATCTAAAGGTGGATAACCGATGAGGGATAATTCAGGAAAAATTACCAAATCAACTTTATCAACGACTCCCCTTTTGTAGTATTCGATAATTTTATTTTTATTTTTTTCTATGTCGCCGACTATTGTATTAATCTGGCAAAGCGCAATTTTCATATGGTTTATTCTTTTATCAGAAAAATAGAATGTTATTACAAATCTATATTATCTTCGAGTCTTTGCCTCATCTATAAAATTCTCAAAATTTATAAATGTTTGAAATAGATATAATCAATGATCTAAAGCAAGAATATTTTGTTGTGTAAGTTTTTTATTTTCGGTACTTATGACTTTTCGATGAAGCATATATTTTGTCAATAGGTAATTTGTTTTTATCACTAATCCTCAGATCATTTTCAATGAAGTTTTTTTTCTTTTTAGGTGAATACTGAACTTTCGCATCAACAACTGACATAAGCTTTTTTAGGTAACCCAATTCCTCGTCCGAAATAAATTCATTCTTTAACTCATTAACAACAGTATTGTATAAATCACCTAAATAAAACGAGTTAGGATGTAATGTGTTCATATGATTAAAAATAATTCTATGCCAACCAATTGGACGCTCCTTTATTAGAAACCTAGCAATAAAGTGTTTCTGAATAGTTGAAGGATTATTTTGTAAGCTTTCAAATAAAATTGGGCCAATTTTCTTTGAGGAAAGATCATCTTTAAATTGATTAACCACGTTAGTTGGATTTGCAAGGAAAATATCTCTTAATATTTCTTCATACGTGCCCTTGAATTTTTCACTAAGAAGTAAACCATACCCATCATACGACACCTTACCGGAAGCGGCAAGTGCAGGTGACAGCCAAAATATTACTCTAGATATCTGTTCCCATCCATTAAGAATTGACTGGAATAATTCCTTTTTGAATCCTGGCTTCACATAATTACTATTACGCAAAGCTCTGGAGGATGCTTTTATGTTTTGGAGCAAACTGACGACCATATATTCATTAAGAAATTTATTTATAGCTTGATTATATGGTGCTTCTGAATCATAAGCTTCATCGGCATGTTGATCTTTGAGATCCGTAGGTAAATTCGAAGCTTGAACGATTTCAGATATCTCCCTTCGAATCAGATCTATATCTTCTTTCGTTGGATTCCACAAAACCTCATTGAATGGATTGAATTCTTTACGTATCCCAATCCTGTTACTAACTACCTTTACAAGATTATTTGTGTCATTTATCAACGTTATGACAGCAGATTCCCTTTGACCATTTGTACCTGTGTAAAATTCAATGATTTCAGGAAAATTCACATAATTTCTTGAGTTAAGAATATAATCTCTAAATTCGTCATCAATCGTCATACAAATTGCAGCAAAATAATATATCCAATAAGTGTGTCTGAACTCAAAATCATCACCAAATCGTTTTAAGATAAAATTTGATTCTAAAATTTCAATAATTTGTTCTACATCAATACTAATCAATGCCTCTGCAGAAAATCTTTTTAATTCTGATTTAAATTCGGTAGCATCAAATCTTGTGGTTCTCTGTTTAATAAGATTTTTGCAAAACTTTCCTAAAATATACTCGACATCATCAACATCCGGCTTTGTTGATCCGTAACTAATAGATGTTACATCTGTAAACAAGATAAACAAAACAATTTTTATCATTTTAGTTCTATTTAAGATACTTTCATTAAAGTCCCTTTCGAAAACTCTCAATAATGTATAACAATTTAAAGGAGTTCTATGAATATTTAGGGCTTCAAGTTCTTTAACAACCTTTGTAATCAGTTCATCATCTGAAGCAATTCTTTTTACTTTATTATACTCGGAAACAAACTTTCTAACTTTATCTCTTTGTAATGCTTGCAGATGCAAAAATTCAAAGCTGGTCTTAAAATTTGAAAAGTCTAAATTACTGCTGTAATTAATACCTAAATAACTTGACATGACAATTATTGGGATTTCCGAGTATTCGGAATCAACAAATTTTAATAATTTTTGATTATCCTGATTTGAATCATCCCAAGAATCTATAAGTATGCATTGGATTTCGTCAAAATTTTTATCAAATATTTTTAATTGTTCTTCGATCTCTTTTACAACATTTCTTGACTTAACATGTTCAGCATCAAGATAGATCCAGAATTTATTTTTTTTGTAAGCTTCTAACCTCATATAATGCGCTAAACACGTAAGACCAAATTGTGGTTGTGCAATTATGAATGCACCTTTAGGATTTTGTATCACCAAGGTTAATTGATTGTCATCGTTATTAAACTCTCTTGATTTGGAAAGTTTAGGTTCAATAAATAGGTCAGGCTGATTTTTAAAAGACACCAGTGAATTTTTTAACCTTTGTTCAAGTATTTCCTGATTCTTAATGGGTTTAATTTTCTCATAACTAGTAGGAATGACTACGATTCCTTCATTGTTTTGCGAGAAGTAGGAACCATTTAAAAAATTACCTTTAACATATTGTCTATAAAGGATTCGATCGGGTTGGTCGTTTTCTAATAAAATAATTGCATATCCTAATTTATCTCCTTTACAGGTAAACAATTGGGGAGCAGAACATATTAATGCTTTTTGAGATATCTGATTATAAAAAATATTTTGTTCGTGATTATGTCCGCTCAAGCAAAGTACAAAATTCTCCTCAATTAATGATTTTATTTCTTCTTTACTCCAGTCATTTAAATGGTCAATTGGGTGGTGCATTAAAAGAATATTTGTTGACGTTCTTTTTCTAGCACACCAATTTGATAGGTCTCTAGTGCAAATTGCTAGTTTTTTTTCATCAAGGATATCGTTGACACCACCGAATGAAGTTAATGCAGAGTTAAGACAATAAATCCCTAAACCATTATTTAGTTCCCATCCCTTTCCTCCAATCGAAAAATCAATGCCATATCTAGCAAATTCTGATTCAAAAATTTGATAATTAGTAAATTTTTCTGCTAAATCATTTTCAGAGAAAACGAAAGAATTAAAAATTTGTTCATTCACTAATATTTTAGAAAGTTGTTCTTGCGTTTTTTGCAAGTTGCTCTTAACGATGTTTTGTTCGACATCATGATTCCCAGGCACCATAATTCTAGATTCGTAAGGAAAACCAATTTTATCAAGTTTTGAGCTCATTTCATTCTTCAAAGTTTGATATGTATCCTCTTCCTGTCCGGCACAGACCGTATCACCTGTAAACGCAATGTAAAATGAATAATCACAAAAGGTTTTTTTCTGTGTTTCAAGATCTTGCATAAATGCATCTAAAACGTGCGACACACCTTCAGGCTCATTTTTTCTATAATGAATGTCAGCAATATGAACAATTGCGTTTTTCACAGAAGCTCCTTATAATTAATCGATTAATGGTTAACTAATAAATTTCATAGAGTTATTTCTTTTATCAAAAATAGAAAAGTTGGGAGGGTTTTACAATGTTTATCACAAAACCTGTATTTTTGGGATATAAAGGGGTTTATTGATTTGGCATGTGCTAATTCTGAACTTAATTTTTGTAATATTATTTATAAAAAACTTTCTTATTGATCGAAATTCTAAATTTTTAATGAGGATAGATGAATAATTCTGATTCACTTTTTGTGTTTATACGTGAAAAGATTGACAGTATACCGATTTTGGGTAAAATTATTGGTGTAATTATAGCAATTGGAACAATTGTATTTTTTATTAACGAAACAGTAGAAAAATTATTTGAGGTAGACTTATTAGAAAAGTTAAGAGCATTTATAAAACAAATACCTCAAAAAAGAATTAAAAATCTGAGAGATGACTATTATAAAACTTTAAATAACAAAAATTATCATACTTGGCAACTAGAAGTTTTAAAAAAAATCTATCCAGACATAGATTTTGTTAAAATTGATGATCAAGAATATCCAATAACTTGTCTAGAATCGAAACCGTTAATAAAATATAAATTTGAGGAACTTCTTAAAAAAGAATTTAAGCTAGAATTACAAAACCCCTCTTTTAACAAATCTATTCATAAAAGATATAAGCAAATACTAGAAGGCACCATTAAATACCCTAAACGCATTGGATTTTTGCTTCAAACGTGTAACATTAACACAAAGACAAATAGTATATCGATATCCTCAAAACTTGGTACTTATGATCAAACTGTTTACTCAAGTCATATCCTTGAATATGAGTTATTTCGATTTTATAAAAAAAAGAAGGATACAAAAAAACTAACACGTGAAAAGATTTTGGATCATCTACCTTTAAGAAAGGATGTACATAATAATCAACTTGGTTCTGAGAACATTCTGTTAAACGGAAATAATAGATTCGCAACTTTGGGAATCCAAATGTTTTTAATTTTTAAAGATCACTTAACTAATACCTACAAAATTCCTGTAATTCTTAGATCAAATAAAGTTGCTTTAAGACAAGGTCAATATCAGCTAATTCCTGCTGGTATGTTTGAAATTTTCCCAGATGAAATAACTATCAATGATTCCGAAATTATTTCCAAGAATTATAATGTCACCTTAGCGTTATTTCGCGAATTGCTTGAAGAAGCATATGGTAAAATAGAATATGAGGATAATTCTAAAGGAGAAGCAGTCGATAATATTATGAATCACCCCATAATTCTTAAAATCGATAAATATATTAAAGAAAAAAATGCTACATTTGGATTTCTAGGTTGTGTTATTGATTTAATAAATTTAAGGCACGATTTATCATTTATCCTCCGGATTGATGATTCAGAATTTTCAAAAAGTGACTTAATTCATAATTGGGAAGCTCTTCGGAGTATAGAAACTTGTTGTATTCCCGAGGTTGTTACAAAAAAAGAAAACCTAACGCCCGTCAGTGCTGGATTGTTTCATTTAGCCCTGTCCAGTGAAGTATTAGAAGGAATAAACGATAAAAAATAATTTCAATTATATATAAACTAGTAAACTTCAATCTAGATACTTTCCATTAGAAAATCTATAATTATATCTGAGACTTTCTTCTTAATCGTAATTATTTAATATAAAATAAATTAGCACAATCAGATATTATTACATGAAAAAATTATTTTTCATTCTCGTTTTAGTCTTAGCGTTTATTTATGGCATCGTAAAAAATTTCAGCACTTCACAGGATGGTTACTCGAAATACTTTAATCAATTCCTTGTTTTCAAACCGTACAGTTATGACTCAGATAAAAAGTATCCTTTGCTTTTTATGCTGCATGGTCACTCCGGCGATTATAAGCAATGGAGTGAGATTGTTGATTTGAAGCACTATGCAAATAAATATAATTTCGTAATTGTCTGTCCTGATGGAAATTTTGATAGCTGGTATGTTGACAGCCCAATTCTTAAAGAAAGCAAGTTTGAAACGTATTTCTTTAACGATTTAGTTCAGGAAATTTTTCAAAAGTATAAAATCGACTCAAGCAACATTTTTATAACCGGCTTGAGCATGGGCGGGCATGGTGCAATAAATTTGTTCCTCAATCATCCAGAGTTTTTCAAAAGTGCAGGAAGTACAAGCGGAATTCTCGATCTACTTCCCTTCCCCGATAACTGGGAAATAAAAAGTGTATTGGGGGATCAGCGAAATCATAAAGAAAATTGGTTAAACTATTCTGCAATTTATAATCTTGAAAAGATCAAGAATCTTAATAAATCAATGATTGTTGATTGTGGCACTGAAGACTTTGCTTATGATGTGAACAGAAGATTTCGTGATTCATGCGAAGCAAAAGGAATAAAATTAAAATTCATTCACACTACGGGTGATCATTCGGGTTATTATTGGAGTAAATCAATAATCAAGCATTTTGAGTTTTTTGCCGAGATGGTTAAACAAGATATGCCAGATTTATAAGCTCGCAGCAAGATCGGATATCTGGCATATCTAAGTTGAAAGGCTACATTAACCAAAAAGTAAGCAGGCAGTCATTGCGAGGAGCGGAGCGACGAAGCAATCTTTAGTTTTTACTTTAAAATTGAGATCACTTCTTCCGATTTATCCACCTCTGGTGAACAAGTCGGAATCGTGATGACAAAATTACTTTTGGTCACCCTCTAGATGATTCAATTTTGAGATGCTGAAATAAATTCAGCATGACGATTAAAACCATTCTTCAACTCATTTTACCGACTAACCAATTAAACTTCATTCTTTATGTTTTATACCAGATATTTCGACCGAAAGAATTTATAAAAGCGGAGGTACATCATGAAGAAAAAATTAAATCGATCATTCGAGGATAAAGTTATCGGCGGAGTTGCCGGAGGACTTGCAGAGTATTTTGAAGTAGATCCGGTAATTGTCCGTGTCTTATTCGTCGTGAGCTTATTTTTCCACGGAGCAGGACTTATTGCCTACATAGTTTTATGGATAGCTGTTCCCGAAGCACCTTATGTATTTGAAACAGCATCAAATTTAAATACATCAGGTACAACTGCATCGGGACCAGAAATGCAAGCCGATAATCCAGCTGCAGCATATTTTAAAAGTCTAGATGAAAAGAAAGTGAAAAGGAATCGAAACATCGGAATCGTTTTACTTGTACTAGGTTGTATTTTCTTGGCAGATAATTTTATTCCAAGAATCCACTTTGGAGATTTTTGGCCGATTGTTCTGATAGCGCTTGGTGTTAGTTTGTTACTAAATTCAAAAAAAGTTTAACTTTTCAAGGACTTCATTATGAAACCGAAACATGTTTTCTGGGGATTATTTCTTGTAACGCTTGGCACCTTAATTCTGATAAGTAATTTCTCAATAATAAATTTAGACCTTTCCCGTTTGTGGAAATTTTGGCCTTTAGTTTTAATTCTTTGGGGAATCTCTTACATAATCAATAAAGATTTTGTAAAAACACTTTTTGCCGGAGTGATAGCAATATTACTCGCATTATCAATTTATGGAGCAGGGCAATCGTTTTTAAATATTTTTGATAAAGATATTGATTTTGAATTTGCTGATGGTGAAAATCATTATTATGCAGATACTACGCGTTATATTGAATCATTTGACAAAAAAATAAAAAATATTGATCTGATGATTGATGCGGGAGCAGGTTCTTTTAGTATTATTGAACCGACAACTGATTTAATTTCAGTGATGGCATTGGGCATCAAAGATAATTATATCTTTAATCGAACCGATTCTGAGAATTCAACTTCAATTGAATTGAAGATGAAAAAAACTAAGATAAAACTCCGAAAAGGAAGTTTTAAGAATAAAATGGAAATGAGTTTAAATGCTGAGCCAATTTGGAATATGAATTTTGATTTGGGTGCTGCTGCAATAGATTTTGATTTAAGTCCTTACAAAGTCAGTACACTCAAATTGGATATGGGTGCCGCATCGTTAGATCTTAAGATAGGTGATAAATATCCCGAAACAATTTTGGATATTGACGCAGGCGCTTCATCAATTGATATCGAGGTACCAGATTCATCAGGCTGTGAGATTAAATCCGATGTATCACTTTCCTCAAAACATTTTAACGGATTTAATAAAATAAGTAAAGATTTGTATAAAACTGATAATTTTGACAGTGCGAAAAATAAAATCTACATTCGAATTGATGCTGGTGTTTCTTCAATTGATGTGAGAAGATATAGTAAAGATAATTAACTGGAATCGCTCCTTCTTCTTAATCAATGGCACGCAGATGGCGCTGACCTGCCTTGCCAGCAGGCAGGTTTAACTGATATTTACGGATTGAAAAATCATTTTAAATCTGTCACATCCGTGTCATCAGTGTACTATTGATTTTTCTTTTTGGCTTTCGGAATCCACAAATATTTTTCCATGACTACATTCCCATCATTATCAAACTCTACTCCTTCTGAGCGAAGTAATTCTTCCATTAAGAATGAATTTCCAAAATGAAGTTTACCGGTAAGCGCACCAAATCTATTTACAACTCTGTGACAAGGCAAACCTGAATCTTTAGCCCCATTCAGTGCCCAACCAACAGTCCTTGCAGATGACTTTATTCCACAAACTTCTGCGATGTGACCATAAGTTGTAACTTTTCCATAAGGAATTTTTTCAATAACAGCATAAACTCGATCGAAGAAATCCTTTTTTCTTTTTTCCTTATGCTTTGTGTGTGATAGAGTTTTTCTTTTTTCACTCTTTAGCTTTGTTAATTTTTTCTTTTTCATCAAACTGGAAATTGCATATTTTAGGATCAAACTTAGACTAAAAATTTCTAAACACAAAGGCGAACATCATGAAGCTAATTACCCTGATCATCTTATGGTTTACAGAGGTCTTGCATTTCTGCCCCCGCATCCGAAGAAACAGATTAATTGAAAAACCATTTCTCATCATTGGTCATCGGGGTTCACCGGCTGCAGAGGTTGAAAATACTATTCCCTCTTTTGAAAGAGCGTTAAATGAAAAAGCAAATGCGCTAGAAATGGATATTAGCTTAACAAAAGATAAAATTCCAGTTATTTATCATGATTGGGATCCAGATTCCCTTATTTCGATACTTCGCGAAAAAGGATTTGAGCCGTTTGTGAAATACAAGCCAATGCCGCCATCAGGTGATTGGAGAAAACCAGTTAATCAACTTACATTACAAGAACTACGACAGCATTATCATTTTACCTTAAAGGATGATGATAATGAAGAAGCAGTGAAAACGATTATTCCGACACTTGAAGAATTTTTTGCCTGGGGTGTCGGACAGGAAAATCTGAAGTACGTATTTCTTGATATTAAAGTTCCTGGTGATGAACCAAACCACGTTTTGACTATTGTGGAGAAAGTTCAGGAATTCAAGAACAAATATAAAACGAAGTTTGAGATCGTGCATGAAACCGCTGAACAAGAAGTCTTGGATATGATGAAGAAACATTTTCCGCTGAATAATTATCTGCTTGATACAGATGTACCACCGGGACTAATTCTAAATCCTAAAAAACATAGTGCTGTAAGTATTGCATTAGAAAAGAAAAATCAGTTTGCTTTAATGATGAGACCAAGACAAGTTACCGTTGGCAGTTGGGCAACTTATCGGCGCGTAATGAAGAATGATATCAAAACAATTTACAAAATGTTAAAGCGCAGTACTGATGATGCAATTAATTATCTTGTTTGTGCAACAATCAGTGATAAGTCCGAAATGAAATGTCTGGTAAAAATGGGAATTAACGGAATAATGACGGACTATCCTGCTTTGCTTCGGACAGTTGTTGAAAAATATAAAAGAACCAT
>JBGSOQ010000137.1:0-1718 GCA_041739035.1 Ignavibacteriaceae bacterium | reverse complement strand
GCCGCTGCTTTCCAACATGTGTACCGCATCAACCTTAAACTGCCTGTCAAATCTCCTTCTTTCACTCATTGGTAACCTCGTTAAGCATAGTATCGTATTATACGCTTAACTTCGTGTCCCCTTTTTCGGGGCAGGGCCAGTATGCTTGAAATTATAAATAAAGAATCTGATGCGAAAAATGGAATATCTTCCATCATATCATACCATTTCCAGTGGATTTTGAAAAATCCAGATTGGGCATTATTTCTTTTTCAAAAAAGACATTCGTTTAATACAATAGGAATTGAAAATCAACTGACTGCGCTTAACATAAAATTTGCAAATGGCATTTCAGAGTGGTTTAAAATTCACATTTTATCAGGTAAAATACAACAGTTTTCATTTGATCTCATTTTCTCTCTACTATTTGGACCAAGTCTGGAATATACAAGATTTTATTTGTCAAACAAAGGCGGTAAAATAAATGATGATGCAATTAAAAGTTTAATTAATGCAGCGTTGAGTTCTCTTTTAAAATGAAATAGATGTAGAGGATTTTATGGAAAATAATATTACTTTGTCATTTAGTTCAAAACCTTCAATTGTTTTATCCTTGTTAAAGGCATTCAAATCAAGAAAAAGTAGATTTATTACTAAGGAAAGTATTCCTATAATTCATGTAAAAAGAGAAAATTTGAAAATAGATCTTAGACATCTCAAACGGTATAACAATATCTGTAAAATTAAACCTTCAATTTATCTTAATATCCTTTATCCTTTCACCATTGTGAATCCTTATCTGATGCGAATTTTATGTCAACATGCTATGCCATTTTCTCAATTCAAAATACTAAACACTAGAAATAGTATAAAAATGTATCGTCAAATTAAGACTGATGAAATATTTAAAGTAGATTGTTATAATTCAGAAGTAAGAATTATAAATAAAGGAATGGAGATTGATTTTAAAGCAGATTTATTTGTAGGTTTAGAAAAAGTATGGGGAATTACTGCAACATATTATATTCCAGGAAAGTTCGGAGAGACAGAAATTTTAGACGAACAGGCAAAATTAGAAGATATAGAAAATTCATCGGTAATAAAAGAATGGATTATTGAAGCTAAAAATCGATTAAAATTTGCTGGTATTTCTGGTGATACGAATGGCATTCATTATTCAACTTATTATGCACGCATGTTTGGTTTTAAAAGAGATTATGCACAGCCTGTACGTATTACTACCCAATGCGTATCTGACTTTACAATTGATATTGGTGAAACTCCAGTTCAGTTAGATTTTTTTCTTAAGGGGCCTGTTTACTACGATAGTATTTTAAAACTTAAAAGTCAAATTATGAATAATATAATTAGATTCGATTTGTTTTGTGAGGGAAATGATAAGCCATGTATTGTTGGGAAAATGATTAAAAAAAAACAATAAAGTTTTTTAACAGCCGACAAGGAGGTCGGCTGTTTTCTATCGATGAGTTGGTGCAGTCTTTCGTACAACGTCAAAGCGTACCCGACGGCGCCAAAGGCGCTGTGCCGAAGCGCCCAGCTTCCTCCCTCGGGCGCGGAGGCCGAGCACTGCAGTCCCGGCTCGCCGGGACGAGGAGCGCAGCGAGGTACGCTGAGTTGTGCGAAGGTTTTTACCCCATTAAACAAAAAAATCAATTCTTATTCTTTTTCACTTCATTTATCTTGTGTATCTTTTCAAATGTCATTCGATATCCAAGTGT
>JBGSOQ010000112.1:0-5165 GCA_041739035.1 Ignavibacteriaceae bacterium | reverse complement strand
ACTGCGAATAACTCAGCGTACCTCGCTGCGCTCCTCGTCCCGGCGAGCCGGGACTGCGGTGCTCGGCCTTCGCGCCCGAGGGAGGAAGCTGGGCGCTTCGGCACAGCGCCTTTGGCGCCGTCGGGTACGCTTTGACGTTGTACGCAATGCTCGGCTAACTTTTATTGAGCCTCGCCATCCATGGCTCGGCAAGAAATATTATTTGATTATTATAAAAACGAGGATTTGATGAAAAGGAAGAATATGAAAGAATTATTTAAAAAGGAACTTACTGATTTTGTTCAGACAATCCAATCTCACGTCAGCACTAAGGATGGTCAATGGGCAGTAAAGGGTTTTATTGATGTCTATAAAAACGTATATACAATATCTTCAGACACAAAAATAGTATCAAAAATTCTCGAAATTCATTTATTTCCTAAAATACTAAGTTTTTCTGAATCAATTGGATATAAGCTAGTCTTGGCCGATCATCAGAATTATTATCCAGATATAACGTTTGTAAATAAAAAAGATGAGAAAATCAAATATGCTGTAGATTTTAAAACTACATATCGCAAACCTGACAATCCAAAATTATGTAATGGTTTTACCTTGGGCTCACATGGTGAATATTTTATAAACAGAACGAGCAAGAAAAATATTCAATTCCCTTACAATGACTACAAAGGGCATTTTTGCCTTGGTATAATCTATGATAGAGTCGATGGTTCAACAATCAATGAAACAAAATCTTATAATATTGAACAGTTAAAATCTATTACATCTGTTGTAAAGAATTTTGATTTTTTTATTGCCGAAAAATGGAAAATTGCCAGTGATAAGGGTGGCAGTGGCAATACAGCAAATATTGGAAGTATCAATGATATTGAAGACATTAAAAATGGAAATGGCATGTTTTCAAAACTGGGAGAAAATTGGTTTGACGATTACTGGATGAATTATAATAAAATATCAATTAAAGATAAAGCTGGTAAACCTATAAAAATACGCAGTTTAGAAGAATTTGTAAAATATCGCAAAGGTAATTCATCTTTAATTGTCTTCAAGAAATCTGGGAGAAAATAATTGCATAAAATAATTGTTCCGCCTATAAAGAGCCAGGGAATTAAAACAAAACTTGTCCCATGGATTTGTGCTTTAATACCTCAAAATGAAGGTCATTGGATTGAACCTTTTATGGGTACAGGTGTTGTAGCTTTTAATGTTGGTTTTAAAAAGAACATCCTTTCCGATGTTAATCCTCATGTTGTCAATTTTTATAATTCAATTAAAAATAAGGAAATAACACCTTTAAAAGTTAGAGAATACCTAGAATATGAAGGTGAAATACTCAGCAAGGCAGATGATAATGGATATGCTCATTATAGATTCATTCGAGATCGTTTTAATGCCCATTTTTCACCTTTAGACTTTTTATTTTTATCCCGAGCTGGTTTTAACGGCATGATACGTTTTAATAATAAAGGAAAATGGAATATACCGTTTTGCAAAAAACCAGATCGATTTAGTAAAGCATATATTACAAAAATTGTTAATCAAGTTTCTCATGTCGCATCTTTAATAAATACAAATTGGATTTTTGAAAATAAAGATTTCCGAGAAGTTATTCAGTCTGCCAAAGAAAATGATATTATTTATTGCGATCCTCCATATCACGGACGGTATGTCGACTACTATAATGGATGGACCGACGATGATGAAAATGATTTATTTGAGGCTTTAGATAAATCAAAAGCTAAATTTATATTATCAACTTGGCACCATAATGATTATAGAGACAATACAATGATTAAAAAGTATTGGGATAAATTCAATATTGTTACGAGAGACCATTTTTATCATTCTGGCGGTAAAATTGAAAATAGAAATTCAATAGTAGAAGCACTTGTTTTTAACTTTGATTCAAAAATTAAGAAACATAATTATGAATTAATTCCAAAAGAAGAACAATTAAGACTTTTTGAAGAAAGAGAAAAATATATTTCTGAAAGACTCTCGCAGGAAGCTGTTGGCGTATAAACTTGCGAGTACGTCCGTGTACTCGCAAGCCTTTTTCTATAAAGCCGAGCACTGCGCACAACACAGCGTATGCGCTTCGCTCCCTATCGGTCGCTTCGGGCTTCGCCACATTTGCCTCCGCTACGCTCCGGCAAACGTCGCATACGCTGGAAACGTTAAGTGCAATTAGGGCGCCAAACTTTTTGTGTTAAGGAAAAGTAATTGAAAAATAAAAACCCCCATGCCCCCTTTAAGAAGCCCGGCGTCCGTGCCGGGCTAAGAGAAAGTTATAGGAAGGAATAATGAAAAAAGAATCTGGAAGAAAAATAATAGCCGAAAGAATTGATGAATTTGAAAAGAATAAAACAATTCTGACCAAGAAAGGCCACGGAGAAACAAATATCCGTTCAAATTATATTGATATAATGTTTAAAGCTTTAGGCTGGGACATGAAAAGCCATTATGAAGTAGTAAGAGAATTTTCCCAGAGAGATAAATCAACTGATGGCGGAACAAAAAAAGTAGATTACGCCTTTAAAATAAACGGAAAATTAAAATTCTTTATCGAAGCAAAAGAAGCAAGTGTTGACCTTGAAAAAGATAAATCATCAATTTACCAGGCAAAACGATATGCTTATTCTTCAAATGGTAAAGCCCCAATTGTTATTTTAACTGACTTTGAAGAATTTCGAGTATTTAATGTTATAAAAGCCCCTTTGATGGACAATACTGATAGAGAATTATTAAAATCTCATACAATGAGATATTCAGATTACCTTGAAAAATGGGACTTACTCTGGGACACTTTTTCCAGAGAAGCTGTTGAAAATGGAAGCCTTGACAAACTCAGAGGCAAAATTGATAAAAACACAAAAACAATGGATGTCGATTTTCTTGAACAAATAACAAGCTGGCGAGAATTACTTGCTAAAAATATTGCTATAAGAAATGAAAATCTAAATGTTGATGAAATAAATGAAGCAGTTCAAAGAATTTTAGACCGGCTCGTCTTTATTCGCAACCTTGAAGATAGAGAAATAGAACCAGAGAACACTCTTCTTGATAAAACTAAAAAATCTGAGAACATCTATAAATCATTAATCCCAATATTTAATTCCTTAAATACAACCTACAACGGACTTCTATTCAAAAAACATTTTTCAGAAGAAATTGATGTAGATGATAAAACTATTCATGATATCATACGTCTAATGAATTATCCTGTTTCACCATTTCAATTTGATGTTATTGAACCTGAAATACTTGGTCGCATCTATGAAAAATTTCTTGGTAGTAAAATCCGGTTAACCGACAGTCATAGAGCAAAAATTGAAGAAAAAATCGAAGTAAGAAAAGCAGGCGGTGTTTATTATACCCCTGAATATATTGTTGAGTATATTGTTAAAAACACAGTCGGTACAAAGATTGAAAGTCTTACTCCAGAAGAAATAAAAAACATCAAAATACTTGACCCTGCTTGTGGTTCTGGTAGCTTTTTAATAGGGGCTTACGCATACCTTCTTGATTATCATCAGAAATGGTATGCAGATAATCAGAAAGATAAATCTTATCAATCTGACTGGTACAAAACCAAAGATGGAGAAATAAAAGTCAGTCTAGATAAACGTGGTGATATTTTAAGAAATAATATCTTCGGTGTAGACATCGATAAAGAAGCAACAGAAGTTGCCATTATGAGTCTTTACCTTAAAATGTTAGATGATGGTTTTGATTTAGGTCAAAAAGATTTATATTTTTCTAAAGGTTCTGTACTTCCTGATATGATAGAAAATATCAAGTGCGGAAATAGTTTAATTGAAGATGACTTTTATAATGGTAAATCAAAATTCACTCAAGAGGAAAAGAATAAAATAAATGCTTTCAATTATAAAGATCAATTCAAAAAAATATTTAGCAATAAAGGTTTCGATTGCGTGATAGGAAATCCTCCTTGGGTTTTTACTAAATACGTTGATTGGGGTGAACCATCAAAAGCTTATATTGAAGAAAAATATTTAAATGTATCTGACAGCATAAGTATTGGTAAAGCTCGACAAGCAGGAAAAATCAATCTTTATTCAATTTTTATATTAAGAAGTCTTCAATTATTAAAACCAAATGGTTTATTTTCATTTATAATTCCAAATACAATTTTACGAACAACAACTTATGATATAATAAGAAAGCAAATACTTTTATCCTCTCAGGTAAATCATATAATTGATTTAAAATCTGGCGTGTTTGAAGGTGTAACTGCTTCAACAATTATTTTAAATCTGAAAAATAATGAACCAGACGACGGGCACTATATAGAAGTGATTGATCAACCACAAAATAGCCATGTAATCAATAATAATCCCACAAAAATTTTACAAAAAAAAATACTAACCAATGTCAGCTATGCATTTAATATATTTGTAGAAGAAACTGAAGATACAATTTTATCAAAATATATGGTAAATTCAATTTCATTAGGTGATATTGTAAATGTTTACAATGGGATCGCAACAGGTCCGAATAAAGTTGGATTACATGATTCTTGCGTAAATTCAAAATGTAAAAAAATATTACTTGGTAGAGATATAAAAAATTATTATCACGAATGGAATAATAACTGGATAGAGTACGACCCTAAAATTCTTCACCGTTCAAGAAATGAAAATATCTTTTTAGCAGATGAAAAGCTAATTATGCAACGAATCGGTGGTATTCTAATAACAAGTTATGATAATGAACAATATTATACATTTAATTCTGTTAATAACTTATTGCTGAAAAATACTGATTATTCTCTAAAATACATACTGGCACTATTAAACTCAAAAGCAATGAGATATTATTACATAAAAAATTATACCAATAAATCAAACTTAACTGTTAACATATCTAAAACATATTTAGATAAATTACCTATTCCCAAAATTGATAGTTTTCAAAAAGAACGTGTTGAATTATCTAATTCGGTAATAAAATCAGTTGATGAAATAATTGAAACAATAAAATTTTCAAAAACCGTAAAAAGTGATGGCCCTGCCCCGAAAAAGGGGACACGAAGTTAAGCGTATAATACGATACTATGCTTAACGAGGTTACCAATGAGTGAAAGAAGGAGATTTGACAGGCAGTTTAAGGTTGATGCGGTACACATGTTGGAAAGCAGCGGC
>JBGSOQ010000155.1:0-1968 GCA_041739035.1 Ignavibacteriaceae bacterium | reverse complement strand
ATTTTTCTGATGCAGGAATTGAAGTTAATGAGGATCTGAGTAAAGCAAACACAATCTTTGCTGTAAAAGAAATTCCTAAGCAGCTTTTTTTACAGGGTAAAACCTATATGTTTTTTGCTCACGTAATAAAGGCGCAGGCTTACAATATGCCCATGCTAAAACGAATGATGGAATTGAAATGCAATCTGATTGACTACGAACGTGTTGTAAACGAGAAAAATCAACGTTTAATCTTTTTCGGCAGATTTGCAGGACTTTCCGGAATAATTGAAACACTGCATGCATTCGGACAAAAATTAAAGCTGCAAGGGCATTCAACTGTGCTTGAAAAAATAAAGCAACCCTATCAATACGGAGTTCTCGAAAATGCGGAGGAAGGATTACGGCAAGCTGCTAAAGAATTAAATAATAGTGGTTTTCCAAAAGGAGTATCCCCGATTGTAGTAGGATTTGCTGGTTACGGACATGTTTCAAAGGGTGCGCAGGAACTATTCGATATTTTACCTCATAAATCGTTAACTCCTGATGAGTTAATCAAGAATTATGAAGAAATAAAAAAAGACAATAAACACCTTTTTAAGGTCGTTTTTAAAGAAGAAGATCTTGTACAAAGAAAAAGCGGTGCTTTTAAATTGCAGGAATACTATGATCACCCGGAATTTTATGAATCAAAATTTGAGGAATATTTACCTCATCTATCAGTGCTTGTTAATTGCATTTATTGGTCAGAAAAATACCCTCGCTTGGTAACAAAAGATTACTTGAAAAAGGTTAAGTCTACTGGGAACAAACCAAAATTACAAGTAATAGGTGATATAAGCTGCGATATTAACGGCTCCATAGAGTTCACATACAAAGTAACAAAACCTGACAAACCCACATTCACATATTTCACGGAAACTGATTCATATAAAGAAGATTTGCAGAAGGACGGCGTTACTGTTATGGCAATTGACATTCTTCCATCTGAATTTCCACGAAGAGCTTCGATGGAATTTTCATCTGTTTTAAAAAATTATGTTTATGAAATTGCAAGCGCAGATTTTAATAAGAGCTTTCTAGAATTAGAATTGTCCTTTTCTATAAAAAAAGCTTTAATTCTGCATAAAGGGGAATTAACAGAAGATTACAAATATTTACAACAATTTATAAAAGCGGAGTAAACATGAAAAAGGTACTTGTACTAGGCGCCGGTTTAGTCTCTCGACCAGGCGTTCATTATCTATTAAAACAAAATAATATTCAAGTGACTGTCGCCTCAAGAACAGTCAGCAAAGCAGAAGATCTTGTTAAGGGATTTTCAAATGGGAAAGCAGTTCAGGTAAATGTTGAAAACAAAGAGGAATTAGCAAAACTTATTAAAGACCATGATATTGCTATCAGTTTGCTTCCTTGGACTCATCATCTCATCGTGGCTGAATTATGTATTGAGCATGGAAAACACATGGTAACTACATCTTACGTTAGTCCGGCAATGAAGGCACTCGATGAAAAAGTCAAAGCAAAAAATTTATTATTCTTAAACGAAATTGGAGTAGATCCCGGCATCGATCATATGTCTGCAATGAAAATTATTGATGAAGTCAAAGCAGAAGATGGAAAAGTTCTTCACTTTTATTCTTATTGCGGAGGATTGCCGGCACCGAAGGACAACGACAATCCGTTCGGGTATAAGTTCTCTTGGAGTCCGCGAGGCGTTGTTCTTGCATCCAGGAATTCAGCAAAGTTTTTTGAAAATGGTAAGACAGTTGAAGTTGAGAGTAAAAATCTTTTTGCAAATCCTGAAGTCGAGGAGATAGAAGGGTTAGGAAAATTTGAGGTTTATCCGAATCGTGATTCCACACCTTACAAAGCCGATTACAATTTGAAGGATGCCCTGACCGTTAAACGCGGTACGTACAGAAATATCGGCTGGTGCGAAACTTTACGAGCAATCGCTAACTTAGGTTTGATAGATGAAACTCCAAT
>JBGSOQ010000065.1:0-6586 GCA_041739035.1 Ignavibacteriaceae bacterium | reverse complement strand
AATTTGGGATAATTATGTTTTGATTTATTTCGGAGTTTTTCTTGTGTTGTTCCTGTCAGTAGTCCCTACATTTTTTATTGAAGAGCCAAGATATCTTGCTGGAGAAAGTGAGGCTGATTCAAAAACCAAATCAAAAACTTCGTTTGGTGAGATATTAAACTACATTCAACCGTTGTGGGGATTTTTACTTTACGCAATTTACGCTTTAACAATGAGAGTGTTGAATATTAAGTTCGATAATTATTATGCAGAGATAATTTGTTTCGTAGTCACTTTATTTTTCATTTTCAAAGTTCTTATGCAAAAAAGTGAGGGAAAATCAGCCGCAGAAAAAGGATTGATTGGATTTAAGAAAGTACTTGCCGCACATTCATTTACCTGGATTGGAATTCAGACGATGTTCGTTTACATGTTTGCCTATGTACAATATAAAGTTTTTGGATACGGAGAGGGAAGTTTAATTCCCGATGATGTATCAATTCAAATGGGAAAAGTTATAACAATTAGCTTTTTAATCTTCAATGCGATTGCTGCAGTTCTTCCGGCATTTGTATTGGAACCTATCACAAGAAAAATTGGAAAAGTAAAAACTCATTTCTTTTGCATAGCGTCAATGGCAGTTGGATATGCCGCAATGCTGTTCTTAGGATTCTCACCATTTATTATTTATGTAATCATGGCAATACTTGGAATTGGCTGGGCATCTACAATCAGTTTACCTTTTGCAATTATGTCTCAGCAAGTAGATCAAACGAGGATGGGATTGTTCATGGGATTATTCAATCTTTCAGTCGTTCTTCCGCAGCTTGTTGCAAGCTTTGGAATTGGTTTAGCAATAAGTCAAGCTGGCAATAAAAGTTTGATATTTGTTATCAGCACGGTAACGCTTGCAATCTCGGCATTTTTATGGATGTTTGTTCAAGAAGAAAAAGTGCATGAGGTTGAGGCGACTGCACCGAGTAAAGGAGGGCATTGAGCTTCGATCGTCCCCTCTTGAGAGGGGCGAGGGGTGTGTATTTTTTAAGATGTGTTTAATTGTTCAAGTTTCCAACACATCCCTTCCGTTCCCTTCTCTCCAAAGGAGTCCTTCGGACAAGAAGGGAGAATATGCGTATCGTCCGCTCTCGGAGAGGGGAATTTGTACGATATTTGTTTTTCCAAAATATTCTTACAAGATTTGAAATGAATAATAGTTGGACTCAAATGAAAATCAGCTTACATATTTTTCTAATCTTGCTTGTCTCATCGTTCACAATTCTAACTATCACAACAAACGCGGAGATAAGTGGATACGTAAAGAACAACGCAGGCCAAGGACTAGAAGGAAAAGTAGTAGAGGTACATCTAACCAATAATTGGGCAGGAGGCATACACCAAACATGGTATCATACAACCAACCAACAAGGAAGATTCGCAGCAGACCCAACCACGACAGACATCGACGATATAATCCCAGAAAACTATCAAATAGACGCGCCATATCCTAATCCATTCAACCCATCAACAACAATAACAGTACCAGTAAAAGAACAAGGAAGATACGAACTAGTTCTAATAGACGCAATAGGACAACAGATAGCAACATTCAATGAAGAGCTAAATTCAGGAATCCATAGATTCACAATACAACAACCAGGAGCAGCGGGAATCTATATATACGGATTCAAAGGAAAAGACGGAATGATAAGCTCAAATAAATTAGTATATTTAGGGGGAGCAACAAAAGCAACAGAAATCATAACACACAAAGACGAAAGAGAACTACCATTATCAATGATGAAAATCACAGATGAGGCATTCACACTAGACAGTATAAAAATAAGAGGAGACGCAATACAAACAAAAACATTCCCATTCAACATACAAACTAACGGAATATACGACGTAGGAGACCTCCTGATCGATTCAGCATTCGTGAACATAAACGGAAAAATATACAACCTATTCGACTGGCAACAACAAAACAACGGAATAGAAGGAGCAACAATAAAAATCGGAACAAGAGAAGCAATAACAGACGTGAATGGAAATTTCCAGATACTAATGCCGACAGGACCAAACATCATAAAAATACAACACCCGCAATATTACACAAGAGAAACGGAATTAATATTCTACAACGACGCAGAAATCACAGATAACCTAGTAAGCAAACAAGCAATACCAGACTCAGTATACGAATACAATAATGTAATACTAGGAAGAAAAGACTTGCCGAATTTTGGAAATCAGACACGCAGATGGAAAAACCCGCCAATATTCTACATAGTCGTAGACACAAACACAACAGAAGGAATGGCAAAATACCTCCAACAAAAAGCAAAAATAGACACAGTAATAAAACCATTATACACAACAACAGAATACCCTAATAGCTTCCTAGAAAATGCACAGATAGAAACAGGAACAAATCCTCCAGCGCCGCTAACAGAAGGATATTACGTAATAGAATGGGATCCGAACCTGCCATCATTAGGGATATCAGGAGCAGCAAATAGAGAAACAGGAGAGATATATTACGCAATAACAACATACAAAAATTTCGATCCAACAACAATAGAAAGAATAACAGTAAAAGAACTAACAACAGGACTAAGCGGAACAACAAGATACAACAATCTCCCAAGTCTATGGAACATAAGCGTAGACTGGGAAAACAGGAATGGCGGGCCATACGATAAAAAAATCATAGAATGGCAATACAGCAGACCAGGCGGAAACAAGATAGAAGACAAAGACAACGGCTGGTACAGATGGGAAAACCAGTAGATTATGGCTAAACCCAGTAAACGGAGAAGTTGTGGAGCCGTAGGGATTGACTACACGGAAGCTAAACGTTTCGTCCCCTCTTGAGAGGGGCGAGGGGTGTGTATAAAACTAAAGTTATATATTTCTTTTTTCATACTCATCAATCCACTTTTCTATTTTTCTTATCACGCCGTCGAGATTATGCACAACATCTAAATCATCAAATCGAAGAAATCTTATCCCATATTTTTCAATTCTTTGCTGCCTTCTTTCATCCCGCTTCTCATTTCCGTAATGGCTTTCACCATCAATTTCAATTGCAAGATTAAGTTCACTGCAGAAAAAGTCTACAATGTAATTATCAATTGGTTTTTGACGATGGAAATCATAGCCTTTCATTTGCTTCTGTTTAAGGTAATTCCAGAGCAAAATTTCGGTGAAAGTGCTATTGTTGCGTAATTGTTTAGCTTTATTTTTTAGAGCAGGATTGTAGGGGATAATATTTCGTTTCATTTTAATGTTCTCAGTAGGTTTCTCAGTTGTACAATGAAAATACACACCCCTTCCGTTCCCCTCTCAAGAGGCGATATTGTACGCTTTTTGTATTTCACTTTTCTTCATCCACATCATCAACAAAGTAAACCATTAATCCTGCGATAATCATAGATGCTCCACCTAACAGAAGTGCGTAAATAGCCTCACCACCGACAATATTCTTTACAAAGAATCCGAGAATAGCTGCAGCGGTTATCTGAGGGATGACGATGAAGAAATTAAAGATTCCCATGTACACTCCCATCTTTTCAGGAGGAAGCGATCCGGCAAGTATTGCATATGGCATTGCAAGAATTGAAGCCCAGGCTAAGCCTATTCCAAGTTCGGAAAGTAAAAGTAAGTTTGGATTTTTAATTATATAAAAAGACGCGAAAGCTAATCCGCCAATGATCAGCGAGATCATGTGAACTGTTTTACGGTTTGTCTTCTTTGCCATAGCAACTAAAGCAAAAGCCATGACTGCAGCAAAACCATTGTACACAGCCATCAAAACACCGACCCAATTTGCTCCTTCGTTATAAATATCGGATGCGGGATCCGTTGCTCCGTAAATGTGATGTGTAACTGCTGGAGTTGTATAAATCCACATTGCAAACAAAGCAAACCATGAGAAAAACTGCACAACTGCAAGCTGTTTCATCGTCTTCGGCATTTTGTAAAGATCATTTAGGATGGAGACTAATCCGCCTGACGTTTTCTTTTGATTTGTGAAAAACCCAGCAATCAATTGAAGCAAACCAAAAATGACTGAGCCAACAAACAATACATAAAGCCCGTAATCATTTTCGTGAAGAACAAAATGGAGAATAGATGAACCAACTAAGCCGACTAAAATCCAAATCACACCATTTTTATTAAATGTTGAACTGGCAACAAACTCAGAAGATCTCGAAGATGATTCTGAGAGAATTGAGTTTTTATCTGACTCGGAAAATTTTTTTAATTCTTCAGGTGAATATTCCTTTGTAGAAAATACTGTATACAAGACTGATAGAAGAAAAACCACTCCACCAATGTAAAACGAAAATTTAACTGAATCGGGAATCTCACCTGCGCCCGCTGTGTTAGAAATACCAAACCAGTTTGTCATCATGTAAGGCAAAGCAGATGCAACGATTGCGCCGATTCCAATAAAAAAACTTTGCATTGAAAATCCAATTGTGCGTTGCTCCGATGGGAGCATATCGCCAACAAAAGCACGAAATGGTTCCATTGAAATATTTATTGAGGCATCCATAATCCATAGCATTCCGGCAGCAACCCAAAGTGCTGGCGAGTTTGGCATGAAGATAATTGCAGCAGAAGCAAGAATTGCTCCGACTAAAAAGAACGGTCTTCTTCGACCGAGTCTGTTCCAAGTTTTGTCACTCATGTGCCCGATTATCGGCTGAACAATCAATCCGGTTACAGGAGCCGCAATCCATAGAATCGGAATATCTTCAATCTTTGCTCCAAGAGTTTCAAAAATTCTGCTCACATTTGCATTTTGGAGGGCGAATCCGAATTGAATTCCAAGGAATCCGAAGCTCATATTCCATATTTGCCAGAAGGATAGACGGGGTTTTTGCATGCGGAATTTCCTATTTTAAAATAGATTTTTGAAATTTTTAGTAAAGATAAAGTAAATTGGTGAAAAAGTCTTGGTTTGTTAGTAAATATGGAAGTGGCTTAGAAAAATATTTAGCCACTAATTACACGAATTAACACGAATATTTTTTTAGTATGCAAGAAGATAAAACAGCTAAAAGAAAGAGAGAACATCTTAAATTATGTTTGACTGATGATGTTAAATTCAAGATGAAGACTAATGGCTTCGACAAGTATGATTTCAAGCACTATGCTCTTACTGAAGTTGAAATTGATAAAATAAATTTTGAAATAAAGCTGTTCAAAAAGAAGATAAGCTATCCGTTTTTGATTTCTTGTATGACTGGTGGAACAACTGAAGCAGAAAACATAAATGCACAGCTTGCAATTGCTGCACAAGATCTTAATATTCCCATCGGAGTTGGCAGCCAAAGACAGGCATTAGAAAATCAAAATCATCACGGATCATACAAAGCTATTCGTAAGAATGCGCCAACTGTTCCGGTATTTGGAAATATTGGGGCGGATCAAATTGTTCAATTAAAAAAAATAGATTCAATTCAGCTTTTAGTTAATCAAATTGAAGCGGATGCAATGGTTGTCCATTTGAATCCTCTCCAAGAATTATTGCAAAAAGAAGGCGAACCCAACTTCAAAGGTTTGCTTTATAAGATTAAAAAGCTTGTAAAAGTTTTAGATGTTCCTGTTATTGTTAAAGAAGTGGGTTCAGGAATATCCGGTGATGCTGCAAAAAAATTGCTTGATCTTGGAGTGAGTGGTATTGATGTTGCTGGTGCCGGAGGAACAAGCTGGGCAGGTGTTGAAATGCTCCGAAATAAAAATCAAAATGAAATTGATTTGTGGGATTGGGGAATTCCAACTTCCTATTGCATAAAAGAAGTTCAGAAATTGAAAAAGTCTCATAAATTTATTTTAATCGGATCAGGCGGAATTAATTCCTCAATTGATGCCGCAAAAGCTTTAGCATTAGGAGCTGATATTGTGGCTTCAGCAAGGATTATTTTGCAAACTCTCAATAAAAATGGGATAGAAGGAGTAAAAAATCTTATTATAAGTTGGTTCGGAACAATTAGGTCAGTCATGTTTCTAACCGGTTCACATACAATTGCAGATTTACGAAAAAATAAAATTATTCTTAAGGAAAAACTTTTTTGAATTCACACCCTACAAAGAAATATCGGCTGCTTTACAATTCTCAAAGAAAAATTATTGAGCAGAAAATAGAGAAAGTATTTGCAAGAAGGCAGCCTCGATCATTATACGAGCCCTCCGCCTATTTATTGGCGAGCGGTGGGAAACGATTAAGGCCTTTACTTGTACTATTATCTGCAAAAGCAGTTGGAGCGAAGTTCTCGGATGCCTACAATGCGGCAATTGCGGTCGAACTGCTTCATAATTTTACACTCGTGCATGATGATATCATGGATAACGCGGATAAAAGGCGCGGCAGATCGACACTTCATAAAAAGTACGACTTGAATACGGCGATTCTTGCTGGTGACAGTTTACTATCAGTAGCCTATGAATATTTGCTTAAAGACTGTAATGGGAATGCTAAAAATATCCTTGCATCTTTTACAAAAGGATTGATTGAAGTTTGCGAGGGTCAAAGTCTTGATAAAGAATTTGAATTACGTAATCATGTTTCGATTAAGGAATACTTAGAAATGATTCG
>JBGSOQ010000058.1:0-29901 GCA_041739035.1 Ignavibacteriaceae bacterium | reverse complement strand
TAAAGAGCCTGTTCCTCCCGTAAGTTTCAAAGTGCTTATGAATTATCTTCCCAAAGAACTATCGGGAATGAACATGGAAAAACCGCGCGGTGAATCGGTGCAATGGGATAAGTGGACTCACTCAAATGCTGAAGTTAATTTCTCAAGCGAATTAGGTGAACAAAGAGGCAATGTAAATATTTATGATTATGCTTATATCTCAAATCTTTATTTGCCATATCAAATGATGTTCAAAATGAAATTCGGAAGAGAATCATCGGAAGGGTATGAAAAAAGTACGGAATTAAATGGTATGCCGACTTTCGAAAAATGGTCTGAAGAAAATAAAGATAATGAAGTAAACGTGCTCGTTGGGAAGAGATTTATTGTGAATGTTCGCACAGATGGAATGCCTGAAGGCAGCGCAAGAAAAATTGCCGAAGGATTAGATCTCGACGGTTTAGCAAGCGAAAAGTGACAAAGTTTTATTTTTTGCTTATTGATTTTCCAAAATTTAAGTTTCAAGAAGTATTAGTCTATAAATCCGATAATAAATAAAATGCAAGACAGTGGTCTGCATTTTCTCTAATCACTTAATAAAAGGAGTAATAATTATGAGTGATTTAGTACCTGTACTTATCCAATTAATCAGCGGAGCAGCCGGTGGGAATTATGCCGGTACTCTAATGAAAGATAAATCGTTGGGCACTGTTGGAAATTCAATTGCCGGAATAATAGGTGGGGGATTGGGTGGTCAGTTGTTAGGGCTTTTGGGGCTTGGTACCGAAACTGGCGGTACAGATATCGCGAGCATTATCGGAAGCCTTGCCGGCGGCGGTGTCGGAGGTGGGGTTTTAATGGCTATCGTTGGAATGATTAAGAAAGCCATGAGTAAATAGAAAACTAACATAATAATTTGTATTGGTTGACCTAAAGCGATATTGCATTTTGCAAAGTTTGCTTTAGGTCATTTTATTTTCATTCGTACACTTCATAAAAAACATTTTTGTGGTAGAACCTTACGTTTTGACCAAGTGCAAGGAATTGAGCTGTTTCCGGTTCTTTGTTTAGCAGATTAAAATATTCTTCAGAGTTAAATTGAATTCTGATCATCTTAGCGTTGCTTTTATTCTGCAATTCACTATCCACCCAAAACTTATCATGCTGATAAACGGCTCTGCCCAGAACATTTCTTACTTGCTGAGTAAGGTTTTGTAAATTGCCTTTTGAATCTTTGTATGATAATCTTTCTTTTCCTTGAAGGGTTTGTTTAAAGTTGGAGGCAGAATATAAACTTTGAAATTCTTCGCTCACTTCTACACTGCCGCTTCCGCTTTTATCTTTCATTCTAAAGTAG
This sequence comes from Ignavibacteriaceae bacterium, assembly GCA_041739035.1. GTDB lineage: Bacteria > Bacteroidota > Ignavibacteria > Ignavibacteriales > Ignavibacteriaceae > XYD12-FULL-36-8. The sequence continues at coordinate 28,565 of JBGSOQ010000058.1, read as the reverse complement.
TCGGATTCATTTTCTTTTTTTAGTTCAGGTCTTGGTGGAAGAGTTTGCAAACCTTCAACTAACCGATTACCTCTGATGCGAATTTCTTCATCTTCCATAATTAAATAGCTGGTGTATGGTGTTATTATTCCATGTTCTCGTGCAAGAGCAGTGACTTCATCAACCAACTCTTTATTCTCACCATTCAACCTGATTAAATCGAGCAAATGTCCGATTCTTCTTGAAGCCCAAAGAGGCGGGATAAAATTGTATTTGTCAAAATCGCTTCCGAGATTTTGATTTACAGAAAATTCCTTCAGCTTCCCGTTTATCTTTCCGCTTAAAGTCACTTTAATATTTCCGCTTCCTTTATACCTTCCAAACACTAGAAGATTTGATCCCTTAAACAAATCAGGAAGATCCTTCGGATAGGTTTGATAAACCTCTATGCCGCTGCCATAATCTAATTTCAAATCACTCAGTACGGGCGATTGAATTTTATCATAAAAGTTTGACACTTTCACTTCAATATCTTCTTCATCACCAACATAAGTTCGCCATGCATTTGTTTCTTCGGTAAGTTTATCAAGAAGATGAGTATTTATTTCATTGCCAATTCCAAAAGTGAAGATTCTCGATCTACTTTTATTAGCATTCAAAATTCTTTTCACCAGCTTATCGTCATTTATCTCACCTATAGTCGGTTTACCATCGGTCAGAAAAACTAAGAAGTGCGGATGTGATGATTCTTGATAATTCTTAAAAGCTAAAGTAAATGCTTCTTCAATATTTGTTCCGCCGACTGCCTTTAGTTCATCAATAAATTTTCTTGCTTGGTTTATATTTTGCTTTTCTGCCTGCTCTAAGCCTTTGAATAGCGAGTAAGCTTCAGTTGAAAATCGGATTATGTTAAAATGATCTCCCGTATTTAAATTATTAACGCAATAGAGCAGCGCTTTCTTAGCTTGTTCTAACTTTTCACCGCTCATACTTCCCGAAATATCTAGAATGAAAGTGATATCCTTATTTTCAATGCCGCTTTTGTCAATCTCTATCGATGGTGAAGCACTTAATAAAAAGTAATTGTCATCTTTCCCCGATTTATAAGTTAGAAGTGATAATCCAACTGAAGAAGAGTTATTTGAGAAGTATAATTTGAAATCAATATCCGGTTTAACGTTTTCATCTTCATAAGAGATGATCGAATGATTATCACTTTTATTTATGATCTCAACTTCATGAGTAGGTGAATAAATATTCTTTATCATCTCGTCAGATTTAAGATCAATCTTTACAGAAACATTTTTTAACGGCTTAGATGAGAATTTTTCCGTGTTCAATGGATAAACATATTCAAATAAATTATTATCGGATTCCAGAATCTCGGAATAACTTATTGATATTTTCTTTTCACTCCTTGGCTCGATAGGGAAGATACGCAGCTTGAAAATGTTTTGTTCATTATATTCCAGCAGAGCCGGGTCACGCATTTGCCTGACTATATCTTCATAAATCTTTCTAGCTTTGTCGGCATCAAGCAGTTCGGCTTTCGTTTCTTTTCCATTAATCATCATTGTGAAATTATTTATTACAGCTCCTTTGGGAACAGGGAAAATATAAAGTCCCTCAAGCTGGGAATTTGAGGGATTGTAAAACGATTGATCAATCCTAGTTACTGCTGATTGCCCATCTATTTTTACATCAACTTTATGATAAACTACTTCTAACGGAAAAGGATTTGTCAGAGGACGAGGATTTGGGATTACAATGAAGCCGTCTGCAAAAGCTTTCGTGCTGATTAGTAAAATGATTAACAACGACGATATATTTTTTAGCATTTTGATGTTCCTTTTGTTAGGACATTTCGACTTGTCCCGTTAAAAACCGGACAGCTCAATGTGGCATTAAATTTATTTACTGAAAGAATAATTCTTTTGTTTTGCCTGTTCACGAATAGTCTTTATCATAACCGCATCAAGTGTGTTATTATTTTTATTCTCAAGCATTTTTTGAGCAACGTACTTACTTCGTTCGTCATTCAATTTATTAATCTTATTTTGAATTGTTTCTCTTTCCTTTGTCTTCTTATCAATATAAGATTTCCGTTCATCAACCGACATCTTCTTCATTTCATCTGGAAGTTCCTCATCCTTTAGCTCATCGACTTTTAGTTTGCCTTCTTTTTTAGCATCAACCAAATCCCAAGTTGAGTTTTTATACTGACTTCCCGATTTTGTAACTGATCTATTAACCATAACCTCACTGCTTACACCCATCGAATTTACATCTTGTTCATTTTGACGAGTTTTGTATTCTCCACCCTTAGTTCCGAATGCCAAATAAGTTTTATTCAATTCCTGTCCGAGTTTTATTATTTCATCATCCTGCGGAGCTTGAACATAAACCATCTCAGCATTTTGATCAATGTTCATATACTTTCCATCGGCAAGATCAGCACCATCTTTCCACATTGTTTGAATTCCCTCGTCATAGTTGCCGCAAAAGATAGTGTTTACAACTATTCCATTTTTAATTGCTTTTTTGCATGCTTCTTTATAATCGACATTGCCTTGCGTGAATGGTTCGTTGCCGGCGATAAAAATTATTTTTAATTCGTCGTTTGAGTTTCGCCATTGAAGATTATTCAGAGCATTTAGAATAACTCTGCCGCAAAATTCTTCGCCGCCATTTGTTTTAAGCTTAAACAGCTCTTCTGAAATCTTATCAAGGTCTTGGGTGAATGGAACAATATTTCTCAAATGTCCTTCCTGCGCGGGGATGGCATCTTTCCCGTATTCGTAAAGTGCAACAAAAAGATCAACTGGTTGATTATTCTTTCTTGTAGTTGCAAGTTCATTAACAATTTTCCAAAGCTGGCTTTTAGCTTGGTCAATCAAGCCATCCATGCTGTTGCTTGTATCTAATAGAAGTGCAAGCTGAATTGCATTTTTACTGCCAGGATTTTGTTCCGCCATGTGATTAGCAAATGAAGAGAAAGATAAGAGGAAAAACACTAAGAACATGTTCATGGATTTCATTTGAACCCCCGTAATTTTTTATGATTAATAAAACTGAACATTTGACTAATCTAAAATCCCAATTGTTCCACGAGATATAAAATTATTTAGGGGAAATATTATGACATGCTGTGTTTCAAAATGAAGTACTGTTTGAAAAAGTTCCTTTTACCAAGGCGATATTGCAATTTAAAGGATGTTTGTCAGAGATATTTTCATAAGTAATTCGTGGAGAACTAGAATTCAGAAGCTTTCCGTATTCCGTTCTACATTAAAAATGGAGCTGATATCACCGGAAGGGGAGTACGTATTAGTAAAACGGGAGTTAAAATTCCCAATTTTCATTTCAGCAAAAATATTTTCATAAAATAAGATGATAAATCACTTTACTTATGAATTGGAGTCGTAGAAGACTTTTGGACTAAAGTCCAATCGTTTGTTGTATTTTTCTAACCCCAGCCTTAAGGGAGTGTTGCGTAACTCGAACTATTCAATCTATTGCAGTTGACTTCAGTCAACTGTTATTAAAAATGCAATACTTACTGGCTTTAGCCACATTCTTATTACCGCAGAATGTGACTAAAGTCAGATTTTTCGAGTTGAGTTCAGTCAGTTGACTAAAGTCAACTGGAATAAATACTTATGAAACAGACCCTTAAGGCTGGGGTTAATAAACTATCAAATTGCGCGTGGTAACATGATAAGCTGATTATTTTATAACTTCTTGATGATACTGTTTGATGCGTTCAACATAATTCAGAGTTTCTTTGTACCGCCATTTTGGGACTTTATGCGCCACGTTAGAAATTGATTCCCACGAGGTATGATTTAAGCTGTCAATCTTTGCTTTTGTCTGTGCTCTCATTATTGTTCCTTTTCCGGCGTTATAACTTCCGAATGTAAAACTCAGCTTTTCGGCCTCACTTCCAATTTCTTTCCAGCCGTTATATAGCGCTCTATCATAATATATTCCAGCGCCTATGTTCCAGTCCGGATCTTCCACCGAAATAAAATCCGGGTTCTTACTTTTTATTTCTTTAAAAGTTGAAGGCATCAGCTGCATTATTCCTCGAGCACCGACTCTGCTGGTTGCATCAGGCGTCAATTGGCTTTCGGCAATACCTTGAGCTTTGAATAACTTCCAGTCAAAACCGGGTCCGAAGAATCTTTTGCTGTATTTCCTAAAAGTATCATCATACTTGGATAAATGCTTTTGACCAGTTGCATAACTGCTTAAAAGTAAGATGAGACAAAATAAAACCAAACTTTTCAATTGAGAGATCCGCCGATTATCATAGCTATTGCAATAAAAATAGCCGCAATGAATATAGCAACCGCAACATTTCCTTTTTTAAGCTCTTCTTCAAAATTGATTTTCGGGGAAAGCAGATCAAATACTTTGTAGGAAAGAAACATTAATACAACACCTATAACGGCGTAAAGAATATTGAGACCTATGATTGTCCACTCCATTTTATCTCCTTTTATTTATTTGTGATAAAAGCTACACAAACTTGATTTTATTAAAGTTATTTGTCAAGTGGAGATAAAAATAGAATCTTGCCGTTCAAATCCATCTTTGATTTTTAATTACCAAAACGTAAGTTTCGAGTGGTGTTAATGCAACGCTCCAACTTTTAACATCTGGCCGGGGATCTGTGATGGGATGAACAGATTGGTTTAGAAAGCTTCCTTAAAATAAATCTAAGTAAAAAATTACTTACAGCTAAGAATATCTTGTATAAAAATAAATGCTTACATGGATTTTTATTTACAGCAAAATAGGCATAAAAAAGTAAGCTAGTATTTACATATCATTTCTTTTGAGGTTGCACATATGAAAAAATCATTACTATTCTCTATTGCATCTCTAATTATTGTTGCAGCCGTTATAGCAATAATTTTCTTCGGTAAGAAAGAGACAAACCCATCCGACCAAAAGCAATCCTATGGCGATATACCGGTCTCAACAACATTAGTAAAAAAAATGAAGCTTGTTAATAGCATATCACTTGTGGGCGTTGTCAATGCTAACAACGATGTGAATGTAATTTCCGAAGCCCAGGGATTGGTTGTAGAAGTTAAAGTTAAAGTGGGAGATTACGTTAAGTCGGGTACTGTGCTATTTCAGATTGATGATGTGATAATGCAATCAAATCTTGCTTCTACAGAAATTAATTACTTGAAAGCAAAAAGAGATTTTGAACGCAGCGAAACTCTGTACCAGGAAAATTCCATTTCAGCAGCGCAGTTAGATCTGGCAAGACTCGGAATGAAAGCTGCAGAGAGTCAGTTAACACTGGCGAAGAAACAATTAAACGATACAAAAATAAAAGCTCCGATTTCTGGAACAATCAATAAAAGGATGGTTGATCTTGGAACAATGGTTAACGGAGGAACTCCTGTTGCAAACATCGTTGATATTTCAATGCTTAAAGTTCTGCTGAATGTTTCCGAGAAAGATGCTTTTCAAATAAAAATCGGCGAACAGACCGAAATAACAACCGACGTTTATCCCGGAGTAAAATTTTTCGGCAGGGTTGATAACATAGCATCCAAAGCCGATGAAGCGCATACTTACCCTGTAGAAGTAAAACTTCCAAATAATCCGAAAAATCCATTAAAAGCTGGAATGTTTGCGCGAGTAAATTTCACTTCGCAAAGCAGCATGGAATCGTTAGCTATTCCGAGGGAATCTTTGGTTGGAAGCATCAAAGATGCGCGTGTCTATACAGTTCAAAACCAGGTTGCAAAACTGAAGAACATTGTTGTCGGAAAATCCTCTGGTAATTTTCTTGAAGTAATTTCCGGTTTGGATGAAAATGAAGTTATTGTAACAAATGGCCAAAACAATTTATCTGATAATTCAAAAGTTGTTATCATTAAATGAAGGAATGAGCCATGACCTTAACAGAACTTTCAATAAAACGCCCTTCATTTGTTATTGTAATATTTTCTGCTTTGGCTTTACTAGCTTTGTTCGGCTACTCCATGCTAAAATACGAACTGCTTCCTAACATCAGCATCCCATGGGTTGTTGTCAGCACAGTATATCCAGGAGCATCTCCAAATGAAGTTGAGAATAGTGTAACCAAACCGATGGAGGACGCACTCTCGGGTTTGGAAAAAGTTGAAAGAATTATCTCGGCATCGTATGAAGGGGTTTCCGTAATTAGTATCGAATTTAATAAATCAGCGGATGTTGAATCATCACTTCAGGAAGCTCAGAGGAGAGTTAATCAGATTTCGCTTACTCTACCGAAAGGTATCCGCACACCGGTTTTCCAAAAAATTTCTTTGGCAGAAACGCCGGTTTTGCAAATTGGTGCAACCTCAAAACTACCGTCGAGGGAATTTTACCAATTGATTAAAGACCAAATTCAGCCTGCACTTGCAAGAGTTGAAGGTGTGGGGTTAATCAATTTAACCGGCGGCGAAGAGAGAGAAATAAAAATAAATCTTGATGCTTCAAAACTGGAAGCATATAATCTTTCTATTGCAGCGATTGCATATGCTGTTAATTCCTCAAACCTTGATTTTCCTACCGGAAAAATACAGGGCGAAAACCGCCAGTTTGTTGTTAGAGTAGCCGGTAAATTTTCATCACTTGAGGAGTTAAGAAATCTGGTAATCGGTGCTTCGCGCGAGGGAAGTAAAATAAGATTGAAAGATGTTGCCGAAGTTGAAGATGGAATCGCTGAAATAAAAACGATGAGCAGGATTAACGGAATTCCTTCTATAGGCATTGCGATACTTAAACAAGCTGATGGAAATGCGGTAAGAGTAAGCAGTCTTGTGCGTGAAGAACTTAAGAAACTCGAACAGCAATATTCTGATATCCAGTTAAAGTTTGATGTTGCACATGACCAATCTGTTTTTACTTTGGACGCGGCGAAAGATGTTCAAAAAGATTTACTGCTTGCAATAGTGCTGGTTGCAGCGGTAATGTTTCTCTTTCTTCATAGCGTAAGAAATTCATTGATTGTTTTGATTGCGATCCCGACTTCATTGACGGCTTCATTTGTGGTAATGTGGGCTTTTAATTTTTCTCTGAACTTGATGACATTGCTTGCTTTATCTTTAGTAATTGGAATTTTAGTTGATGATTCTATTGTTGTATTAGAAAATATTTATCATCATTTGGAGAAAGGCGAGGAAAAAAGTACAGCCGCACTGCGGGGAAGAAATGAGATTGGATTTGCTGCTGTATCAATTACATTTGTTGATGTGGTTGTTTTCGTGCCGCTTGCTTTAGTCTCCGGTTTAGTTGGTGATATAATGAGGGAATTCGCGATTGTCATAACCGCTTCAACACTTACCAGCTTATTTGTGTCTTTCACAGTTACTCCGCTTCTTGCTTCAAGGTTTTCTAAACTTAAATCTATCTCAGCTAAAACTCTTTTCGGTAAGATCGGTTTGGGATTTGAGAAATTATTTAAGGCAGTTGTCGACCAATATCTAGTTTTATTAAAGTGGTCGATGAGTAATCCGATAAAAGTGGTGGGAATCGCAACGTTTCTTTTCTTTGCTGCCATTGCTCTGCCGGTAATGGGTTTGATTGGCGGCGAGTTTATGAAGCAGTCGGATCAGGGTGAATTTGCGATTGAGGTACAATTACCTCCAGGTTCAACATTGGAGAAGACTAATAAGGTAAGTCAGCAAATTGAAAGATTAATTGCAGCTAAACCTGAAGTGAAAAAAATATTGGCAAATATCGGAAAAGGCCCGCAGAACCAAATTCTTAATAATCAATCCGAACTGGTTGTCACTTTAATTCCAAAGGATAAGCGTGAAAAATCGACAGATAATGTTATCCAGGAAATAAAGGAAATTGCGAGGACAATCCCGGGAATAAAATTGTTTGTCAGCCAGCTCAGTATTACTGGTGAAACAGGTGAAGCACCGATACAAGTATTCGTCACCGGGACAAATACTGATTCAATTCTAACAACCTCAGAAAGAGTTGCTTCAGCTCTCCGAAAAACAAAAAGTATAACAGATATAAAATTCTCATCTGAAAAAGGAAACCCGGAAACTCGAATAGACATTAACCGTCAGAAGATGGCAGAACTTGATTTGACAGTAATGGATATCGGTACAACCCTTCAAGTTGCGCTTACAGGCAATGATGATTCTAAATACCGGGAAGGTTCATACGAACATCCGATAAGGATTGCGATTGACAAATTTGATAGAACAAATATCAGCGATGTTGGCAGCGTATCATTCACAAATGCAATCGGCAAGCAAATTCAATTGGGGCAATTTGCAGATGTTTATCAGACTACCGGACCAACGAAACTAGAAAGACAAAATAGAAATCCGTCAGCAATTGTCTCTGCATTCACGGATGCTACGATTCCTAATGGGACTGTGGTCGAACAATTTGAAAAGGAATTCAATAATAATGTTGCCGGTGGAACCAAGATTTCGCTGGAAGGCGACGAGAAAATGAGATCGGAAGGAATGGACTCTTTGATGCTTGCTTTGATTGCAGGCATTATGTTTGTCTATTTCATCATGGTATTGCTGTTTGATTCTTTTATTTATCCGTTTATTGTATTGTTCTCCATTCCGCTTGCTTTAATCGGTGCTCTTATTGCATTGGCTTCATCGGGTAATGCTATCGGTATTTTTTCTATGCTGGGAATAATAATGATGATCGGGTTGGTTGCTAAAAATGCAATTCTGTTAGTAGATAGGACAAATGAACAGCGTGCAAATGGTCTTGCACTTCATGATGCATTGATTGAATCGGGTAACTCGCGTATCCGTCCGATTTTTATGACAACACTTACAATGGTATTCGGCATGCTTCCCATTGCTACTGCAACCGGTGCCGGTTCTGAATGGAAAAACGGTTTAGCCTGGGCATTGATCGGAGGATTAACAAGTTCAATGTTCTTAACTCTTATCGTTGTTCCGGTCGTTTACATGAAAGTGGAGAAACTGAAAGTTGGATTCGCCGGATTGTTCAAAAATCCATTTCCACTTAAATGGTTTCAAAAATTCAGAAATAATTTTTAGTTCAAGAATAATAACGATGCTTAATTATTTTCGTTCCACCGGTAAAATTCAAGGATGATATATGAAAGAAAAATTTTTATTCGTCATTATTTTATTCTTATTGTTCGGAAATGCTATTGCTCAAAATAGATCCTTAAAAGGAAGTGTGACAATCGGGATTTCAGTTGACGGAGAATGGGACTTAAATAAACCTGTCCTTGATGATCTTGAGAAAGAATTAAAAGATGCACTTTCACAGCAAGCAAGCATTACAATTCCCAAAAATAAAATTTTAGTGGGCGATTGGACTATAGAAAAAGTTAGAGAACTGAATGATAAACTACTCGCCGATAGTGAAGTTGACATCGTAATTGGATATGGAGTGCTTGCATCATCTGATCTTGCGCGCAGGAATAGTTTGCCTAAACCTGTAATTGCGCCCGTGATCATTGATACTACCATCCAGCGAATTAAAAGCATGAACGGAACTAGCGGTGTTAAAAATCTTAGCTACTTGATGTTTCCCGGCACGTATGAAAGAGATATTAAATTGTTTAAGGAGATTGTCGACTTCAAAAATTTAATCATACTGCAAAGCAAATTTTATCAGACGGAGTTCAAAGATTTTCAAACTTCTGATGAAGAATTGAGCAAGGCATTCGGTATAAATGTGAAAAGGATTACAATTGGTGATGATGTACAAGAATTTTTGAATTCAATTCCCCAAAACACTGATGCAATTTATATTGATGTTCTTCCTTTAAGCCGTGTGAAATTTAAGGAGCTTGTTAACGGATTTATTGAAAAACGTCTTCCAACTTTTTCATTTTTCGGCGAAATGGATGTTAGAGAAGGCGTGATGGCTGCGGCTAACCCTGATATTTTTCCAAGATTAGCTCGCCGGATCGCCCTGATTATCCAGAGAATATTACTTGGTGAAGATGCAGGCTCGTTGAGTGTTAATTTCGCATCAGCTAAAAGAACTTTTATTAATCTTCCAACGGCTTTTGCTGTTGGTGTTTCTCCTAAATGGAGTACTTTGCTCGAAGCGGAAATTATACAAATGGAATCTCCCGAATATATTGGCGCGGAAACTTATTCTCTTGATGATGTTATTAAGAAAATTGGAAACGAAAATCTGGATGTGCTTGCCAAGATTCAAGAAATTGCAGCAAGCTATCAGAATATTCCTTTAGCCCGGTCATATTTATTCCCGAAAATCGATTTATCCGCCACCGGTTTGAAAATCGATTCTGATAGAGCACTAGCCGGTTCTCAGCCGGAAAATAAAATTTACGGCGATGCATCTTTCTCGCAAGTTATTTTTTCCGAACGGTTGTTGGCAAATCTGAGTATTCAAAATTCACTTTACGATTCAAAACTGAGCGAGCTTGAAGCGTTCAAACAAACCACAATACTTGAAGGTTCAAAACTATTTCTCAACTATCTGCGCACTCGTAAAATCTTCAACATACTTCTTGAGAACTTAAAATTGGTTAAAGTTAATTTAGAGATTGCACAAAACCGCCAATCAATCGGTGCTGCCGGACCGGAAGAACCGTTACGCTGGGAAGCAGAAGTAGCCGGTTTGAGAAAAGCTGCAATGGATGTGCAGTCACAAATGAACCAACTCCAATTGGCATTGAAGCAGATACTGAACGTTCCGCTGATTTATTTAATCAATGTTAAAGACATCTCTTTGGAAAATGAACCTCAGCTTATTTCCGACAAAAAATTTCAGCGGCTTCTCGAAGATCCGTTAAGGTATGATCAGCTTACCGATTTTCTTGTTAATTACGGCTTGAAAAAATCAGCTGACTTACAAATATTAAAAAATATCGTTGAAGCAAAAGAACGAAGCTTAACTTCCATTCAACTTTCCCGTTTTATACCGACTGTTGCAGCATTCGGGACGTTAACCAAAACGCTTTATAAATCGGAAATAAAATCACCGTTTAGTTTAAAGTTCCCTGATCCTCCTTCCTCAATATCGCCTGATATTCCGGCGTACATTGGACAAATATTTTCCAGCTTCTCAATTCCCTTACCAAACGATGTAGATTGGAACGTCGGTATTAATGTGTCGCTGAATCTGTTTAATGGTTTGGGTACTTCCACTCAAATTCAACAGTCAGACATCGAATTAACACAATTAAAACTTCAGCAAAAATCCGTAGAGGAGAAAATTGCTTTAGGAATAAGAAGTGAGATGGAAAATCTCAAAGCAAAAAACTTTGGTATGAAGCAATCCCAAATACAGGTAGAAGCGGCAAACAAAACATTGAAGATAGTTTCCGATTCTTATTCGCGTGGTGCTATACCGATTTTATTTTTACTTGATGCTCAATCGGCGGCATTAAATGCTCAGCAAGTATCTGCAAACTCATTATATGATTTGTTCATAAGCTATATGCAGCTGCAGAGAGCGGTCGGTCAATACGACGTCTTTTTGACTAATGAAGAAAGAGAATCATTTTTGAACGACATGATTGAGTTTGTTTCAAAGATTACTCCTGGTAATTAATTTTCACAGATAAAGAACGGCAGTAAATAATTGTTCTGCACTAGTGGTCATTCTTAGATAATAATATTTCAAAATGTAAGTTTCGAATGCCTAATCAAACAGTAGCTTGGAATTGGAATGACTGCCGGATTTGTTGTTTATCCGCTTACAATGTTAATTGCCGGAAGAATTAAAACCGTTACCGTGGGAATGTGGATTTTGTTTTGCTTTTCGGTCTTGTTTTACATTTTTTATCCTTATTGAAATTGATTTTGATTTTTGATTTACCAAAATGTAAGTTTCGAGTGGTGTTAATGCAACGCTCCTACTTTTTGCATTTGGTCGGGGATCTGTGAAATGGTTAATTAGACTGGACTATAAAACCTTTCCGAACAAAATTTTTAAATGTATATATGCAGCTGCGTAGTTTATCCCGAATTCGCGGGACATATCTATGTTCTTTAGTTAATTAGCACACGTAGCATAAGTACAAGTTATACACTTAACATATAAAATATGATTGAATTTTTAACAGCAGTTTTGGTCATTGTGACTGCATTATATGCTTTTATAACGTATAAAATTTTAATGGCAAATCAACAATCAGTTCAATCAATGAAATTGCAATATATTTCATATATACGACCATATGTTGTAACAGAAATATATATCGCTACTAATGCGTATTTCTATCTAAAAATAAAAAATGCTGGTGTGAGTAATGCCGAAAATTTGAAACTAAATATTAATAAATCCTTTTATACACTGGCAAAAAATAGACCTGAAGAAGATATTTCTAAAAGATATGAATTCAATAACATCATTAAATCTTTTCCACCCAAATCAGAATTAGTAATTCAATTAGCACACGGTTCACAATTGTATTCTGATAAGTATGATGAAGGTCTTACCCCACTTCAATTTCAAATTACAGCTCAATATAATTATGGTATAGAAAAATTTAATGAAGAACTGAATATAGATTTGAAGCAATATGAAAATATGATTTTACTAAGAGAACCAATTACAGAAGAGCTACATAAAATGAATGAATTATTAAAAGAAAATTTAAATCAGTTAAGAAATAAAAACATTATTTAAAAGCGTTTATAACAGGCGGTTCAACCCGCCAGCGTAATATTCGTGGGCTAACTTGTAATTTTCGGGTTCAGTGGCTCCGCTCAGGTAACTTGTTTTAAGGTGTTCTTACAAAATAAAATTTTAATAATTATTGGTAGTTGTTTTAAAAGCTGCATTGCGGTTCCTAACTTCGGCAGGTAAATTGAGCGGCGGTTACAAAACAAACCCTATACCAAACTTTGCAACCGTTATTGATATACAACTAAAGTGTGGGGACGTGAACCCAAGTTGGAAATATTTTTAAAGTAAAGCAGAGGTTTCTGTGAAACGGATACTACTTGTATTTGCCATATTATTTTCTTTTTACCTTATTTCTTGTAAAAAAGATAATAATCCGCTAACGCCTGTAACACCTGTTGATAAACCTGTTGTTAAACTAATTTCGCCGACATCAGCAACAGAAGTTATAGATTCTGTGATAGTTGAAATTGAAGCTACAGATGATAAAGGAATTATTCTTGTTGAATTTATAGTTGATAATATTGTTATAAAAAACTTTACATCGCCGCCATATAAGTTTATGTGGGACGTTAGAAATTTACCTGATAGCTCAACTCATTCTGTTTATGCAAAAGCATACGATAGTGATAATAATGTAACCACTTCGCCAGCTATTGTTGTTAACGTTAACCAAATGAAAGAACCGACAAACCTTGTTTGTCAATTTCTCTCCGATACTCTTTTAACGCTACAATGGAAAGACAACAGTAAAATTGAAAAAAACTTTGTTATCGAAATAAGCGGAAACGGTACAATATTTACTTCAGTAAAAGAAGTACTAACAAATACAACAACAACCAATATTGAAAAAATATTTTACTCTGATACGACATACTATTTCAGAGTAATTGCAAAGAGGGATTCTTATATATCCAATTATTCTGATACTGTAAATGCTAAATTTGTACTAAATGCACCCACAGGATTAATAAGTCAATTTATTTCAGACGAACAAATAAGTTTGACTTGGAAAGACAACAGCCCTTTTGAAACCGGATATTTGATTGAAAGTAGCGCAGATGGAACGTCATACAATTTGATTAAGGAAGTCCCTGCAAACATTATTAATACAAACATTTCAAAAATATTTTATTCAGATACAACTTATTATTTTAAAATTAAAGCTAAGACTAATTATAATTGTTCGGTTTATTCAAATACTCTTATCGCAAAGTTTGTGTTAAATCCTCCAACTGATTTGACAATAGAAAGTTTAAGCCAAACTAGTATAAATCTAAAGTGGACAGACAACAATGGTTTTGAAAAGGGTTACAAGATTTTTTATTCGGAAGATAGTTTGAACTATAGTGAAATAGGATCAGTTGATGCTAACGTAAATACATACACAGTCAATAACCTGAATACAAATAAAGATTATTACTTCAAAATAAAAGCATTTTCAAATTATAATTATAGTTTCTTTACTCCTAGAATCAGAATAGGATATGTATTTTCAGATATAAGTTTACTAAGAACATGGAAAGCAGATGTTACTGATGTTCGTTCAATTGCATTCAGTACCGACGGAAACACGATTGCAAGTGGGAGTAGGGAGAATGTAAAACTCTGGCATATAAGTGACGGAAGTTTAATGCTTACGTTGAGTGGTCATACAGAAACTGTTCTTTCAGTCGCTTTTAGTTCAGACGGAAATAGTATTGCAAGTGGAGGTTATGACAAAACTATAAAACTTTGGCGATTAAGTGACGGAAGTTTAATACGTACCTTGAGTGGTCACACAGATGTTGTGTTTTTAGTAGCTTTTAGTCCAGACGGAAATATTCTTGCTAGTAGTGCTGGTGGAACTGTAAAATTTTGGTTGGTAAGTGATGGGATTTTAATACGTACTTTAAGTGGTCTAACAAATGCTTTTGCATTTAATCCAGACGGCAGTATTCTTGCAAGCGGAAGTGGTGATAATACTATAAAACTTTGGCGAGTAAGTGACGGAAGTTTAATACGTACATTGAGTGGCCATACAGGCCATGTTAATTCAATTGTATTCAGTCCTGATGGAAGCACTCTTGCAGCTGGAACAAATAATAATACAATTAATCTCTGGCGAGTAAGTGACGGAAGTTTAGTACGCATTTTAAACGCACTTACAATTGAGGTTTTTTCGGTTGCATTCAGTCCTGACGGAAGCACTCTTGCAACTGCTAATAGTACTAACAGAATAAATCTCTGGCGGGTAAGTGATGGAAGTTTAATCGGTACATTGAGTGGTCATACAAACGAAGTTAATATTGCAGTATTTAGCCCTGATGGAAGTATTCTTGCAAGTGGAAGTAGGGATACTACAATTAAACTTTGGACGTTGGCTAAGGTATGGAAAGCACTACCGTAATATTAAATATACTTTTTAATAATCATTGGTGTTGGTATTTCAGCGTTGCATTGTAGGTCTGGGCAGCGCTTTAGTTGCCACGTTGTTATGTTTTGAGTAAAAAATATGGGATTACCAGAAAAATTGTATTATGAAATCTCTGAGGTTACAGCAAGATGGGGATGCACAACTGATTTATTATTCCACTATTTTGAAATGGGAATACTACACCCTTCCGTTATATTCAAAACGATGATCTGTGAACTATGGGAAGGTGAAAACCCTGGTGACTCTACTTCAAGTAAATTAGTTGATCCTCAATATGCGATCGACAAACCATTATATTTTTGGAAATACAATGACATTGTTTCAGTTTATGTTGATTACCAAGAAGAAATACATTTAAATGGTCATATCCTTGTCTTTGAGTTTTTCAAGCCGACACAATGGATACGTGTGGTAAAAAAAGGTGTTCCATCTTATGTAATGACTGATAATGACTTTATTATAACAAAAAATGAAAGGGACAGATTTGAAAAAGAATATGAGCTTGAAATAAAGGATAATAATCGAGAAGCATCTAACCTTCCAGAATTTGATTTTGTTGACAAATCGAGAATTGATGAATTAAAATCAGTTGCAAATAATGGTAAATACGATCTGACAAAATTATTTCGTTTAATTGAGGAATTAAATTATAATTGGAATGAATCCAATTATTATTCAACTGCAATGTTAGTTAGATCACTCATTGATCATATCCCACCAATATTTAATTGTAAAAAGTTTTCCGAGGTATGTAATAATTATAAAGGTTCTAAATCATTCAAGGAAGCCACACAAAATTTACAGCTAGCTTTAAGAAATATTGCAGATAGTCACTTACATTCTCATATAACAGCCAACGAAATGTTACCAAATAAAACTCAAGTTAATTTTTCTAATACACTAGATTTATTACTGGCAGAGGTTGTAAAGAATTTGAAATAGGAAAACAAATCATGACAAGCGACTCAAACCGTCAGCGTATTAGAATAGGAAATTTGTGCAATTGTAATGTTATGCTTGTAATCCGCCACGGCGGATAAGCTGCTCTTTAAAGTAGATTGCAATAAAAAAGTGTATACAAAATAATTGGAGAAGAATAATATGGAAGTTAAAATAGAAAATGATAAACTTATCATTAGCATTGAATTACAAAAACCAACACCCAGCGCATCCGGCAAAACGTTAGTGGTTGCAACAACACACGGGAATGTGATTACAGAGTGTATTATTGATGGCAAACCTGTGGTAGTTGGTCTAAACGCTTATATAAAAAAATAAATTTATAATATTTGCCTAATAGACCTAAATAGTAAATTCCAAGGATGTCATGGTCGTACATGACATAAAATACTGTCAAGGAATCGTCCAAACAACAAATCGGGGTTAGCTTGGCATCTCCGAATTCTTCAGTTAAAACTTTAATCCAACATGCGGAACTATTCTTCAATCCAACTGTCTAAATTTCCAAATTAGTAATTGTCAATCCAGCCTTAAATGAGTTGTTAATTGATAAGGAAATAGCAAAGTTTTAATTCCAATAACTAATCTTTAATAATTATAAAAACAGACCTAAAGAGAATAAAATGATGAGAAACTCCATATTTCTGAGAATTATTTTAAGCCTCGGAGTAATAGTATTACTAATTGTTCCGTTAACAATGATACAATCATTAATTCATGAGCGGCAGAGCTACCGAAACGAAGTTGTGAATGAGATAAACAAAAGCTGGGCGGATAACCAGGTAGTTGCGGGACCAATTCTCACGATCGTAAATGAAAAATGGACTGAGAACACGGACGGCAAGAAATATCGGACTAAAAACAGCTACCACTTGCTCCCCGAAAAATTAGAATATGAAGCAGAGTTATTTCCTGAAACTCGTTACCGCGGCATTTATGAAGTTACATTGTACAAAGCAAAAATAAGAACCACCGGCTATTTTGATTTCGAGAAAATACGTTCAGTGAAATTTGAAGACTTGCTGCTTAACCAGGTTGAGAGTTATTTATCATTTAATGTATCGGACTTAAAAGGAATTCAGGAGAATGTGATTTATAAATGGAATAACGAGCAGCAAGAGGTTACTCCCGGCTTAAAGATGCAGGATATCTTTAAAAATGGCTTTACAACCGATGTGAAGATTAATAAAACGGATAAAAAATATTACTTCGATATAACGGTTCAGCTTAAAGGAAGTGAAAACCTGGAATTCATTCCTATAGGTAAAACCACTAACGTAACGATGAAATCGAAATGGAATAATCCGAGTTTCATCGGTAAATTTCTACCCACCTCAAGAGAAGTAACAGCAAGCGGATTCAATGCAAAATGGAATGTAAACAATTTTAATAGGAACTATCCTCAAGAGTGGTACAACAATAAATATGATCTTTACACAAGTTCATTTGGCGTGAAGCTTCTCATTCCGGTTGACGAATATCAAAAAACTATGCGTACATCGAAATACGGCATTATGATAATACTATTAACATTCATCAGCTTCTTTATGATCGAAATTTTTAATAAGAAAGTGCTGCACCCGATTCAGTATTTGTTAATAGGACTGGCTTTACTAATATTTTATTCTATTCTGTTATCGCTTTCAGAATATATTTTATTCCAGTATTCGTATTTGATTGCCGGATTACTTGTAGTTGCTTTAATCAGCATGTACACTTCAAGCGTTTATGCAAATTATAAATTAGGAATAGTCATCGGAGTCATCTTAACAATTTTCTACGGCTTTATGTACATTATATTGCAGATGCAAGATTATTCCTTACTCTTAGGCAATATCGCATTGTTTATCATCTTAGCTGTTATCATGTTCTTGACGAGAAAGATAAATTGGTATGAGGTTCTAAGCTCCAAAAAGGATAATGAGAGAAAGTAAGGAATAGAGGAATGTCTTCGGCTGTCATTGCCTGTTCCACTTTGCGGGAGTCGCGCCATGATAGAAAATGCAATTAATATATAATTCTTAACGCAATAAAATATTGCACTCCCACGGAGTGCTGTATTTTCCTCTTGTGGTTTTTCGACAAATATTCAGTCCCGATGGGACTGGTATTGGGCGGCTCATTCAAAATAACAACTCCATTAGGAGTTAAATATTTATAGACTACAGGAGACGCAGTAACACCGAACTCCGTAGGAGTTCAATATGTTATTTTTCAACACAATTCAAAACATGGATGATAGAAACGTAATAAAGAATCAAATTCCATAGCATCCAATCAATTAGCTTTAACTCAGCTTAATCAAATAAAAATTCCTTCCATCATAAATTAATCCTCATCCTAATTATTTTAATATTATTTTTAGACACAAATTATTAAGGGACAATTCACAATGAAAAAGCTGTTTGTTTTAATCGCTCTGTTTTATTTTGCCGGCTGCAGCACAAGTACAATTACCGATTCTGCTTCATCAACTCAAATTGTTTACAATGTTGATGTAACTGATTATAAAGACGATCTTTTCCACATCACTGTGTCAACTAACGGTTTGACAAAGGAAAACAATATTTACAATCTGCCGGCAACTGTACCAGGCACATACTCAAATCTTAATTTTGGAAGATTCGTCAAATCATTTAAAGCATATGATAAAGAGGGTAATGAATTACAAACTGAAAAAATTTCTACTAACCAATGGAAAATTGAAGGTGCTGATAAGCTTGCAAAGTTAGTTTATGATGTTGAAGATACCTTTGATTCGGATATAGAAGAAGAAAAAGTAATGCCAATGGCCGGGACAAGCATTAGCAATGATTTTATTGTGCTGAACACTTTCGGCGTACTCGGATATTTTGAAGGACTTCAAACCAATCCTGTTAAGGTTAAGATTGATTATAAATCCGATTGGACAATCGGAACTTCCCTCGCACTTGATCACAATGGTTACTACATTGCTGAAAATTATGATCACCTGGCAGATTCACCAGTGCTGATCGGTGATCTTACAACTGCCAGCACAACGGTTAACGACATTAAAGTCGGCGTTTACGTTTATTCGCCTGACACATCAGTAAACGCCAGTAAAATTATGAAGTCCGCAGATAGAATACTTCAATCATCCGCATCATTTATCGGATATTCTCCGGTTATACATTACAATTTTTTAATGTGCTTTTTAGGTATGGATGAATTTCAGAAAAATGGTTTTATGGGCGCAGGCGCTTTAGAGCATTCTTACAGTTCTCTTTTTGTTTTTCCTTTAATGGGCGGGGTTTCTACAGAAATTGAAGATAATATAGCCCATGAATTTCTTCACATATTAACTCCTCTAAATCTTCACAGCGAAATTATTCAGCCTTTCAATTTTGAAGTTCCAACTAGTTCGGAACATATTTGGCTTTATGAAGGAGTAACCGAGTGGGCTTCCGACATAATGCAGCTGCGCGGTGGACTCATTGATATTAATGAATACATGGATAGAATATCCCAAAAAGCAAGCATAAATGATCGCTTCAGACAGGATATTAGTTTATCGGAACTTAGTCGTGGAGTTTATTCTGAAACTATAACAATGCAGTTCCTCAATTTTTATAACAAAGGGGCGGTCACAGTTGCTTTGCTCGATATCAGATTGCTCGAATTATCTAAAGGCACGCGTGGATTGCGGGAAGTGTTTTTAGAATTGCTTGATAGATACGGTAAGTACAAACCTTTTCCCGAAAACGAGTTCTTTGACATTTTTGTTGATATGACATATCCTGAAATTGAACAGTTCATTAATGATTATATAAAAGGGACCAGACCTTTGCCGTATAAAGAATATATGGCTAAACTAGGTTATAATTATATTGAGGAAAGACCTTCTGAAGATACTAGGCCGATGTTAGGTCTTCAAATGGGTATGAATGATAAGATGGAACTAACACTTGCGGGTGTAAGTGAAGAGGGAAGGAAAGTCGGTTTGCAAGAAGGTGATGTATTTTTTAAAGTGCTTGGCGAGGAAGTTAATATGCAGAGTGCACGGAGACTTCTTGGTCAAATTAATTCGATGAAGGTTGGCGACACCGTTGAGGTTGTTGTAAAACGGAATGAAAATGAAGTTGCAGTAGAAATTCCTTTGCAGCAAAGATTTGATAAACACTTATTTGAACCGATGGATCAGCTTACTGAGCAGCAAAAATTTTTGAGAGAAGTCTGGAAAAAGAATCTATGACACTCTTTCTTTGAAGAATAATAGAATTAAGTCAACTTTATGAAGGTGAATTTCCGATCTATAAATTTAGATAATGAATCTATTCCTAATCTTAAATTAACTTGAATTTCATTGCGGTAAGTTAAGGTATCATGGGGAATAATCAACTTCCTAGGCGTTAGTAAGCCACTTCAGAAATATTCTTTTTCTTACAAGAATAAATATAAACATCTAATCTTACTTGCAATTGTTGATATTATTCACATTATTTACAGTGTAATTTTATCGATATAGTCATGAATATTAAAATCGAGAAGTTACTTTCTATTTTTTTATGGATTGTATCATTTCATTCATTTGCTGTAGGGGTTGGTTTAATAGTTATCCCTGCATCTGCATTGCAATACTTTGGTTTTTTCCCTGCAACCGACAGATTTTTTCTCTCCCAAGGCGGTGTTTTCCATATAGCAATGTCCATCTGTTATGCAATGGCTGCGTATAAAAAACAGTTTTTCAGAACTCTGATAATATTTTCAATCATCGTAAAAATAATTGCAACTCTGTTCCTGGTAATTTATTTCACATTTGTTAGTTCTAAACTACTAATACTATTTTCAGCTGTTTCTGATTTGCTTATGGGAGTCATAATTTGGGTATTGTATCGGATGCTGTGCAGGGAACCATATTTTAAGGAAAACATCCATGAATAATTTACCTTCAATTGTTATTACAGGTGCCAGCGGATTCATTGGCGGTTATTTAGTTGATTATCTTAAAGATGAATATAAAATTTTTGCTGTTGCCAGGCGGTCAAGAAAGGAAGCAAATATACCTTATCATCCTAATCTACATTGGATGCAGTGGGATATTTCAAATAAAACAAGCGTAAGTGACGCATGGAAATTTATTAATGAGCAAGGAGGAGCAGATTTTATTATGCACCTTGCAGCTTTTTATGATTATAGTTATAAGGATAATCCCGTTTATGATAGTGTTAATGTAAACGGCACAAAAAATATGCTGGAACTTGCGGAACAGCTTCATGTTAGAAGATTTATCTTTGCCAGCTCACTTGCTGCTTGTAAATTTCCCGAGAAAGGTGAAGCAGTATCAGAGAAAACTTCTGCTGATGCTGATTATCATTACGCAAGAAGTAAAAAAGAAGGCGAAATCTTAGTAAAAAATTTCTCTCAAAATTTCCCTTGTACAGTTGTAAGATTTGCTGCTGTTTACAGTGACTGGTGTGAGTATGCACCGCTTTTTAAGTTTTTATCTGGGTGGCTTTCAAAGAAAATTGATTCCAGAATCATTGCCGGCAAAGGTGAATCAGCAGTTCCGTACATTCATATTAGAGAGATTTGTCAGTTCATAAAAATAATATTGGAGAGATCGGATTCACTTTTAAATTTTGATATTTATAATGCAAGTCCATCGGGTTCATCTTCTCACAAAGAGCTATTTGAAATAGCCACACATTACTTTTTTGGTAAATCTGTTAAATCAATTTCTCTTCCCAAATTACTAGCTTACCCGGCATTATCATTAAAAAATTTACTTTACGCCCTAAAATTGGTTGCAGAGGAGCCTTTCGAAAGATTTTGGATGATAAATTATATCGACAAAAAGCTTACGATCGATTCTTCGTTCACGCAGGCAGCATTAAATTGGAAGCCTACCCCACGCTATCACATAACAAGGAGATTGTTATTTCTTTTGGAAAAAATGAAGGCGCATCCTGGTGAGTGGCATGTAAGAAATGAGGCAACACTTAAAAAATTCGCTTCAAGAACGAACTTGGTTATTTATGATAAAATGATGGAACAAAAGGAAGTTCTTCTGGTCAAAATTTATGAACGATTAATTGATGAAAATCCCAATGGAATTTTTACTCAATATAAGGGGATGGAAAAAAATAATTTCCAGTGTTACATAAGTAACTTATATCATTTGTTGATGGCAACAATCCGAAGTAATGATAGGAGCCTATTACTACAATATATTGATCAAATTGCTATCCGAAGATTTGCTGAAGGCTATGAACCTAAAATATTATGCGAAACTTTACAAGCATTTTCTGATGTGATTATCAATCATCTTGTCAGTTATAAAGCTATGAATAAAATAAGACAGGATATTTATGATAACATTGGACTCTCACTTCAAATTGCTCAAGATGGAATAGAAGATTTGTATGATGAGCTTGTAAGGAAGATGCCGGTCGAGGGTATCTCAAATTTGTCACAGTTACCAGATTGCAAAGAACTTCAGAAAATGATCCATCAATTAAGTGCAATTTATCAAGTTGCTCCAGACGATTTTAATCTAACTAACGAGTTTTTGCAAAATAATCTCCGGTAGTATTTAGTTGCCAACGCAATTTATCGCTTCCAGTAGGATATCAGTGTAACGAAAGTTAGCCTAGATGATTATTCTGAGGCCATGTCTATTTAGAACATTCGTATACTTTTAGGGCAGATTTCATCAATGAATGGTGGGGATAGGTTTAAGGTTGTTGTTAAGCGAAGGGATAAAGAAGTCATAGCTGAACAAGAGAGCAAAGACCAGCACAATTTTGAAGAAATAAATCAAATTACATAACAGAAAAAATTTTTAAGAGATGTTTGGCAACGAAATTTATAATTAGTTGGGCATTGAGAATTAATTTATACAAGAAGATGGAAAGAGATAGAAGTTTAGCTCGCTTGAAAATGCAGGCTGTCACTTTTAATTGTGTGACAGCCATTAAAAAGAACTATATTCCGCTGAATTGAATTCCTTCAAAAAGCATTGATGGAACTAAGTTTGAAGAATATTGATAAGGATCATTTCCCATTTCAACAAGCTGGTTCCAGACTTCCTTTGCATTTCCAGAAATGTTCATTTCATTTACTGGTTTTACGATCTGACCATTCTCAACAAATAAACCAACTATGCCGAATGAAAAATCTCCAGTAGTACTATTAGAATTTCCTCCAATGAAACCAGTGACGATTATTCCTTTCGTAATTTCTTTAAGCAATTCATCAAATGATTTTGATCCATATTCATAAACCAAATTGGAAGGACCTGCCGTTGTCGGGCTCCAACCTAACTTTTTACCATAGTAATTGTCAATGAAATAATTTTTTAGCACTCCCTTCTCAATCATCACTCGTTTTTCTGCAGCCAAACCCTCACCATCGAATAACTTCGATCCCAATCCTTTTTTAAGATAAGGATCATCAATTACAGTCATTTTTTCCGAAGCAATTTTTTTATTCAGCATGCCATCAAGAAAAGAACTTTTTTGTTGAATTGCTCTTGCCGTCATTGCTCTGCTGAATACTGATAATAATCTGCCGCTGGCTCTATTTTCAACCAGCATCTGATACTCGCCGGATTCAATTTTTTTCTGGCCGATTTTTCTTAAGGCTCGCTTTGCCGCTTCACTGCCCAATAAACTGGGCGAAGGCAATTCATTTCGGAATCGTGTGGTTGCATAGTACCAATCTTCGGGTCGTCCGCCATTTTTATCATTAACAGTAACCTGAGCACCTGCAGAAAAATATGTTCCTTCCGATTCTCCCTTGAAGCCATTACTATGAAGCTTAATGCTTTCCTCATATGTATCATAATAACCGGCTGTTGAAGAAATTATAAGATCGCTGATTACCATGGCTTCTTTCTCAATCTCTGAAGCAAAATTTACCCGACTTGAAGGATCAATATTTTCGTACGAGTTATCTATTAAGTTAAGATCTAAATCTAACTTTGACGGATACAATTTTGGATCAGGCAGAGAGCGGAATTGATCTTCGGTTAAATATTTTGTACTGGCAACAGCTTCTGTAATGAATTTTTTCAATTCATCTTTTCTTAAATCACTTGTTGAATGACTTGAGTAACGCTGATTAGCATAAATCTGCAAATTCAATGAATTCTGAGTCGATTCTTGAAGCTTGTCCAATTTTTTATCCCGAAACTGTATTTCAATATTCCTTGAGTTTGAAATATCAACAACTGATTCGTTTGCACCTGCCTTAAGAGAAAATTCCATTGCCCATTCAGCTAATTCCATTTTTTCTTTAGTATTCATTTTATACTCCCTTGGATTTTTTCATGTTTGAAAAAAGAATAAAATTTTTACATTTACTAAGATTTAACTCCGCCAACAGTAATTTTTGAGACTTTAACAGTTGGCAATCCCATTGATACCGGTACACTTTGACCGTTTTTACCGCATGTCCAGCCACCTTCGGCCATTTGAAAATCATCAGCAACCATTACAATATCCTCCAATACTTTTGGTCCATTTCCAATTATATTAATATCTTTAATGGGCTTAGTAAGCTTTCCATCTTCAATTAGATAACCAGATTTTACATAAAAAGTAAAATCTCCGGCACCAATAAATACTTGTCCATTCGTAAAAGTTTCGGCAAAGATTCCTTTTTTAACGCTCGAAATAATTTCTTCCTTTTTATGAGGACCGGGAAGCATATAAGTATTTCTCATTCTGGGCTGGGGAACAGAACGGAACGATTCTCTTCGTCCGCTTCCTGTTAGATTTACTTTATAATGTTGCGCACTTATTCTGTCGTGCAGGTAGCTGCGAAGGATTCCGTTTTCCACCAAGAATGTTTTTTCCGTTGAATTACCTTCATCGTCAATATTTATAGAGCCACGCATATTTGTGTTCGTTGCGTCATCAACAATATTTACAAAACTTTCAGCGACGGGTTTATTAATTTTATCTGCAAAAATTGATATATTCTTGCGATTGAAGTCGGCTTCCATGCCGTGGCCAATAGCTTCATGCAAAAGTATTCCGGAACTTCCTGCTGCAAGGACGACTTCCATTTCACCTGCTTCCGGTTTAACAGCATCAAAAAGTGCAACGGTTCGTATCACCGGTTCTTTGGCTAACCTGTTAATATTTTCGGGAGTGAAAAACTCTATGCCTCTTCTGCCTGAAAGATCAAAGTAGTTTTGTTCCCGTTTACCATCTTGTTCTGCTGTAACGGAAACTGAGATTGCACCCATTGGCTGATAATCAAAAGTAACAACGCCCTCGGAAGTAATAATTAGAATATAGGAAGTTTCGTCGCTAAACCAGATATTCGATTTAATTAAACGAGAATCCTCTGAAAATACTTTGTCATTAATCTGCTGTAAATATGGAATTTTTTTATCGATTGAAATCTGTTCCCAGGGGGTTTTAATCGGGTAATAGTCTGGTGTGCTTTTTAATTTAAGTTTTACCGGCTTCACAATTTTGCTGGAGTCTGCGATATTAGCAGCGGTCTGTGCAGCAAGTTTCATAGCCTTTGGTGTAATTTCTTCAGTGAAAGAGTACCCGGTTTGATCTCCTTTCAAAACGCGAATCCCAACGCCAAATGAAACATCCGAATATGCTCGATTAACCTCTTTATCCTCAAGCCCGATGTAGTTTCCTATACGATGCTGAAAATACAGATCGCAATAATCACCACCGCGCGATAATGCTTGTTCAAAGACTTCTTGAATCATTTTTTCACTGATTCCGAAATGTTCATAATAATCGGGAAGATTCATTGATTCTCCTTTATCGACGGCAAAGGCTTTCGCAATGTCCGTTCTAAGGAAATAAGGAATCAAAGCAGCCGCGGCTAAGCTTTTAGAACTTTTTTCAATGAACTTTCTTCGAGAAATTATTTGATTCATTTTAACCTCGTTTGTTTGGTTTGTAGTGTGTTTATACTCATAGAAATGTTTTTATTTTTTAATTAATGAACACACATGCTAAAAAACAAAAATTATTTAACATAAGCAATGAATAATTTTACAAATAATGATTCGTATCGAGATATTTGCTCGACGACAGCAAGTTCATGATTCCAAAGTTATTTACACCATTTTTTTAATACCAAGTTATTTTCTGTATGTAATCTCTTTTTGTATCTGTTAAGTCCCAAAAAGAGTAAATATATTTGATCTCAAATTTTCATAAACCTTATCTTTAAATGTTACTAATTTAAAATTCAAGTTAATATTGGTAAAATAGTAGTATGAATGTGATTGGAAAACTAAGAGAACCGATAAATGGTTTTACACATTTTGTTGGAGCAATCCTCGCTGTCATTGGAACAATAATCTTAATTAATATTTCACTAAATCCGTATAAGCCAGCTCATCTAATTTCTTTTACCATCTTTGGAATTGGAATGATTCTTCTCTACTCAACGAGCACACTTTATCACTGGTTGAAATTATCGGAAGACGGTGTAAAACAATTGAGAAAAGCGGATCATATTATGATTTTTGTTTACATTGCAGCTACTTATACACCCATTTGTATTGTTGCTTTACGCGGGACTCTTGGATGGAGCCTTTTAATAGCAATTTGGCTTTTTGCAATTGGAGGAGTAATAATAAAATTATTTTGGATGGCTGCACCAAGATGGTTGTCGACAATGATTTATGTACTTATGGGTTGGTCGGCAGTTGTTGCAATTTATCCTCTCATCAATATTTTGCCGTTGGCAGCATTGCTCTGGCTTTTGGGCGGCGGTTTATTTTATACCGTTGGCGCAATTATTTATGCACTAAAAAAACCCGATCTTTATCCTGGTTTATTCGGATTCCATGAAATATTTCATTTGTTTGTTATGTCTGGCAGTTTTTGCCACTTTTGGCTCATGTATAAATATATAATTTTACTCGATTAACGCTTCTTTGGTTACGAATTATTATTTACCCTCTGCCAGTATTCAAATGCGCTGTTAGTCAATCGGTAAGCAACATTTTGGGGTCAATCTTTTTTCGGGTTTTTTCTGCTTCAATCCTAAGATTATAATTTGAACTCCCCTCATTGACATATCTTCCGTTAATTACCTCGTTTGACGAATGTAAAAGTATTGTAAAAGTTAATATTTCATCCTTGTATCCAGCATATATTATTTAATTTGAATTATATTTATATAAAAATTAAGGCAATACACTGTTTCCAACAAAACAATAATTGTTGGAGCATAAAAAAATTATGGAAAATCTATATCATAAATTTCATATTCCCGTAATGGGAACAGGCCATTCAATCGATACACCAATAAGAGTTGCACATCTTGGTATTTCATCTGTCATGTCCATCGTTGATGATATCCTCATCGAAAAAATATGCAGACATTATTCACAGAAATATTCAATTCAATTTGAGGAAGTTTTAAAGAACGATCCTTATGCCAGATCTAAAAGAATAACTGCGTATTTAAATTTAGTTGATAAAATTGTTGCACTTCATCTAAATGAAATAAAACTTCAACCCTTCACAGCGCAAAGTGAGAAGACAAAATACTTTGAGCTGCTTCCTGATGAGAGTCCACTGAAAAAGAAGTACACATATTTATTAACGATCACTGATGAACTTGAAAAAGAGAAAATCGAACAAGAATTAACAAATTTGATACAAGCCGGATCAATAGATGTTAACATAATGTCTAAAGTCGATAGAACAAATTATGCAAAAGATGGAAGCATTTTGAGTGATGAATTCAGTGATGCAAAAGCTGCTTTACGCGGTTATGGTGAAAGTAATCTCTCATCTTCAATAGTATTTTCAGCAGGTTTTAACAGAGGTCTTTTGGGTTATATCACTCAATTCAAAGATTTTTATCGTGGTGTGAATGGTGGGATAAAGAAAAAGATTATTATTAAAGTAAGTGATTTTCGCTCTGCCATGATTCAAGGAAAATTTTTAGCGATGAAAGGGCTTGAAGTTAGCGAATTCCGAATTGAGTCGGGATTAAACTGCGGCGGACATGCCTTTGCTTCACAAGGATATTTACTTCCGGCAATCTTACAAGAGTTTAGAGAGAAAAGGTCTCAATTAGCTAAAGAGTTCGTGCCATTAATAAAATCATACTATCAAAAACAAAATTGGGATTTTAATGAATCTGATTTTAATTGTGAACCTTTGATAACTGTTCAGGGTGGAATTGGAACCAGTGGTGAAGCTCAAAGAATGATAGAAGATTTTGGATGTGATTCAACAGGTTGGGGAAGTCCGTTTTTATTGGTGCCCGAAGCAACTTGTGTTGATGAAGATACTCTGAACCTGTTAATTAATGCGAAAAAAGAAGACTTGTATTTAAGTGGTGCATCGCCGCTAGGAGTACCGTTTAACAATCTTAGAAATACTGGATCTGAAAATTGGACAAAAGCGCGCGCTGAATCAGGTAAACCTGGTTCGCCTTGCCCAAAGGGATTTTTAATTTCAGATAAACAATTTACTGATAAACCAATCTGCACAGCTTCCCGTCAGTTTCAATCAAAAAAAGTTGAAGAGATTTCTACGTTAGCAATTAGTGAGTCTGAAAAAAATGAATTAAGAAATTCTTGGTTTGAAAAAGTTTGCTTGTGCGATCACCTTGCAAACGG
>JBGSOQ010000037.1:0-5746 GCA_041739035.1 Ignavibacteriaceae bacterium | reverse complement strand
GGAGAAGCTACTGCTTTAAAACTCGCCGAGGATGGATTCAATATAATCGGGGTTCATCTTGATAGACAGGCAACAATGCATAATGTTGAAAGGATTATTTCCGAAATTAAATCTGCAGGCTCAAAGCATGTTTTTTTTAATGGCAATGCAGCGGATGAGCACAAAAGGAAAGAAGTCATCAACGAGTTGAAAACACTTTCAAACGGAAAACCAATTGTTAAAGTTGTTATGCATTCGTTAGCTTTTGGCACCTTGAAAGGTTTTATTGGCAGAAATAACGAACAACCGATATCTAAAGCACAATTGGAAATGACTTTGGATGTAATGGCTCATTCATTAGTGTATTGGGTTCAAGACCTCGTTGCGAATGATCTACTTGCACCTAAATCTAGAATTTTTGCGATGACAAGTTCAGGTAGTCACTCAGCAATTCCATTTTATGGTGCTGTTTCAGCCGCAAAAGCATCCCTCGAATCTCATGTTCGTCAGTTATCTGTCGAACTTGGCTATATGCATGCATCTGTTAATGCAATTATGGCTGGAGTAACAGATACTCCCGCATTGAGGAAAATTCCTGGAAATATTGAAATGGTTGAAGTTGCAAGAAGAAAAAATCCGCGTAATCGTTTGACCTCTCCGGAAGATGTTGCAAAGGTGATATCAGTTCTTTGCCAGGATGGAGCTGAATGGATTTCCGGCGGTGTTATAAATGCTGATGGCGGCGAGGATGTTGTTAATTATGTTGGTCAAGGTAAACCAACCGAATCATAAAATAAATAAGGAAAATTTAATGAAACCTGTTACTATAACCGATGCTAACTTTGAAAGTGAAGTTATTAAATCTAACATTCCGGTTCTGATTGATTTTTGGGCAACTTGGTGCGGGCCTTGTAAAGCCATTGCGCCTATTGTCGAAGATTTAGCTAAAGAATATGATGGTAAAGTAAAAGTCGGTAAAGTTGATGTTGATAATAATCAGCAAACTGCAATTAAATATGGAATAAGAAGTATTCCAACTTTATTAATAATGAAAGATGGAAAAATAAATAATACAATAGTTGGCGCTGTGCCTAAGGCACAAATAGTTCAAAAACTAAACGCTGCTTTATAATTTTAATGGATTAACAAAAATCTGCCGATGTCAAGCTGAACTCGGTTCAGCTTCTTTTTTCCTATTTATCAGAAATAAAAGATTCCGAAACAAGTTCGGAATGACAAAAAAAATATTTTTGACATACAATTATTAAAATGAAAAAAATACTTATCTCCGATCCTATCGATAAAAACTGCATGATGATATTAGAGCGCAATGGGTATGAAGTTACTCTCGAGGCGGGAATGACACCCGAACAAATTAAAAGTGAAATTGGAAAATACAACGGGCTTATTGTAAGAAGTGAAACTAAGGTAAATGCTGAGTTAATTTCTCAAATGAGTGAAATGGAAATTATTGGCAGAGCCGGAACTGGTGTTGATAACATTGACGTGAGTGCTGCTACACGCCGCGGTATAATTGTGATGAACACACCCGGCGGCAATACAATTTCGGCAGCTGAACATACAATGGCTCTTATGCTTTCAATGTGCCGAAATATACCTTTAGCCAATATTTCCATGAGGGAAGGGAAGTGGGAACGCAAGAAATTTCAGGGTACTGAATTATCAGGCAAAACTTTAGGAGTGATAGGTTTAGGTAAAATTGGAAGGGAAGTGGCTTCAAGATCAAAAGGTTTTGGAATGAAAATTATTGGTTATGATCCGCTGCTATCTGATGAAACCGCATCCAAATTTGGTCTTGAACTTACAGCTCTTGATGCTCTTTTTGTTAATTCTGATATAATCACTTTACATGTTCCGCTCTCTGCTGAAACTAAGCACCTTATTTCCATGGAAACTTTACGCAAATGTAAAAATGGTGTTAAAATAATAAATTGTGCCCGCGGCGGAATTGTAAATGAAAATGATTTGGTTGATGCATTGGATTCAGGAAAAGTTTCTGCTGCTGCTATAGATGTTTTTGAGAAGGAACCGCCGGATTTTTCGCAGAGAATTTTTAATCATCCTAAAGTTATTTGTACTCCGCATCTTGGTGCATCAACTGAAGAAGCTCAGGAAAAAGTAGCTATTCAAATTGCTGAACAGATTCATGATTTCTTCAAGAATAAAAAAATGTACGGTGTTGTTAATGCTAGTGGGTTAGAAGCCATCTCCAAAAAAGAAATTTTACCTTATGTCAGTTTAGCTGAAAGTTTAGGTAAAATTTTTGCTCAGATGATTCGCAGCCCATTAAGACAAATAAACCTTAATTTCAGCGGATCAATTCTGCATTCATCGGCATCTTTACTTTCCGCTTCGCTGTTAAAAGGCATGCTTTCAAACCTTCTGACAGAAAATATAAATTTAATTAACTCACCCGTTCTTGCTAAAGAAATGGGAATAAAAATTAATGAAACCAAATCCGATGAAAATTTAAATTATACAAATCTTTTATCGGTTGAATTTCTATCGGATAAAGAAAAAAGATTTTTTGCGGGTACCGTTTTCGGAAGTAATGAAATTCGTATTGTTAAAATTGATAATTATTTAGTTGAAGTTAAACCTGAAGGAACTCTGCTCTTCTATTCGAATATTGATAAGCCTGGAATGGTTGCGGCTGTTGGCAAGATACTTTCAGAGGCTGAAATCAACATAGCCGGACTGTCATTGGGCCGGTTGGAAGCCGGTAAGGAAGCGCTTAGCATTGTCAACGTTGATAATGAAATTGATGAAAAAGTCATTCAGAAAATTTCCGAGATAGAAGGCGTTAAAAATGTCTACTCGGTGCAGATCTAATTTAAGCGGTAAAATTTCATCTTGACATTGAGTAAAAAACCATTATTATTTGGCCAGAAAAAAAACTAAAAAACTTGACAATAAAGAACTTGAATTGTAATTTTGACCGTCTTTTAATATAAAAAGTTGAAGTAATTACAAATTCCCTCATTTGGATTACTTTTATTGAGATTCCTAATTAATAATTAACTATTCATTAAACAAAGGAGTGCACTATGCTGAAAAGATCTCTCACCATTATTGCCTTATTGGTTTTTATATCGGGAATTGGATATTCCCAGTTGAAACCACAAAAGGCAACACAAATTGACCTTAAGAATTCAACTCTAGGGATCAATAATTTTGTTCCTGCCCCAAAATCTCTTTATAAACCTTTGAGCGACCAGCTGTTATTTACTGATTATGATTATGCTGGTAACAACTCGATTCCTAACATGGTAGATATGTATGATTTTACCGGTGATGGAGTTAACGATCTTGTTGCAACTGCAATGCAAAGGTTTGATGCAGGCGCCAGACAAGTCAAAATGATTGTAGGAAATAGAACTGATGGATTCCTTGATTTTCTAGCTGCTCATGCATCTGCAGGTTGGGGAACATTACAAGTTGGTCGAACCGGCCCCTGGAATGCCAAAGCCGCTGTTGCATATCATGCTGGCGGTAATACATGGATATCTCTAACAGATATGGCATCATTTACTCCTACATTTGCTGCCGCAGCTGCAATTCCGGGTAACTTCCCATCTTTTGTTTATAAAGATAATGGGGAAGTTTACATGACAAATACAAATGGAGAATTGTTTAAATCAACTGATCAAACGATGTATACTTCTACCGGATATTTTTTAGATCCTTCTGCTTATCCTATTACAGATTATAATTCAGAGTATCTTCTAAAGCAATCACCAAATGGAATGTATCTGGCTCATGTCGGCTGTTGGACAAGCGTTGGTAATGGTGGTCCTGGTCTAACTCCTGATGATTCAACCGACTTTGTTGGTATGAATTATTCAACTGATGGCGGTACAACTTGGACTTTTGAACTTATGGGAAGAGATGGAATAACTCCAGTAGCTAACAGACCTGGTTATCTTCCTATTTTCGAAAATTTCGGACAAGTTAATTTCCAGGTTGACAATAATGGTGTTGTTCATGTGGGAATGAACGGTTATGGATACAGAATTGCAGGTCCTGATACTTCATTTGGATTCCCTGCAATTTACTGGAACAGCCGGGATAAAAAATGGCTTGCACTATCAAGTGAAGCTGTTGAAGTTGATTATGATACCGCAAATGCAGGTGTTGGCTATACCAGACCTGGTAACGGTTTAGGAAACGCCTATGTTACTCCAACTATAAGTGAAGATGGTTCAAAAATTGTTGTGCTATGGCAAGGTCCAGAATATGTTGGAACACCTGGCGCAAGTTTAGCAAATATTTGGGCTCCAACTACTGCTGATCCTGTAGCTATTCACTATACTGATCTTTATTATGCAGTTTCAGGTGATGGTGGTCTAACATGGTCTGCGCCTGCTTTAGTTCCTAATGCAAGCAGCCAGATGGTTCAGGAATCATACCCAGCACCAAACAAATACCTTGATGTTAAAACAGATTCGATGTTTGTTGATTTCTTATATATGATTGACGCTATTCCTGGAACAAGCTTATTTGCTAGTAATAATAGCGGCAACAACAATAGCTCATGGAATTATGAGAGATTTGGTGTTGAAATACCTGCTGTTACAACTGTTAATGTAGAATTCCAGGTTGATATGGGAGTTCAAGCTTACAAGGGATTATTTAATCCTGCAACTGATGCTGTGAAGCTTGCCGGTAACTTTAATGGCTGGAATAACGGCGCTGATGTAATGACAGATGTTGATGGTGATACCATTTACACGATTACTAAATCCTTCAACCCTGGTGATACTTTATTCTTCAAATTCGTCAAAGGTGTTGATGGATGGGAAAATGATCCTAACAGAGAATATGTAGTACCAGGCGCTAATAGCGTTTTCACGGCTTATTACAATAATGATAATTCTTACCAAATATTAAGTCCTGTTTCAATTACATTTGCTTGCAACATGGAATTTGAGATAGTTTCAGGACGTTTCAATCCTGCCGCAGATACACTATCTGCAAGAGGCAGCTTTAACGGTTGGTCAAACACTTGGACAATGGCTCCAAGCGTCGGCGATCCGAACGTATATGAAGTTACAAAAACTGTTCAGACGTTCGAAGGTGAAGTACACAACTATAAGTATGCATATACACATGGTCCTGGCACTTCTTGGGAAAACGATCCTAATAAAACATACACTGTAACATCTGCTGATATTACAGGTGGATTTGCATATGCGTTGAGAACATTTAATGATCTTACACTTCAGAATGTAAATAATCAACCAACTGTTATTAAATTTACCGTTAATGTAACCAATGCTATGTCAGCAATTAACTTGCAGCCACTTGCACCTGTTACTGACGTGAGAATTTGCGGTGCAAATGCTCCATTGGCTTGGCCTGCTGGCGGTTGGCCGGATGCTGACAGCTCTTTTGTTCTAAGATGTTATGATGATGGTACAAACGGAGATGTTACTGCCGGTGATCAAATTTGGTCACGTGATATCACATTCCCACAATATTCACCATTGCGTATTCAGTATAAATATGGTGCAAACTGGGGATTGCCAACTAATCAAGGCGGAAACGATAACGAAAACGGAGTTGGTGCTGATCACTTTATTAACTTGACTCCAGATATGACATACGGTGTTGTTGAAAATATATTTGGAACAATGGGTGATCATCCTGTCCTAACAGACGTTACAGATAAATTACCTGGAATTCCAACTGTTTATGACTTAGCACAGAACTTCCCGAATCCATTCAATCCTTCAACTTCTATCCG
>JBGSOQ010000029.1:0-12125 GCA_041739035.1 Ignavibacteriaceae bacterium | reverse complement strand
TTGTCAAATGATAAAATTTGCCCAGAAAAAAGAAGTTTCAATTAATATGTGTTAATCAACAAGCTTATAACCGATACCGTGCACGGTTAATATAATCTGGGGGTGATTAGCATCTTTTTCCAATTTTTGTCTTAGTTTTAAGATAAAGTTATCAACTGTTCTAGTGGTAGGATTTTCTTCATAACCCCAAACTTCATTAAGCAGTTCGTCCCGGCTTACTGTTTGGTTTCTTTTTTTCCAAAGATAATACAGCACATCAAATTCTTTGTGCGACATTTGAATACTCTCTTTGCCTTCAAATGCAGTGTAAGACAAGAAGTTGATTTGTAATTTTCCAAGCGGAATCATCTTATTCTTTAAATCTTCGGAAGAAAAATTTTCACCTCTACGCAGCACAGCTTTAATTCTTGCCAGCAGTTCTCTTAGGCTGAACGGTTTCGTGACATAGTCGTCGGCGCCAAGCTCTAATCCCAATACCTTATCAATTTCTTCGCCTTTTGCTGTAAGCAAGATGATGGGTGTTGTAATTCCTTTTTTCCTCACTGTCTTACAAACATCAAAACCGGATTTTTGAGGAAGCATTACATCCAGCAAGACAAGACTGTAATTGTTTTCCAGAATTTTATTTAGTCCTTCTTCCCCATCAGTTGCTATATCAACTTCATAACCTTCAAATTCTAAATTATCTTTTAAGCCGAGTCTCATATTCGGTTCATCTTCAACAATTAATATTTTAGCCATGTTTACTCCAAAACGAAGTTAGTTAAAACATATTCTTTTAATTCAATTTTTTGAATTTTAACCTAAAAGCGCTGCCTTCCCCAGGTTCACTGTTGATTGAAACTTCTCCTTTATGCGCGTCCATAATTTGCTTAACTAAAGATAATCCCAAGCCAGTTCCTTTGATATTGTGCACAAGTCCGCTTTTCACACGATAAAACTTTTCAAAAATTCTTTTCTGGTCTTCTTTGGCAATTCCAATTCCTTTATCTGTAACTTCAGTAAAAACAAAATTCTTATCTTCTCCAGTCACAAGCTCCACATGTTTTTTATCTTTACTGTATTTCACGGCATTGTCGAGCAAATTTATTACAGCTTCTGAAACAGCTTCGGCATCAGCAGTAATTTTTAAGGGAGCATGATGTTTGTGAAATACAAATTCAAAACCATTATTCTGAAGATGAAACTTGTATGATTCAAACACTTGTTCAATAATTAAGTTTAGATCATATTCTTTAAATGTAAAATTCCGTTTTCCGGCTTCAATCTTAGAGAAGCTTAGTATTTTATTAACAATATTGCTCAATCTCGATGCTTCCTGGCTGATAATTGAGTAGTACTCCATTTTCTTCTCATCTGATTTTACTCTTCCCATTTCAAGGGTTTCTGCAAACATACTAATCAACGATAATGGGGTTCTCAGTTCATGCGAAACATTTGATACAAATTCAGATTTTATTTGAGCAAGCTCCACCTCTTTTTTAATATTTCTAAATACAAACCATCCACCGGCTATTAGTATGAGAATTAAGCCTATGAGCATTATCAAATTATTTTGTGTTCTTTGTTTTACCAAATCCTCAATCGTTTCTCCCTTAAGCTTTATGGCTATACTGTAGCCGGGAAGCAGCCACATTTTCCTTTGTTGATTAAGCCACCAGGGGTTTGTTTTTCCTTCAGAATTAAATTCGTAAACTTTTTCTTTACTGAAAACGTAGATTGAAAATTCCTCACGGGCAACTGATAAAATTTTAGGAGTTAGCACGTCATCGATGAATTTATCTGCCTCAATCATTACTCCACATAGATTTTTAATACCCGGTCTATCAAGCAAAAAGAATAAAAAGGTGCTGTCCTTGTGCTCGACTGGTTCAATTCGGTTATATTTTTCTTTTTTATATGTATAAAGCCTGATAAGTTTTTCTTTATTGATCTCCAATAATCTGCTAAGAGATTGATCCGAGGATTTTAAAGCACTATCAGCAAAGAAAATTTTTGTTATGTATGAGTTTTCTGCAATAAAATCCTTTAACCGGGTATTAGACGCAGAAGAGTTGTCATCTTGGTTGATTATATTCAGGCTATTCTGCAGCCTGCTGGCAACATCTTCGGAATATTGATTTACTGAGAAAAGAAGTGCATCGAGCTGATTGTTGTAAATATCCTCAATCATTCTTTCCGATTGATTTAGAGTTGCTATTTCATAAATTGAAAATATTACTGCGGGAAGCAAAATTAGAATGAGGAGAATTATTCCGATTTTTCTTGTAGTGGTATTCAAAGTAAAGTTTAAATTTTTACTGCATCAATTTAGTTATTTTATGTTTTTAGCCGAAGAGACAAATCAAGCGAAATTTTACGACTTTCTTTAAAAAGAAAAACGGCAGAGTTAATCTGCCGCTTTTACTGAGCTGTGAAACAATTCAATAACAGTTCAATCTGTTGGGATCCACAAGTCTAATCTGAATTTTCCTTGATTCCAGCTTTGTCTTAGAACTGAGCTTCTTGTTTGCAGACTGCAAAATGTTCTTTAGTCCTTTCAATCCCTTCATAAAAATCCTTTAATTATTGGATGATTAGTTTTTAATTCCCCTTTTCTATCGCGATAATAACCCTACTTTGTGAGAGATGCAAGAGAATTTGCATACGGCTTAGGTAAATGTGATATAAAACAAATCTTAATCGATCTTAAAAAGTGTTGTAAAATTAAAATTCCACATTTCTGCGCTGAGTTGAATTACAAACTCATCATGTTTCTCGAATAGTCTTCTGGATTTATTAAATAAATCTTGTCCTGTTTGGTAAATTAGTTTTAGTCGTTTTTGTGTTAAAATTTGGTTAATCTTTTCTTCTGTTATTTCATTATCAGTTCCAAAGGTTTCATAATAATCCTTCATAACAAGAGTTTCGTATCCATTTGATAAGTCTTGTTTTGCATCAGCTAAATCGTCGATAAGTTGTATTGCCGACGAAACATATATTAGGCATTTTATCAGATCATTAATTTTCTCAGAACTGTATCCGGCAAAATTGAATAATGCAGTATGTACGATATAAAACGGAGCACCTTTGTTCCCAAGTTTTTCAGATTCATTCTACGAAAAGGGACATCTTTTCCATCTATGCCTTTTTTCAAATAATTCGGCTTCCACATACATTGAAAAATATTTACTTATTGCTCCTTCTGTATTACCATGCCCCAAAACTTCAGATAATAATGTCTCTGCTAATTTGATGGAATGGAATCCTACGAGACCAAATTCAGGATTAATATTTTTATTATCACTATTAAAGTCAATCATTTTATATCCGAAAGTTCCAAGAAAAAGACAATCAACAAACTTTTGAAGTGAATTTTCAGAGAGGTTGAGCTTCTTTTCCCAAATCCACATTAATAGTGAAAGTGTCCTAAGCGGAATATTTTTTTCGTAGTAAGTTACTTCTTCAAGTTGTAAGAATTTCTTTAGATCTTCTTTAAAAAATGGGAGGTAATTATCTATCGTAACTTGAATATCATTAATATAAGCCTTCCTGAGTTCGTTAAACCCAAAATTCTCTTCAAGAGAAGCATATACTTTATCATAATTCCTAAAATAGCTGCCTAATAATTTTTTAAAGTTAGTAGTTTCAAAAGCATTATACACTTTTCTGGCGGAATCAAGATAAGTCATTAACCTCTCCTAAATCTACTTTGTTTAGATCAGCATCAATTTTTTCTGCGGTTGAGATAGAAACTTGCAGCCGTCTTTCGTCAGAACCACTTCTTCTTCAAGAGTTGATGTTCCGTAACCTTTCACAGTAAGTCTGGGTTCAATTGTGAATACCTGAGATTCTTCAAGCTGCGTGTAAGGCGTGTTTCCATAACGCTCCCAGCGCGGATATAAACCAGCACCGCCGTCGTGAACTTGCCTTCCAACTTGATGACCGAGTCCATGCGGATATTCTTCATATCCTTGAGATAAAATATAATTTCTTGCAATGTCATCCATGTCGCATCCTTTAACTCCAGGTTTCAACTTATCAGCCACCATCTGGATTGAATCCCGAATCACATTAAATCCTTTTTCAACTTCTGGTGGAGCTTGTTTCTGGCCTTTTTTCAGAACATACCATGTTCTCTGAAGATCGGAGCAATAACCTTTGTACTTAATTCCAAAATCAATATTAACTAAATGACCCGGTTTAACCTTACGATTAGTTGGTCCGGAATGAGCTCCTTGAGTATCCGGTCCTGTGAACACTGCAGGACAATGATCTTCTTCCCAGGCCAGGCCAAATCCTTTTTTAATGACTATCTTCTTTATAAAATCTGCAATTTGAATTTCACTTACACCTGGTTTAATATACTTTGTAACTGAGTCAAATATCTTCAAAGTTTCTTTTATGGCTTCTTTCATAATAGAGATTTCTGTTGCAGATTTCCTTCCGCGGAGCGCTGAAATAATTTCTTCAGAATTGACTAATCTATTTCCATAATCAGTTCCCTCTAAATGATCGAGCAGTATTTGATACATACCATGTGTCAATCCATCGGCCAGAACAGAATTCTTTGAATAATTGATTGCTATGCTCCGAGGATTTTTCGATTTGATATATTCGACAAACGGTTCTTTTATTGACTTAAGGTAGCTGATAACATTCTTATACAGGCCATTCTTTTCATACTTATCTTTTTCAAGTGAACCTAAAATTACGGTGGTATCTCCATCTTTGCATATTATAAATGCTGTTTGCCAGGTACACGACTCACCAACAGTCATTTCCATTACCGGATCGGAAGTAATCGCGCTTTCTCTTACAAAAGTCAGCCACATATCAATATTCTTTTCATTTAATATTTCAATGGCTTGCCGAATTTTTTCCTTCAAAATTTTATTTGACATAATGAATCCTTATAAAATGAAATGATAATTAGTTTAAATCTATTAACACAAAACTGCTATTACAAGGAAATGCAAGATTTATCATGATATATTTTTCAATTTTATTCAACTTGCCAACCGTAATCAATATACTTCCAATCAAAATCTTCACCATTTACGGTTATGTACATAAAGCCTTCCTCGAAACCCATGTTTGGTCCCGTCCACCAGGCTGCTGAAACAGCGCCGCCAGTTATAAAATGAACTCCATCTACATAAATATCTTCAACGGTATGCAAATGACCCTGAAGAACCAATTTAAGATTATATCCTCTAAATAAGTCTAGGACTTCTTTTGAATTTACAACAACCAATGCAGAATCGTTTGGAGTTGTTGAACCTTCATACTTCTGAGCAAAGATTGTCATGAAGGGAATATGCGTGCTAATAACAATCGGAGTTTTAGAGTCAGTTTTTATAAGTTCTTCCTTTATCCAATCAATTTGATCATCATCAATAAGTCCTATGTATTTGCTTTTCTTTGTATCTTCAATCGCGTTAAGAATCATAAATTTCCAACCCTCGTATTCGAATGAGTAATATGATTTACCTAATCGTTTTTCGTACATTTTTTCACCATACTCGGGATGAGAAGGATCAGCACCGCTTTTGGAATAAATTCCGTATATCTCATGATTACCCATTGTGTTGTACACTGGCATTTTAAATTTTGCTGAAACTTGCTGATATAATTTATATAGAGAATCTGCTCGACCGTAAGATTGTCCCAAAGCATCCATAATTAAGTCGCCGCCGGTAATTACAAATGCAGGATTAAGCTTATTAATAGTATCAATAGCTTGAGTAAATCCCTGCACAGCATTTCTCTCGGGTTGAACATGAATATCTGTGCAGAAAACAAACATGAACGATTCTTCTTTGTTTTGCAGTGTTTGTGCAAATGTGTTAAACGTAATAAGTGCTGTTAGCATGAAGACAGTTGAGAGAATTTTCGAGTGTTTCATATTAGTGGTGATTTTAGTTGTTAATGAATAATTATTTTTATCAAAAGTAAAAATGTTGACACAAAACATTCGTATTAAGTGTACATTATTTCATATCGGTATTATCATGATAATCAAACTACATACAAATTTCAAAATCAATAATAAAACCTATAATTTGTTTCTGATATAATCAATTTTTACAAGTGATATGCATTAAAAGCATCAAGTTTTTCATCTAACAAATTGCTAATTTTGAATAGACAAAAACGAGTAATTGGGGAACAATACTCACATCTTTGTCATTGTAATTAAGCACAAGTTCGACAAATAAATTAATCTAATTAGCTTAAAATCTTTTTAATGAATTCTTTATTAACAAATATTCCAATCCACGAAAAACTTCTTTACTCAAAGAATAGAAATTTCTAATTCACTAATACAATATAAATTTTCAAATTACAGAGGTTGTTATGTCAGAGTATTTAAATAGTTTGTTGGGTAGAGTAAAAGCACAAAATCAAAGCGAACCTGAATTCCACCAAGCAGTTCAAGAAGTTTTGGAATCGTTGGAAGTTGTAATTGCACAGCACCCGGAATACCGTTCAGCAAAAATTCTTGAAAGAATGGTTGAACCGGAAAGAGTTATAATGTTCAGAGTTCCATGGATGGATGATCAAGGTGAAATTCACGTCAACCGCGGATACCGCATCGAAATGAACAGCGCCATTGGTCCTTACAAAGGCGGATTAAGATTTCACCCTTCTGTTACACTTGGTATATTAAAATTTTTAGCATTCGAGCAAGTGTTTAAAAACAGCTTAACTACTCTTCCAATGGGCGGCGGTAAAGGCGGCTCGGATTTCGATCCTAAAGGTAAAAGCGATAATGAAGTTATGCGTTTCTGCCAAAGTTTTATGACAGAACTTTTCAGACATATTGGTCCAAATACTGATGTACCCGCAGGCGACATTGGTGTTGGCGGAAGAGAAATCGGTTTCTTATTTGGTCAATATAAAAGATTACGAAATGAATTTACCGGGGTTCTTACCGGTAAAGGATTAAATTGGGGTGGTTCACTAATTCGACCTGAAGCAACCGGTTTTGGTGCTGTATATTTTGCACAGGAAATGCTTAAAACACGGGGACAGGATTTTGAGGGAAAAATCTGTGCGGTTTCCGGTTTCGGAAATGTGGCTTGGGGCGCAGTTCAAAAAATTAATCAGCTTGGGGGAAAAGTCGTAACTCTTTCAGGTCCCGACGGGTTTGTTTATGATAAAGAAGGAATTAAAGGCGAAAAAGTTGATTACATGCTTAAGCTTAGAGCAAGTGCAAATGATCGTGTGAAGGATTATGCCGATGAGTTTAAGGTTGAGTTCTTCCCTGGTAAAAAACCTTGGGGAATAAAAGTAGATGTAGCTTTCCCGTGTGCCACTCAAAATGAAATTTATGAAAATGATGCAAAAGAATTGGTTAAGAATGGCTGTATGTGCGTTTGTGAAGGCGCTAACATGCCCACTGCAATCGAGGGTTACAAAGTGTTTACTGAGGCGGGAATACTTTATGCGCCGGGTAAAGCTTCCAATGCGGGCGGCGTTGCTACTTCCGGTTTAGAAATGTCACAGAACAGCATGCGGCTTCCGTGGTCTGCAGAAGAGGTTGACGGAAGATTGCATGAAATAATGAAAAGAATTCATGATACTTGTGTAACAACGGCACAGCGTTTTAGTCAGCCTGGTAATTATGTTGTTGGCGCAAATATAGCGGGTTTTCTAAAAGTTGCTGATGCAATGCTTGATCAAGGATTGGTTTAATACTGCAATATATTTAAGCATTGGATTTCTTGAGCATTTTATTTTTATTAGCATTAACAAGTTTATTAATGCCCGATGGTAAAATATGCCCCATAGTTTGGAACAAAATATTCAAATAAATGCAGAAGATGTCTTTAGAAATAGAATAAGACTATTCCAGAAATTAATGCACAAGAAGGTACGGGAAATTCTTCTCGTATCAAGCTTATATGATTTTTATTTGTTTGAAGAAGATGGCAGGCTTTACGAATTAATCAGAGAGGAATACCAAACTCTTAATTTAAGCTGGGCTCCGGAAATTACTCATGTTACTACCGGTGCAGAGGCTATAAATCTTATTCAACATGAAGATGAATTTGATATCATTATCACTACTCTTCATATTGAGGATATGCATGTTATTAAGCTTGCTCAAGAAATTCGACGCATTTCGAAAGACACACCTCTAATACTTCTTGCATACGATAATCGTGAAAGAAAAGAGTTGGTCTCACAGCATGATACTTCTATCTTCGATAGATTGTTTATCTGGCAGGGGGATTACAGACTCTTAATGGGAATTGTAAAGTATGTAGAAGATCGCTTAAACTTGGATAATGATACTCAAACTGTCGGGGTTCAATCAATCATTTTGGTTGAGGATAATGTTAAGTTTTACTCAACGTACCTTCCGTTGGTTTATACTGAAGTATTTAAGCAATCTCAGCGCTTAATTTCTGAAGGGGTAAACATTACCCATAAATTTCTTCGTATGAGGGCTCGACCAAAAATTCTCCTCTGTACAACCTATGAAGAAGCTTGGAATTATTTTGATAAATATGAAGAATTTATACTCGGTATCATTACCGATAACAACTTTAAACATAATGGCGTAAAAGATCCCGAAGCAGGATTTAATTTTGCCAAGCGGGTAAAAGAACGCCAGAATGATATTCCAATACTCCTTCAATCTAGTAATGCAGAATATGCTGAAGTTGCAAGATCAATTGGTGTGTCTTTTCTGCAAAAAGGTTCGCCAAGATTGTTGTACCATTTACGCCATTTCATGCTTGATAATTTTGGGTTTGGTGATTTTGTTTTCAGAT
The DNA here is from genome assembly GCA_041739035.1 of Ignavibacteriaceae bacterium. Classification (GTDB taxonomy): domain Bacteria; phylum Bacteroidota; class Ignavibacteria; order Ignavibacteriales; family Ignavibacteriaceae; genus XYD12-FULL-36-8. Next base: position 3,360 of record JBGSOQ010000029.1, on the reverse strand, counting down.
TGCCTGATGGCAACGAGGTTGGCAGAGCAAGCAACCTGAAAATCTTAGAAGAGCAATTACGTCTAGTTCCTCCAGAAACAATTGTTTATCATGCCGAAAGAAATCATTTCTCCAAATGGTTCAAAGCAAGAACAGAATTTTGGCTTGCACATAAACTAAGGCCCAGAAAGGTTTCTGAGTTTCAAACTCCCGATCATCTTCGACAGGAGATTTTAGACTCAATCAAATCTTACACAGAAGAACGAACCCGCGGAACAATTACAGAATTTACTAAAGAATTTTTTGACCCAATAAATAGCTTTGCACGAATTGGAAAAGGTTCCCTCGGTGGTAAAGCTCGGGGGCTTGGTTTTATTAACACCATGATAAACAGTCAAAAAATAAGATATAAATTTGAAGATGTGGAGATATCCGTTCCTTCTGCGGTCGTTGTAGCCACTGACGTCTTCGATCAATTCCTGGAAGAAAATCATCTTGAATCATTCGCCTATCAGGATACTGATGATAAAGAACTGCTTAATAAATTTATAGATGCAAAGAAATTTCCTTTCGAAATAATAAAAAAACTGAACGAGTTTCTTGATATCATCCATGAGCCGCTGGCAATAAGATCATCTAGCTTACTGGAAGACTCACAATTCCAGCCGTTTGCAGGAGTCTATCAAACTTACATGATACCGAATAATCATCCCGATCCTGCTGTAAGATTGAACCAACTGCTTGAGTGCATTAAATCTGTATATGCTTCTACGTTCTTCAAAAAAGCCAAAGATTATATGAAAGCTACTGCTTATAGAATGGAAGAAGAAAAAATGGCCGTGATAGTGCAAAGGCTGGTTGGTGCTCAAAGGGAAAATAGATTCTATCCCGATTTTGCAGGTGTTGCTAAATCATATAATTTTTATCCGGTTCCGCCGCAAAAATCTGCGGATGGAATTGCACAGGTAGCTCTCGGTTTAGGGAAAACTGTCGTAGACGGAGGAAACACAGTTCGGTTCTGTCCGAAGTACCCAAAGCATCTTCTTCAATTTTTTTCAACTAAAGAAACTATACGAAATGCTCAGCAGGAATTTTATGCGTTAGAGATTGACGATATTCCGGAGAGTATGATTGATCATACACCGGACAGATTTGTTAAAAGATATGAACTTCCCGTAGCCGAAAAAGATCAAACATTGAATTATGTCGGCTCAACTTATTCTCCAGAAAATGATGCGGTATATGATGGCATATCGCGAGCTGGAACCCGCGTGGTAACTTTTGCTCCTGTGTTAAAGCACAAAGCTTTCCCGCTTGCAGAAATTTTAGATGTATTGTTAGATTTAGGAACCTGGGGAATGGGGGTTCCCATTGAACTTGAGTTTGCTGTAAATCTAAAAGTGCCGGAAAATACTCCTAAACAATTCGAGCTGCTGCAGATGCGTCCTTTAGTGATTAGCCATGAGCGTGAAGAGTTGGATGTTGAAAACATTTCGCAGGAAGATTTGTTATGCCAAAGCGAACAAGTTTTGGGTAATGGTGCAATCACTAATATTTTTGATATCGTGTATGTAGATATTGAAAAATTCGATCGCAGTAAGAGCAGAAACGTAGCAACTGAAGTAAGTACATTAAATTCCAAATTGTTAGATCAAAAAAGACCCTACCTGCTTATTGGTGTGGGAAGATGGGGAAGTCTCGACCCATGGCTTGGAATACCGGTAACATGGGATCAAATTGCCGGCGCAAGTGTTATTGTAGAAGCGGGATTTAAAGATTTAAATGTTACACCTTCGCAGGGTTCGCACTTTTTCCAAAATATTACTTCGTTTAGAGTGGGTTATTTTACTGTCAACTCTTTTGTTCATTTCGGTTTTATTGATTGGGATTGGTTATTGAAAATCCCCGCAGTTGAAGAATTAGAATTCACAAGACATTTGAGATTTGATCAATCGGTTATTGTTAAAATAAGCGGACATAAAAACAAAGGCATTATTATAAAACCAGGTGCAATTAAATAATCACCCACATCAAATCCTTGATATTAAATTATCAGAAATATTTAATGATTTCAGTGATGCGCTATGCCTAATTGATGAACAAGGAATTGTACACCATTCAAACAAAGCGTACAAAAACTTATTTGGTGAAAATTCGCTCCAACATGTAAACTTCATCTCTTACTTTGCCCGGGATTATCATGAAGAAATCTCCCAATTAATTAAAAATCTGATTACAAATAAAAATAATGCAAATAGATTTGAAAAAGAATCGGCGCTGAGCAATGGAAAGAAAATATGGTTAGAGTTTACACCTTCATTCTTAGAAAATCACAACCAGCGTAATCTGCTTTTTTTAATCATTCGTGACATAACTGAAGAGAAACAAACTGAGTTTAAACTTGTAAAAAGTGAGGAACGCTACCGAAGCGTTTTTAATCAAGCTAATGATGCAATGTTTGTTTGTAACTTAAACTATGCAAAAACCCTAAGCAACTTTGTGGAAGTAAATGAAGTTGCTTGTAAAACGCTTGAATACACAAAAGAGGAATTTGCAAGTCAAAATCCCACCTCAGTAATATTTAATAACTATGAAGGCGAAATAGTAAAAATAATCGATAAGATTTGGCTTGAAGGTCATGCCATCTTCGATACAGTACAAATAACAAAAACGGGAAAAAAAATACCGGCTGAAATAAGTTCACATCTAATTGATTTTAATGACAAGCCTGCTGTTTTATTCATATCACGAGATATTAGTCAGCGTGAGGAAGCGGAAAGAAAGATTAAAGATACAGGCGAACGTTTGAGAAATCTTGCACTTCATTTGCAAAATATCAGAGAAGAAGAAAGAACACTGATTGCAAGAGAAATTCATGATGAATTGGGACAAATGCTCACATTCTTAAAAATTCAAATTAGCCTGGTGGGTAAAAAACTTAATGATAATCAGCAAATTTTGAAAGAGAGAATTGATTCCTCCCTAAAGCTAATTGATGATTCAATTGATTCGATTCAGAAAATATCAGAGAAACTGCGTCCGAACATTTTAGATGAACTGGGAATAAGTCCGGCAATTGATTGGCAGGCAAAAGATTTTTCAGATCGAACCGGAATTGAATGTATGTGCGATTTACCAAAAGAAGAACTGCTTTTGGATAAGGAAAAGTCAACTGCTGTGTTTAGAATTTTTCAGGAAGCTCTTACTAATGTTGCACGTCATGCAAATGCAGATAAAGTTTTTATAAGTCTAAAGGAATATAAAGACAATCTTATTCTTGAAATAAAAGATAATGGAAAAGGAATAACTGTAAATCAAATTAATGATCCAAGATCGTTGGGCATACTTGGGATGAAGGAACGAGCTATGCTTTTCGGTGGG
>JBGSOQ010000454.1:0-21415 GCA_041739035.1 Ignavibacteriaceae bacterium | reverse complement strand
ATTATAATGATCTACATCATGATTGCTATTTATCAAATTTCAGACGGGAGATTGCAATTCAACTTCAGTTAAAAGCGTATATTTTGACGAATGACTTTCTGTAAAATCGCTTAATTTATTTATGAGAATGTTGATTCTTTCGTTCTGATCATCTTCAAATTGTTCGTATGCTTCCATTGAACTAAAAGTGAATATTTCTTGAAAATGATTCGCTTTGCTTTTCACTTCGTAAACATGATAACTTTCTAAACCTTCTGCTTTTAGCAGATTCTTTAATTCGCGCACTACACCTAAATAATCCTCTCTTTTGCTTGGATTGATTTCATACTGCACTGAGAAAATTACCTTCGACATTTTATCTCCATTATTTAATAATTTAAATTTCTTAACTAAACCTGGCTGATCAACTTTCCAGTTTAAAAATCTTTCAAATCAAATTCACCAGAAAAGATTGATTTGGCAGGACCGGCTAATGACAGCTTGTCAAATCTATCACCCAATCTCTGAAAATCAACAATAAGCACGTCACCGCCCCACGTCTTAAGTTTTACAGGCGGAGCTATGTTTTTATGAGCATTTGCGATAACTGCTGCAGCAACTGAACCTGTACCACATGCCAAAGTTTCATTTTCAACCCCACGTTCATAAGTCCGAATCATAATTTCATCCTCTTTAATTTGTATGAAATTAACGTTCGTTCCCTCAGGTGCAAAATCTTTACTGTAACGGATTTCTTTTCCAATATCGAACACTGGAAAATTTTCAATATTTCTATATCTCGAGCTTAAGTCTTTTGGCAATGCGAGGACGTCTTCAATTTCGATTACAATGTGAGGAGATCCTGTATCTGCAAAATGTGACTTAATCAATTGGCTGGAAGCTTTTATTTTAAAATTTAGCTTAACTCTTGTAGGTGATTTGAGTTCGAATCGTACAAAACCATTCTTTACAACCTCACCATTAAATTTCTCTTTATTTACATGAAAAATGGCATTGCCATCTTTTAGTCTTTTTGAATCTGAAGCATATTGAATTGCACATCTGGCACCGTTTCCACAAAGACTTCCTAAAGATCCATCAGAATTAAAATATTCCATCAAAAAATCGCTGTCTTTAGAATTAGAGATTAAAATTAAACCATCAGCACCAATACCACTCCGACGGTCACAAATATTTGATATTTGTTTTTTATTAAGCGAAACATTTTTGTTTTTAGTTTTATCTATAAGAACAAAATCGTTTCCTGCCCCGCTCATTTTTGTAAATAAAATCTTTTTCACAATTGCTAATTTACTTTAATATGGCTTTCTTATCAATAAAAAAATTGTTCAGTGGAATAAACTTTTCTATTCATCAATAGCACTATTTTAATGAATATCAAGAGTGATTTGGTTCAACTAAAGAGTGATAAGAAAATTATTGGGTATTGGCTGTCAGATGTAATTTAAGAGAGAAAAATTGCTTTATCATTAGTCTTTGTTTTTCGCTCTAATCTAGCGTGCTAGGCTAGGTTTTGAGCGAAAACGAAAATTTGTGGAGGTGGCGGGAGTCGAACCCGCGTCCGAAATTAAGATCCAAAGAACGTCTACACACATAGTCTGTATTTATTTTAACTTTAAGCTACCAAACAGACTAGGATTACTTAAAGTCCGCTTGCTGTGAAATTCGCTTTATCTGCACAAGCAACAGAATCAGCTATCATACCTAAACGACGTTCTTCCAAATTCCGGTACGAGAAAACTTGGAGAACGGCTACTCAGTTAATTAAGCAGCTAAGGCGTAGTTATATTCGCCAGTTATTGTTTTTTCCCAATTTTTTAACGTGTCTTCGGGGAACACGGTGCGCAGTCCTAAGTCCCTTTAACCCCGTCGAAACCAAATTCACCCCCAATGTGGGGATATGCCAATTTTCAAGTACAAATATGAAACTAATAAGATTTGGATTTGTTCCAAATGATATCCGCAACACTTGAGACTTGATTTTCATAACGAGCAAGAACAAAGAAGAGATCAGATAATCTATTAAGAAATATAATGATATTATCACCTATCTTCACTGTATCATTTAATACCACAACTCTGCGTTCCGCTCTTCGAGTAACGGTTCGGCAAATATGCAGTAAAGCGGCCCCTTTTATGCCTCCAGGCAGAATAAAATTTTTCAAATTTTCTAATTTAGAATCATAGTGATCAATTTCTTTTTCTATATCTTTATAAAATTTGGCAGTGATCCGTTGGATTTTAAACTTTGATGTTTTTATAGTTTTAGGGGCGGCTAAATCAGAACCTAGAATAAAAAGTTGGTTTTGAATTTTGATAAGTAAATCTTTTACACCAGAATCACGAACTTCCGTTATTGCCAATCCTATAAAAGAATTGAGTTCATCAATGGTACCGTATGCTTCAATCCTCTGTGAGTTTTTTGAAACTCTTTTCCCACCAAAAAGACTTGTTTTTCCCTTATCTCCAGTTTTTGTGTAAATTTTCACTTTTTGAACGGCAGTTTCTTAACAACGACGTTCAACGAATTACCATTCGTGCTTTTAGCTTTTAAAACTTTCCCATCTTCAAAATAGGATCGTTTTACAAAACCCAAACCAATGTGTTTTTTCAATTTATATGAATGAGATACTGAGGTGACGTTACCAACTTCTTCAGTGGATTCATCATACAAAACAAAATTTTCATCGTGACTCACTGCTTCTGGAAAAACTATCCCGCAAAAATTCTTCTGCACTTTGTCGTACGTATCAAGTCGTGCAATAACTTCCTGACCAATGTAACAGCCCTTGGTTGTATTTACTAGCTGCATCAAACCAATTTCATGCGGGTTGTGTAAATCATTAATTTCGTTTGGCGCAATTGGAATTCCATTTTCAATTCTGTAATAATTGTAAGCCTCTTCACCAATCAAGTTAAATTCAAATGGGCCTTTATTTTCAACCATGTATCTAATCAGTTTTTGCGCATAAACCGGATCAGCTAAAATCCAATAGATTAACTGCCCGTTATAATCATAATCTTTCATTAACCAAAAGAGAATGCCTTCAGTATTTATAATTTTAATTGTATTCGGCTGGATATCGTTTACAATTTTTCCGCTGATCAAAGTCATGAACGAATCTGCATGAGGGCCAAGAACTTCTAAGAGAGTGTACTTACCGTTAATATTACTCAATTTTACGTCGTCGGAGATAACATACTTTTGAAGCCACATCATTATTTTTTGATAATGCTCTTGACTGGATACAAGAAGCTGGTAATCATCTAAATTAATAATAACGGCAGTATCAATTATTCTTCCCTTTTCAGTTGTGAAAATTGTCTTAGCAGTTTCCCCTTTTATTATATTTTTTACAGAATTCGTGCTAATTCTATGAAGGAAATCAAGTACATCATTTCCTTTTAATTCAATTACACCTGAGCTTGAAATATCACGCATACCAACTCCATTATAGAGTGAATTCATTTCGCTTTCAAGTACAGGAATATTATTCAATCCAATTACTTTTGTGTTTTCTTGGGCATATTTCTCCGTCTGCTCCGTAAGATCTAGAGAATTAGGTAAAGTCATATTTGCATCTTCCATAGTGCTCCTTTTATAATTAACCGTTTAATCATCCCCATATCATTTTGTGCTAAATCATTGAGTTATAATAAAAAAATATAGTCAAATCCTTAGAATTAGAAAAATAAATCAAATGAAAATTTTAAGAAAATAATTTCAATACGGCCGAGTATGCTTCTTATTGAGAAGATTTTGATACACGCTGTCTTTTAGATTCCAAATAAAAGGTATTGAATCGCCCGGAGTTATTTTAGTACCATTGTCGTAGTAAATATGCTCATAATAATCGGGAAACCTGTCATTATTAATATTCGCAATTGTTCTTTTAAAGTTAATTCCTTCGTACGTCATCAGAAGATGCGGCGGATTTACGAGTCCGTCAATCAAAAAATAGTTGTAACTAATGTTCCCAATACCCTGTGCATAATGAAAATTTGTTCTAATAAATTTGGTTGAATTATAATTCCATTTCTGAAGTGCCACAAAATTAAATCCCCCGTGGGAAGGAATTGGTGCTTCCCAAATCACTTTAAAATTACCACCTTCACATTTGAATAATACAAGATAGAAAAATGCAGTTCCAAGTTCAGTGCTGTCAAGATCAATAAAACTCTGATCATAACCCACAATATTTTTTACCTCTATCAATCTTTCCCCTGGTTTCGAACGAGCAATCACGCCAAAAACATAGGCCTTGTCTTGATCATAATACAACACAGCCGGATTCGGAGAATCATATGTTGAAGTTCTGTCATCACTAACTAAATAGGTTCCCTCTGGAAAATAATTTAAAATAAATTCCATTAAAGAAATAGTATCGCAAGGAAACCTTTGAGCAGTTTGCTTTTTACGAACCTCAATATTGTATTTCTGGATATCAAAATCTCTGTCAGGTGAATAAGCAATTTCTTGAGAAGTAGATTTTACTTCATCAACTTTTTTATTTTCTTTAGAACACCCCGAAAAAGAAATTATGATCGCTGTTATAAAAATCAACAATCGACTTATTTGGGGAACTGATGTCCGAAAACTCATTTTTTAAACCGTCGAAAATTCTTCTATAAAATTAGCAGAACTGATGATTCCTAAATGAAAATGATTTAAATCAAAATGTTCGTTAGGTGAATGTAAATTCTCCGTATTCAAACCAAGACCCATAAGAACTACCGGTGCTTTAAGCTTCTTTGCAAAAACTGTAACAATTGGAATTGATCCGCCCTCACGAATGAAAACAGTTTTTTTACCAAAAGCCTTTGCCATGGCTTTTGCAGCCGCAATCGAAGCTTTATTATCAAGTGAAGTCATACTTGGAAAACCTCCATGCAGATTGGATACTTTTACTTTAACATATTTTGGAGTTAACTTTTTTATATGCTTTTCAAATTGCTTAGCTATTTTATTGGGATCTTGATTAGGCACTAGTCTCATACTGATCTTGGCCGTAGTATTTGACGGCAGAACAGTTTTTGCTCCCTTTCCAGTAAAACCTCCGAAAATTCCATTGCAATCCAAGGTTGGCCTTGCCCAAGTCCTTTCTAGAGAAGAGAACCCTTTTTCACCGTGAAGTTTGCTAACTCCAAGTTCCTTAGCAAATTTCTTTTCGGAGAATTTCAACAGCTTATAATTTTCTCTTTCTTTCTTAGTAAGCTTAAGAACATCTTTATAAAATCCGGGGATAGTAACTTTGCCATCTTTATCATGAAGTTTGCTTATCATTTGCGCTAATGTGTTTATGGGATTTCCAACTGCCCCGCCAAATGTTCCAGAGTGCAAATCTCTGTTCGGACCGGTCACTTCAACTTCCATGTAAGCTAAACCGCGCAAACCATACGTCAATGTTGGAACTCCTGGTGCATAAAGTGATGTGTCAGAAATTAGTACAGCGTCGCATTTAAGTAAATCAACATTGTTATTAATGAAAGGTTCGAGATGTTCGCTTCCGATTTCCTCCTCACCCTCAATTACAAATTTAATGTTTAACGGTGTACTTCCGACAGTTCTGAAAAATGATTCTACACTCTTAATGTGCATGAAAACCTGCCCTTTATCGTCCGTTGCGCCACGTGCATAAATTTTTCCATTCTTTATAGCCGGCTCAAAAGGCGGGCTATCCCACAAATCAATCGGATCGACGGGTTGAACATCATAATGTCCATAAACTAAAATTGTGGGTTTTCCGGGAGCTCCCAACCATTCACCATACACAATAGGATGCCCTTCAGACTGAAAAACTTCAACACGGCTCATTCCAGCTTGTTTCAATTTTTCCATTACGAAGTTTGCACAATAGTTTATATCCTTTTTATTTTCCGCCAACGTACTTATGCTGGGAATTCTAAGAAAATCTTTCAATTCATCAATAAATGTTTCACGATTTTCACCAATGTACTTAATTACTTCTTCCAATTTTTTCCTCCAATTATTTGCAAGTGATTAAATATCTAAAAAAAATATTAGTAATATTAGATTGATTAAAATTGAATTTCTAACCGATTTTTTCAAGTCTTTCATTATAAAGTTAACCAAATATGAATTAATTCGGAAGACGGTTATTAACCCCGATTAAATGCAACTCAAAACACTCTTTTAAATTCTTGTTAAACAACTAAAGCAGTGTTATTTTCGTTATATGATCTTAATTCGTTACATATTGAAAAGTCATTTTGCTCCATTTGTATTTTCAACTTTTACTTTAACATGCATTCTTCTCTTGCAATTTTTAATGAAGTTTGCAGATCGGCTTGTTGGCAAAGGGCTTGATACATTAATTGTTCTGCAGTTGATTGCTTATAACCTTGCGTGGATGCTGGTTTTAGTGATTCCAATGGCTTGTCTTGTAGCAACACTCATGGCATTTGGGGCGATGTCACAAAATAATGAAATAACTATCATTAAATCTTCAGGGGCAAGCTTGTGGAAGATGATGATTGGACCTTTGATTGCCAGCGTTGTTCTTTGTTACTTACTCATTCTGTTTAACAATCATGTTCTTCCGGATGCGAATCATAAAGCAAAATTGCTAACTTTTGATATAAGCCGCACAAAACCAACTCTTTCTTTAGAACCGGGATTATTTTCTCAAGAAGTAAATAACTATGCAATACTTGTAAGAAAAATTGATAAAAATTCGAACGAATTGGAAGGTGTGACAATTTACGATTACACTGATCCGGGAAAAATAAATATCGTAACTGCTGAAAAGGGTAAAATATATTTCTCAAAAGACCAGACAAAATTGATTATGGAATTGCATAGAGGCGAAATACATGAATCGGAATTGATGAGAAAAAATTTATACCGAAAGCTTGTGTTCGCCGATCATCGAATCGCGATGAATGCTGATCAGTTTTCGTTTCAACAGTCCACTCCTGGCGGGCCACGCGGAGATAGAGAGTTGAGCTCCCGTAATATGAAATTTATTATCGATAGTTTACAAATTATTAAGCAAAGCCAGGTAGCTGCACTTACAAGCGAAACAAGCAGGTATTTTTTTATTGATACAACTTTAAAAGATTTTCAACCCTTAAGGACAAATACCGATGAAAATTTTCTTTATACAAAAGCCATTGAAAAATTGAACACGGCAAGAAACGTAATTGTTTCAAATGTAAAAAGAGTTGAAGACACAAACAGTAAAATAGACTCCTACTGGGTTGAGATTTATAAAAAATATTCCATACCCGCAGCGTGTATAATTTTTGTACTCATTGGGGCTCCTTTAGGTGTGATGACAAGGAAAGGAGGGTTTGGCATGGCCGCAAGTATCAGCTTATTTTTCTTTTTAATTTATTGGGCATTTCTTATTGGCGGAGAAAAACTAGCTGATAGAAATTTACTTTCACCTTTCTTGGGTATGTGGTCGGCTAACTTTTTACTTGGTGCAATTGGAATTCTGCTTATAATGAAATCCGTTAGAGAGACAGTTACCTTGGAATTTAGTTGGTTCCAAAAATTTATTCCTAAAACCTGGAGATCACAAGAAGAAGTGGTTGAAGAATAAATGAAAATACTTGACCGATATTTAATTAAGCAATTTGTGCTAACCATCGTTTTCGGATTGCTTGCTTTCACATTAATATTTGTTGTGATAGATATGATGGAAAATTTGGATGATTTCATTGATCAAAATGTATCAATGGATATTATCTTAAATTATTACCTCGTATTTTCACCTGAAATAGTAAAACTTATTACACCTATCGCGGTGCTTTTTGCCGCATTATTTACCGCGGGTAAAGCTGCAAACCTTAGCGAAATAACTGCAATAAAGGCAAGCGGAGTGAGCCTTTTCCGTTTCATGATTCCCTTCCTCATCACTACTTTATTTGTATGTGCCTTTTCAATTTATTTTGCAGGTTATGTCGTTCCACATGCGAATACTGTGAAGGTAAATCTCGAACGAAAATATTTGAATCGCGGTTTTGTATTTACGGGAAGCAATATATTTTTCAAAGATTCTCCTTCAAGAATAATAAACATCGCATACTTTGACAATTCTCAGAATCAAGCTCATCGTGTCGGCATTCAGGAATTTGATATTGCTGATCCAACAATTATGATTTCGAGAGTGGATGCCGCTAAAATGACTTATGATACCACATCAAGAAGTTGGGTTGCTGAGAATGGTGTGAAAAGATTTTTTAGTGCTGAAAAAGAATCAGCAGATTATTTTAACCAATTAACTTTTACAGATCTGAATTTTCACCCTGAAGATTTAGCATCAAAACAGCAAAAGCCTGAGGAAATGAATCTTGATGATCTAAAAAAATTAATTGGATCCCAAATTAGGGAAGGAACAGATCCCAAAGGCACATTGATAGAATATTATTCGAGGTTTTCATTTTCAATGTCAAGCATAGTAGTTGTATTATTTGGAATTCCACTAGCAGCAGCTAAAAGAAAGCGCGGAGGGTTGGCAGTTCAAATTGGAATAAATATCCTTGTTACGTTTATATATCTTGTCTTTATGAAAATTAGTCAGGCCTTTGGAAAGAATGGAGCAATTGATCCTATGCTTACAGCATGGTTCGCCAATTTATTATTTATTGCCGCTGCCTTAATCAACTTGCCAAGAATTCGTCAATAACTCAGAATTTCCACCTCGAACCAAAAGCGAATGAAATTTGTTTTGCAGCATTTGGTGAAATGATGGATTGAAAATATGAGGTTGCAAAATTAAATTCTATTACACCTGTGTACATACCCAATCCTAAAGCCCAGGCAAATTCATCCGTGCCGCCAACAGAAATGCCGCTGCGCAAATAGGGAATCCAGTCTCCTGGTTTCCATTCAAATCCAAGAGAAACACGGGGTGTTTTACTGTTTCCGGGCAAATCATTGAACCCTTGATTATAGTCAAACCCTAGAGTCAAAGTTCCGGGAATAAAATTCTCCGTTTCATTTAGCTTATAACCTAAACCAAATCTAAAAGCTGTTGGTAAACCCGTTGAAAAGCTTCCAATCTTTTCGGCATTTCCTGTGAATTTATCACCAAGAGAATCTAACTGGTCCTGATTTGTTAAATCGTTAATGAATATTTCACCTTCAGCTTTGAACTTTGCAGTATTTTTTGTCCAATTGATGCTGCCAATATCTGTTAACGCAAATGAAATACTCCAATCGCCCTCAATTAAAAATGAAATCCCAAGGTCAAATCCAAAACCTTTTCCGGCTGGAGGCATAAATAGACTAAAGCTAGATTGATGTTCGGTAGAATCGAAATCGTATTTCACTCCAAACTCATCAGAAAAAGATGAATAACCTATCATATCTGCGTTACCTATGATTTCATTGTAGTTGCCGGTTTCCAGATTAGTATTTACTCTTTCGATACCCGCATAGTAATAACCATGAACTAGTTTGAGAGAAATCCCGGTTAATACATTTTTCAACCAGCTTTCGGGTTCCATTTGAAATTCTCTTGAATAAGATATTCCGTAATTTCTAATCCACCAACTTTTAAGTTTCTCGTCGTTAAAATCATATTTTTTACCCGGTTGATTTCCGTTTAGTCCAAGATCAACAATTGCTTGTGGAATCGTAAAATTACCACCGGCGAAATCATTTATCGAAATTGCAAATGTTCCGCTCTCAATACTTGGTTTGTAAGCAAAACTGAAAAACCTAGTTGAGAAATTGGCAAATACAATTCCACCGTTTGAAAAAAGATCATTAAAGTTTTGTTTATCTGCTTCAGTTAAAACTCTGGACTTGCCGTTGACTCCTCCGAAATAGTAATTAAGCTGATCCATTGAAAGAAAATCCGTACCGGAATGAAAAGAAATAAATGGTAATGGAATGATGGTTGAGAATTCTACTGAACCCTCATCCATTAGTGAAAGATTTCCGGGATTAATTCCCAATGAATAAATTCCCATGGAAGTTGAGTTATAAGTTTTTGCTAATCCTGTGCTTCTTGCATCAACTGTTCCTGAAGAACCGAATTGCGAAAAAGTGTTTATTGAAAATACTATTGTAAGTACGGTGATAAATAAAAAATTCACGCAAGAAAATAAATTTCTCATTTCAATTCTCCTCCGGATTCATATGATATTTAACTTTGCCGAAACACTTAATATTCAGCCAATCTGAGGATTTAAATTGAACTGTGGGTGGATCTGGATTTTCATTGGTAGCATTTTCGGTGTTTATTGTTGTCGACATAATAACATGATGTGCATTAGATAACTGTAAAATCTTCTCTGCATCAAGTTTAATTGTATTTAATGTTACAGTCGGTGAAATTATTTGCCCGGTAATATTATTCACGTGACTGCCAAGAAACTGTAATGAATCAACTCCATTTTGATTTTTTGTTAGAGTGAAGAGCGGAGAAAAATATTCGTCTGTAAGTGTTGCTTTAACAAATGCATTAATAGGAATTGCATTTTCAAGATAAATACTCAGATCAGCATCCGCTGCATCACGAATATTGTCACGATCATCTTGACTAAGATCGATTTCCAAAGTATCAATAAAGTTAGTCTGTTTGAGGGCAAATACACTTCTGGTAGCAAACTGTGATGAGAATTTGATTGAGTCTAAATTTGTAACTGTTCGGATTATTTTGTCGTTTGAGGGATTTAAAATATACTCCGAGGAAATCACAATAGAGTCAGGAAGGAATGAAATAAATTCAGCCAGATTACTGTTTCTTTCATTAAATTCAAGTTCATAAAAACCATTAATTAACTTGACGGTTGTATTCTGTCCATCGTTTCTTTTTAAAAGTTTTATTTCACCGCTATTTCTTATTCCATTTACTTGAATATTTGCTATTTCAAGTTCGAAAAAATTGTGATGATCTGAAACATACTCCGATTTTAAGTTCAGTGTTCCTTCTTTGATAAATAATTTATCCTGATAGTCGGCTATATCATTTAAATTTAAGGAGGCGGCAGTCCGCTTGTTGCCTAATGGAGTTCTAGGAAGCAGACCAGTTATTGAACTGAAATTGAAACTGTGCAGATATAATGTAACATTCTCAAATGAACCATTTATTTCGCTGTTGGCAGAGGCCAGTAATTGTAAGCTGTTTTTATTCTGACTTGGCTGATTGGCTGGAAGTACATATTGATGATTTGATAAATTATAAGCAAGCGAATCTCTGCTAAATGCCGCAACATTTGTCTCAATTATCAACTCGGAACCATCCGGTTTTATAATACCAGGAACCCGCATTGATGACCTGATAGCACCAGAGGAAGGATTCTGAATTGTAAATGAAATAAATCCGCTTAAAAATGTAGCATTATCAATTTCAATTTCTTCTGGAAAAACTATAAAAACAGATTGTGCAGGTGTGTTTGCAGGAACCATGAAACTCTGCGATACTGAACCCTCCTGCAGCAAACTTATATAATCTGTTACTTCGGAGTTAGCTGAATAATGATCTGATTGAATCAAATAAAAGTCATCACCGGTTAGTGTCGAATTTATGGAATACTTTGATTCGGGTTTATACATATCATAAATTGTGTAAGTTTTATTTGTGAGGGGCACATTAATATCCACGTCCCATTCCGGCAAAATAATATCATCCGGAAGATCAAAACAGCCGGTAGAGGGTAAAATAAGAAGGGATAAAATTCCTAATGACAATATCAATCTTTTCATAATCATTCTATTCCATTTCTCTTACTTAATCATCCAAATCATTTCCACCATTCTCATAACAAGACGAATGGACTTTACAATAAAAATTCAATCGCTATGCCGAAGAAAGACGGAGGGATGAGGGTGATTTGGAAAGTGGCGACGGGGTTTTTTAGTAAATCTTACCAATCAATAGGTTTAATAGTAAAAATTACAAGTGAAATTATGCAAAATAAAAAACCACCTGTTTCCAGGTGGTTCATCATAAAAGAAAGAAATGTGAGTGCTTTAGTTAACTTTTTCGTCCTTAGTCATTGGAACAAATCCGAAATGCTGAGAAGGAACAGGTTCTAGTCGAATTTCTCCAAAACGAGCTTCGAACTTATCTATATTTTCTTTCAAAGCCTTCATTAACATTTTTGCGTGCTGAGGAGTGGAAATAATTCGCGCATGAACTTTTGCTTTTGGAACGCCCGGAACAATTCGTGTGAAATCAATAATGAATTCAGCTGGTGAATGAGTAATGATAGCCAGATTTGAATAAATACCTTCGGCTTCTTTTTCACCCAACTCAATATTTATTTGCTGTCCCGGCGGTTGATTTGTCTGACTCATAATTATAAAACCATTTTTATAAATTTATTATTTACGTAACTCATCAGCTTTTTTAAAAGCATTTGCGGCATCATCTTGCATTCCAAGAACCGAATAAACTTTACCTATAAGTTCCCACATAGTAGGATCATCCTTTTTATTTTGAACAATCTTTTCTAAATGAGGAAGTGCTTTCTGGTATTTTTCCTTATACTCTTTATTATTTAAGTCACCCATCTCATCAGCAATTTTGTTGATATTGGCACCCCATCTAACATAAGTAACAGCAAGATTGTAGCTTGCGTTATAATAGTCGGGATCAATTTCCAATGCTTTCTTAAATTGTTCCTCAGCACCTGCAAAATCGTTTTTACCAAGTAGAAGAACTCCATAATTATAGCGGTAATACTGGTTTGTTGGATCCTTTTCAACCCCTGCTCTGAAAGCATCAACGGCTGTTTCAATTTTGTTCGCAGCGATGTAAGCATTTGATAAAGTTAACAAAATGTCAGAATCATCCGGATATTTTTTTCTTCCCTGTTCGGCAATTTTGATTGCTTTATCAAAATATTTCATGGCTTCAAGACTGTCTGCCAGAACTTTATTATTATCATATTTATTTTTATAATCAACACCCTTAACGTATAAAATTTCACTTAAGAATTTATACCCGTCAAGAGCATCCTCTGTCTCAATAAGTTTTTCCAAAGGACTAATTGCCTTGTCATATTCTTGTGCACTCATGTAAACAAACGCCAGATTTTTATAAGTATCAGCAGAATCCGGTTCAATTTCTATCGCTGAATTGAAAGCATCGATAGACTTTGTAAAGAAAAGTTTTGTGCTGTCAGTATTCTCAGTTTTCGTTCCCATCTGAAAATATCCGACCCCTTTATTAAATAAGTTGGCCCAAAAATATTTTTTTGAAGAACTGATGTTCTCTGAGAACTTATTACTAATAGAAAGTGAATTTTTATATGCATCGATCATTTCAGTAAATCTTTCCTTTTCACCCAAAACAACACCTAAAAGATAATAACCTTCATCGCTTTTGGGATTTTTTTGAACCTCTTTTTGTAAGGCATCAATTGCTTTATCATAATTTTTTTGTTGTATGTAAAGCTTGGCGCTGGTTAATTCAGTTGAAGAACATTGAAATCCGCTGAAAACCAAGCCAATGAAAAGAACGAGAACAGGGAACAATTTGTTGATTTGCATTATAATACTCCAAATGTTTCTTTTTATTCGGGTCAAAGTTACCGTTTTACCCCAGCAGAGTCAAGAATGATAATTACACTGAAAGCAAGATTTTACTGATTGTTTAGTCGATAATTCTCGAACAAGATTAGAAGTTTAAATTGATTTTGCAATAATTAAAGGATATTTTTCATAACAAAATTGAGGTGTTTTTTGACTAAAGACGATATCATCAAAGCTGTTCCAAAAGTACTTCTTCATGACCATCTAGACGGCGGTCTAAGACCGGCAACTATCATTGAACTCGCTAAAGAATTTCGATATAACAAGCTTCCAACAAAAGATCCTGGTGAACTAGCAGAGTGGTTTCATCGCGGTGCGAACAAAGGAAATCTTGTTGAGTACCTGCAAGGATTTGAGCATACAGCTGCAGTTATGCAAACAAAAGAAGCACTCGAACGGGTAGCATACGAAATGATGGAGGATATGAAAAACGATAATGTTTGTTATGTTGAAACTCGATTTGCGCCTGTATTCCACACCCAAAATGGGTTGTGGTACGAAGATATTGTTTCTGCGGTGCTTGAAGGACTTGAGCGTGGTCGAAAAGAATTTGGGGTTGGTTATGGATTGATTCTTTGTGGAATGCGAAACATGAAAAACACTCTAGAGATTGCTGAACTTGCGGTTAATTTTAAAAAGCAAGGTGTTATTGGCTTTGATCTAGCCGGTGAGGAAGGTGGTTATCCGCCCAAAAAACATATTGAAGCTTTTCAATTTATTCAGCGTGCAAACTTTAACATTACAATTCATGCGGGAGAAGCTTTTGGCAAAGAATCCATCTGGCAGGCAATTCAATGGTGTGGAGCTCACCGAATTGGGCATGCTACTCACCTAATTGAAGATTTCACACTCGATAAAGATGGAAATGTTGTTGGCTTTGGCGATCTTGCTCAATATGTTCTTGATAAAAGAATTCCCCTTGAGATATGCTTATTAAGCAATGTACATACTGGAGCAGTAGATAAGATAGAAAATCATCCGTTCGGCATGTTATTTAAGGAAAAATTCCGAGTTACTCTTAATACTGACGATAGACTTATGAGCGATACTACAATGACTAAGGAATTTCTGGTCGCAATTGACGTGTTCAATTTGAACCTTGAAGATTTGGAAAAGATAACTATTAACTCGATGAAGTCGGCGTTCATTCCTTATAAAGAAAGACTCTCTTTTATTTATAATGTCATAAAACCAGGTTATCAAAAAATGAAAGACAAGCTATTATCATTCAATACATATCCGGAGAATCATGAAAAAACTGTTCACTAATTATAATTTCGAATTTGACAAGAATGAAAAAAAACTTCTTGCAACCTTTTGCAAGCAAACATTAAAACAAACTGAAAGTGACTCAAAATTCTTTGCTGAATCAAAAGCTTTTAATTCAATCCTTGGGAAGTTGAAAAATGATTCAGATTCAGTTAAGCTAACTAAAGATGAGCGAACACGTTTAGAACATCAACTTACAGAAAACGTTAAGTTCCTAAAAAAAGAATCAGGTAAAAGTTGGTTCATAAAAAAATTTCTTTACAAGTCTATGATTAAACAATATGAAAACATTATTAACAAGCATTTTAAATAACAACTGATGTTACAGAGAGAAAACGTAGAAATTAAAGCTCCGCACGGCACTAATTTATCATGCAAAGGTTGGATTCAAGAAGCAGCAATGAGAATGCTAATGAACAATCTAGATCCTCAAGTTGCTGAGAATCCGGCGGAACTTATTGTTTATGGCGGAAAAGGCAAAGCTGCACGGAATTGGGAATGCTATTATGCAATTATCAAATCACTTAAAGAATTAAATAACGATGAAACGCTTCTTGTTCAATCAGGTAAACCGGTTGCCATTTTTAAAACACTTGAAAATGCTCCGCGCATTATAATTTCCAATTCAATGTTAGTACCGGATTGGGCGAATTGGGATGAGTTCAGGCGGCTTGAAGCCCTTGGCCTGACAATGTACGGACAAATGACAGCTGGTAGTTGGATTTACATCGGCACACAAGGAATTTTGCAAGGCACATATGAAACATTCGCAGAATGCGCAAGAAAATATTTTGACGGAACACTTAAGGGTAAGTTTCTTCTTACAGCAGGATTAGGCGGAATGGGAGGCGCTCAACCTCTTGCTGCTACGATGAATGGTGCCGCATTTTTAGGAGTTGAAGTTGATAAAAGTCGTTTAGAAAAAAGAATTGATACTGGTTATCTTGATAAAATGACTGATGATCTTGATGAGGCGCTCAGGCTTGTACTTGAAGCTAAAACAAATAAAACTCCCCTATCTGTGGGATTGTTAGGAAATGCAGGAGAAGTACTTCCACAAATCTTAAAACAAAATATTATTCCTGATGTTCTGACTGATCAAACATCTGCTCACGACACTTTGAATGGCTATGTCCCAATGGGAATGTCGTTTGAGGAAGCTAAACAATTACGAAATTCTAATCCCGCGGATTACATTAGATTCTCAAAAATGACGATCGTTAAGCACGTAGAGTCTATGCTTGAATTTCAAAAAAGAGGATCTATAACTTTTGATTATGGCAATAACATTCGAGGGGAAGCCAAAGATAACGGTTTGAAAAATGCGTTCGATATCCCCGGATTTGTTCCCGAATTTATTCGTCCTCTCTTTTGCGATGGCAAAGGTCCTTTTAGATGGGCTGCCCTTTCAGGCGACCCAAATGATATTTATGTGACCGATCAGGCAGTTAAGGAAACATTTCCTGAAAATAAATCTTTGTGCAATTGGATTGACTTAGCACAAAAAAAAGTACACTTTCAAGGATTACCTGCACGCATCTGCTGGTTGGGCTATGGTGAGCGAGCTAAAATGGGAAAAATATTTAATAGGCTTGTTGCCAATAAAAAAGTAAAAGCTCCAATAGTTATTGGAAGAGATCATTTAGATTGCGGTTCTGTGGCTTCACCTAATCGAGAGACTGAGGCAATGCAAGATGGAAGTGATGCAATAGCTGATTGGCCAATCCTGAATGCATTACTAAATTCAATCGGCGGAGCCAGCTGGGTTTCGGTTCATCATGGCGGCGGAGTGGGAATAGGAAAATCAATTCATGCTGGAATGGTTGTGGTTGCAGACGGAACTAATGAAGCTGAACAAAGATTAGAGAGAGTTCTAACTTACGACCCAGGAATGGGAATTGTTCGGCATGCAGATGCTGGTTACATACAGGCTGTTGAAAATGCAAAAAAGTGGAATATCAAAATTCCAATGATGAAGTAAATCAACTTTGTAAACTCTGCGCCTGTTTTGCGAACTTTGCGGTTTACTCATAACCGCAGAGAACACAGAGAAGCCGCAAAGAACGCAGAGATTAGGAAAATCAATAAAATATTAAGAGGTAATAATGAAACTGAAAGTATTAATTGCAGACAAATTTCCGGAAAAGTATGTTCAACAGATGAAAGATCTTGATCTGGAAGTGATTTATCAGCCAAAATTGGGAGAAAAAGATCTTCCAGAAGCAGCAAAGGATGTTGATATTCTGATCGTGCGTTCAACAATTGTGAATGAGGAAACAATTTCCTCAAGTCAAAGGCTGAACTTAATAATTCGTGCCGGTTCAGGGGTTAATAATATTGCAATTCCAGCCGCAAATAAAAAAGGAGTCTATGTTACAAATTGTCCCGGTATGAATGCAGTTGCTGTTGCTGAGTTAGCAATGGGATTAATGCTTTCGCTCGATAGATTCATTCCCGATAATGTTGCTGATTTTAGAAACGGTGTTTGGAATAAAGATAAATATTCCAAAGGACAGGGATTAAAAGGAAAAACTTTAGGTCTAATTGGAGTTGGGAACATTGGTAAAGAAGTGGCAAAGCGTGCACTGGCATTTGAAATGAATGTTTATGGAAAAGATATAACTCGAATTGAAGGTGTTCAGATTAAAGATTTCAGCGAAATGGATCAATTACTGCCTTTGTGCGATATTGTGACAATTCACCTACCTGCAACACCACAAACTAAAGGACTCTTCAACAAGCAAATGTTTAGCTACATGAAAAATGGAGCCCTTCTCATTAACACATCACGGCAAGACATAATTGTCGAGGACGATCTGCTGGAAGCAATCAAAGAAAAAAAACTTCGTGTTGCTGTGGATGTATTTAAAGGTGAGCCGGAAGGTAAATCGGGAGAAGTCAAATCCAAACTGCAAGACAATCCGAACATCTATGTTACACACCACATTGGTGCATCGACGGAACAGGCTCAAGATGCAGTGGCACAAGAAACCGTCAATATAATCAAACATTACGTTCATAGCGGAGTGATTGATCATTGGGTTAACCGAGCAAAAATCACCGATGCGAAATATCAGCTTGTTGTTAAGCATTATGATAAACCGGGTGTGCTTGCAACTGTCCTTGATGTAATTAGAAGCGGGAGCATTAACATTGAGGAAATTGAAAACATAATTTTCGAAGGCGGAATTGCAGCATGCTGTACAATGAAATTACAAAATCCAGTAACTGCAGAAATGCTTAAAAAGATGAGTGATAATCCAAATGTAATCAGCGTTAGTCACGTTGAAATCTAATAAATTAAACCTCCGGGGGTATGCGAAAATTACAAAAGACCAAAACCTCGGAGGTTTCTTCATTCCTAAACATACTTCACATCAATCATATCTTTTATAATGCCGTGATAAAATGGTAACTGCAGGAGCTGCTTCATTCCCTCCAAGTCCTGCTCGTCAAAATCAAATACTACATGCTGAATATTTTCCAAGAGATAATTCTTGGATACCGAAGTGAAATTATTCTCGGTGTTATTAAGTATTTCCGTTGGATTGATTGCGGAAATTTTTTCCTTATACTGAGATTGGAATTCAGATAAGGCTCTTTCGGATTCGCTGGCAAAAACAAAATTCACATAAGGCGCCGAAATAATTTCAATCATTTCTTCAGCAAAGCTTAAAGCAGAATCTAACTTTCCCTCAATAAAGTTTCTATCACCAACAATTATGCGATTCTTGCCAGATGAGCCTCCATTAGTTTTTTCAAATGATAATTGAACATCAATTCCGTAATTTTCGCTGAAAAGAATCTTAGTCAGAATCCCTTCATTAACCGAAACATCGCCGGCAAGCACAATCTCATTTACTATACTTTCGTTCTGATTAAAATATATGTAAGAATTACACACAGACACATCAAAAGAAATTCCAAGACTCTGCGAAACAAATAACTCTTTATAATGCACTAAATCCAATGTTGGAATAAGTCCCACAGTATTTTTTGCTTCACTCATTTTTTTTGATAATAGAGCTGAAGGAAAGTGGCGGAGGCGTGCAGCGTCTTTTTCTGCAAAAGCTGAAGAAAGAATTTTCGAATAAATATTATCTGGTAAAAGTATTTCCATTGTAAAATAAAAAAGCCGCTTGCACAGCGGCTCAAACTAAGAAGTAATGTGTTAGGTTGTTTTTCCTTTAATTCGTGCGGCTTTACCTGATAAATTTCTTAAATAATAAAGTTTCGCTCTGCGGATATTACCTTCGCGGATAACCTCAATCTTAGAAATTTTAGGTGAATTGAAAGGAAATATTCTTTCAACTCCAACACCGCTGGCGAGCTTTCTAACTATGAAAGTTTTGTTCAATCCAGATCCACGAACACTTATCACATCGCCTTCGAAGGGCTGGATTCTTTCCTTGTCACCTTCAATAACTTTGACGTGAACTTTAATGCGATCACCCGGACTGAATTTCGGGTAATCAGTTTTTAATTGGTCGGGTAATATTTTGCTTGCATCTATCATTTTTCTATCCTTTAATTATTAAATTTTTTCCATTTTTCAGTTAAAACCTTCGATTGTTCTTCTTTCCAATCTTTAATTTGTTTTTCATTTCCCGATAAAAGAACTTCTGGTACATTCATACCCTTAAATACTGCCGGACGAGTATAAGAAGGAGCTTCTATCTTATCTCCATCTTGAAAAGAATCATTTAAAGCAGATTCACTATCATTAAGAACTCCGGGTATCACGCGAACTAGTGCATCAATAATTACCATTGAAGGAAGCTCCCCACCAGTCAATACAAAATTACCAAGAGATATTTCATCTGTTGCAAATTTTTCTCGCACTCTGTCATCAATATCTTTATAGTGACCAGCGATAAATAATAAATTATTCTGAAGAGAAAGTTTGTTCGCAATTTTTTGGTTAAAAATCTTTCCCTTAGGTGTTGTGAAAATTACGTGTTCGTACTTTCGCTCACTTTGGAGTTTCTCAATGCATTCAAAGAACGGTTCCGGCTTCAGCACTATCCCGGCTCCGCCACCAAATGGTTTATCATCTATTTGTTTATGCTTATTGTAAGCATAGTCCCGAACATTATGAATGAAGATTTGAACCTTTCCTTTATCCTGAGCTCGCTTAATAATACTCGATTGTAAAGGACCGCTAAAAACATCCGGGACAGCAGTTAGAATATCAATCCTCATCATCTTCGTAAATATCTTCGCCTGCTTTTAATATCAATACTTTATTAATAATGTCAATTTTCTCAATGAACTCATTTACAGCAGGAATTAAAATTTCTTCACCGCTGGTTTTCCTAATTACATAAACATCATTTGCATCTAGGGAATAAACATCAGTCAAAGTTCCAAATTCATTACCGTTGCGAATAACTTTACTGCCAATTATATCATGAATAAAATAGTGTCCCTTAGGCAGTTTAAGAAGATCCTTATCATCTACAAATACTTGTCTACCTAATAAAACCTCTACCGACTCCTTGTTGTTAAAATCCTTGAATTTTATTAAAACAGAATCCTTTTTTCTTTTTACTGATTGCAGAAAGAATATTTTTTTCTCGCCCCAGAAATCGATATAAACTTTTTTAAGCTTATAGAATCTTTCGGGTGAATCCGAAAAAGAATCAATTTTTAGAAAACCTTGGTCGCCTTCAGAAGCAATAATTTTGGCAAGAAGAAAATATTCTATCACTAAAAATTAACTTCGATTCAGACTTAATCTAAAATTTCCAAAACAGCTCTTTTCCCATGTTTTGCAGCAACGGCCGTAAGTAAAATTCTCATTGCTGCGGCAGTTTTACCTTGCTTGCCAATAACTTTCCCAACATCGGTCTGACTGACTCTAAGGGAAAGCAAAAGCTTCTTGTCTTCACCAACTTTTTCATCAATCACTACCCCATCCGGGTTATCAACAAGCTGCTTTGCGATGTATTCAATGAACTCTTTCATAGGAAGATGCCTCCTTAATAGAGTATGGGTGCATCAGAAATAATGTACAGAAAAATAATCTGCCGAAAATTTCTAATACATTTTTCTAAGCAGGTTTTTCTTCAGAAGCAGCACCCGTAACTTCTGCTGTACTTTCAGAAACCGTTTCTTGCTTTTTCTCTTCAGAAGCCTTATCGCCTTTCCGTTTTTTCTTGGCCTTAACGGTCATAGATTTTGCTTCGCGAAGCTTTTGGAAATTCTCTTTTTCTTCTTTGATTTTTTCCTCGGATGCACCTTTTTTCATTAGATGTCTTTCAAGAAGAATTCCCTTTTGACTCAATAAATTTCTTACCGTATCGGTCGGTTGAGCACCGTTACTCAGCCAATACATCGCTCTATCTTCTTTAATTTCTAAAGTAGATGGATGCGTTAAAGGATTATAAAGACCAATAGCTTCGATAAATTTTCCGTCTCTTGGTGAACGCGAATCTGCTGCAACAATTTTATAGACTGGCTGTTTCTTTTTACCCAATCTTCTTAATCTTAGTTTAACTGCCAACTTAAAGAACCTCCGTATGTTTAATCATTTTAATCAATTGAATTTTAAATTTTTTAATGCTGAGCCGCCAAATCCTTTTTTAGTGAACTGACTCATCATTTTTTGCATTTCACTGAACTGTTTTA
>JBGSOQ010000412.1:0-7495 GCA_041739035.1 Ignavibacteriaceae bacterium | reverse complement strand
TTTTGTTCGCTCGACTCCTTCTGGGGTTACATCAGCAATTATTGAGCGAGTGGGATTGAAACTGACATTTATAGCTAGATCAAGAGTAAGGGCAACAATAATTGCTACGCCGAGGATTCCGCCAATTCCAAGTGATGAAGAGATTACATCAATATTTGGTAGTGCGAGGAGCATCATTGCAGCTAAAAACCCGCCGATCAGGATGAATGGGCTTCGTCTTCCATTCCACAGCCATACTTTATCGCTGATAATTCCAATAATCACTTGCCCGAGAATTCCGGCAATAGGTCCGGCGGCCCAAACCAATCCAATATCGTGAATATCAAGTTTGTACTTTGTACTCAATATCCAGCTAAGTGCTGATATTTGAATTGACAAAGCAAATCCCATTGCCGTTGCAGGCAATGCGAGTATAGCATAAAAAGTGTTTGTAAGTTTTTTCTGGATTTCTAACATAAGATTTATCCTTTGTTGGGTTAATAGTTTATCAATAAAAATATATCTGCTGATTTTCTTTTAACAGTGATTTTCTTGTTTTGCGTTAAATCAAAAATTTCATTTGTAAAAATATTTTTTGCTTTTTGAATTTTGGAAAGAGTTTCGGAAAACCTGTTCAAATCTACTTTAATATCATCTTCGTTACCATTTACAATTATCATTGTTGATTCATCCTTTGTTTCTCTGAAATAAACATAAGTATTGTCAAAAGGATAAAAATGAATCAGTTTTCCTTGCGAAAGAGATTTATATTTTTTTCTTATTGCTAAAAGCTGTCTGGTGAAATCAAAAATATCATTTTCATATTCAGTTCTGCCCGAACTTAAAAACGCATTACGAGTATCACCCTTAAAGCCGCCGGGAAATGGAGCACGAATATTTCCGTGTTTGTTATCACCAACCATTCCAATTTCTGAGCCATAAAGCAACTTCGGGATACCACGAGTTGTTAAAAGAATTGTTAGAGCAATCTTATATTTTTCAACATCACCGTTAGCAACAAACAATCCGCGAGAAATATCATGATTATCAAAAAAAGTCAGAAGGTTGTTAGGATCATTGTAAAGAAAATCCTGTGCAAGTGTATTGAAAATTCCTTCAAGTCCTTTTTTCCCGCTTAAGTAATTTCTTATTGCATCAGAAAGGGCAAAATCTGTGACACAAGGGAGATGAGAATCCAGGTGAACTCCGAATTTATTTTTCTGTTGATATGCAGCAAGATAAGCCGGTTCGCCCGTCCAAATTTCACCAACAATATTGAAATTCGGATATTCATTTAATATTGCTTTATTCCAATTTGCCATTGCATATTGATTGCAGTAAGGATAAGTATCCTCACGAATTCCATCAATGCCAGAATACTCAACCCACCAAATCGTATTTTGAATAAGATATTTTTTTAAGTAAGGATTAGCTTGATTCAAATCAGGCATATAATTTTCAAACCAGCCATTCCAAGTTAGGTCAACAGATTCACCTGGACTGTAAGGATCGGGAAAGGTCATCTTATTATGATTTGCGGGAAGATGATTTTCTAATGTTCCATTTATCCAATCATTAAAAGGGAGATTTTTAATCCAGCTATGATTTATCCCGATATGATTGCTCACGTGATCCATGATCACTTTTAACCCACGCTTATGGGCTTCATCGACCAATGATTTGTACAATTCTTTAGTTCCAAAACGGGGATCAATTCTATAAAGATTTGTTGCAGCATAACCGTGATAACTCATCCACATATTGTTTTCGAGCATTGGTGTAACCCAAATTGCTGTTGCTCCAAGATCTTTAACATAATCGAGTTTAGAAATTATACCCTCGATATCTCCGCCTTTTCTTCCATCAAGATCTTTAGCCGTAAATTCGTCTAAACTATCATCTATTGAGTTGTTATTATGATTTCCATCGCAAAAACGATCGGCCATGATTAGGTAAATAATATCTTCATCCGAAAAACCTTTATGTTTCGTTGGAGATAATTCTCGTTTAAGAATCGGGTAATCATATTTAATCTTGTTTTTGTTCTTGGTAAAAATCAATTCATAATTTCCGGCAGGAATATTCTTAAGCGAAATGTCAATAAAAAGATAAGATGAGTTTTGTGAGGGAGTAATTTTCTTAATCTTAAATCGCTTATCCTTGCTTGAAACTTTAATATTATCAAGATTCTCACCATAAACCATAAGCTGGACATCATTACTTTTCATTCCACTCCACCAATTAGGAGGTTCAATTTTGTTAATTTGAAAAGACTGAGCAGCCAGTGATGTAATTAGTAATAAAGCTAAGAGATAAATTCTTAAAAGCATTGCTATCTGGGTGATTTTTTGATGTCAAAGATAGATAAATATTTTGTTTATTTACACTCATTCTAGATATGCCAGATTTGGGGAAACGATAATGGAACGCCGAAATCTGGCATATCTACTTTGCGCAAATAAATTTTCATTTTTTTACATTTCAAGGTTGTCACGAAACACTTTATGTCAAAACGAGTAATAGCGCGGGGTCATGAAATGGTTCATTACCTGCGAATAATGTGATAAGGTTTTAGATATTAGCACCTTGGTGTTACTAAGGTTTCTCCAACTGAATATTAAATAGCTTTGTATTTCTGCACTTGACCTTAGTAATATAGCATTACTAAAAACATTCCAACCTTATCAGCTTATTTTGATGAATTATTGGCGCAAAATCCAAAAGACTATTCTCTCCACCTAAATAAAATTTCAAATAATTTTCTCTCGCCTTGCATTTTATTTCAATTACAATGATTTTTGTTTATAAGATTGAGCAAAATGGAAAAACAAGATCACGAAAAAAATATAACCGTAAATCGAAAAGCAAGACATGAGTATTCCATACTGCAAACATTTGAGGCGGGTATTGTTCTTCAAGGAACTGAAGTAAAAGCGCTTAGGCAAGGTAAAGCGAATTTGGTTGATAGTTATGCGAACATAGAAAAAGGTGAATTGTGGCTGATGAGCGCTAACATTAGTGCTTATGAACAAGGAAATATAAATAATCATGAGCCAACTCGACCAAGAAAACTTCTTTTAAATAAAAGCGAGATAAGAAGATTAATCGGAAAAGTTAAAGAAAAAGGGTTAACTTTAATCCCGCTTAGATTATATTTTAAAAATGGAAAAGTAAAAGTTGAACTTGCGATCGCCAAAGGTAAAAAAGTGTATGATAAACGAGAATCAATAGCAAAAAGAGATTTTCAAAGAGATCAAGAACGAAGATTTAAAAATTAACAAATAACAAAAATAGTGGCTAAAGCCTCAAAATTCTGGTAGTTGAATTAACCCCAGCCTTAGGGCTGGGGTTAGAAACTGTAAGGAGCAAAGCTGACTTTAGTCATGATATTGTAAGAACTGAATCATGACAAAAATAAATTTTCCACCAATTAACAAACAAATGGACCTCATTAAAAGAGGCACATTTGAAATTATTCCCGAAGATGAACTGGTTAAAAAATTAGAAAGATCAATCAAAGAGGGAAAGCCGCTTAACATCAAATTGGGCTGCGATCCAAGCCGTCCAGATTTACATATTGGTCACTCCGTAGTTCTCAGAAAGCTTGCGCACTTTCAATCAATCAGTCATCTTGCAATTTTAATTATCGGAGATTTCACGGGAATGATCGGTGATCCTTCGGGAAGAAATGTTACTCGCCCTGCTTTATCTTTAGAAGAAACTCGCGAAAATGGAAGATCATATTTCGAACAGGCATCTAAAATTCTTGATAAAGAAAAAACCAAAATTGTTTACAACTCCGAGTGGCTTGGTAAAATGACATTTGAGGATGTCATTAAGCTTTCATCAAAATACACTGTTGCCAGAATGCTTGAACGTGATGATTTTACCAAGCGTTACAAATCCGGTGAACCAATCAGCATGCATGAGATTCTTTATCCTCTTGCACAAGCGATGGATTCAGTTGCAATAAAAAGTGATTTAGAACTCGGCGGGACTGATCAAAAATTTAATTTACTTGTCGGCAGAGATATTCAAAGAGAATTTGGAATGGAAGCACAAGTGATAATTACTATGCCATTGATAGTTGGCACTGATGGAGTTGAGAAGATGAGCAAATCATACAATAACTACATTGGAATATCGGAATCACCTAAAGAAATATTCGGTAAAACTCTATCTATCCCCGATTCACTCATCTATAATTATTTCGAGCTAGCTACTAATCTTTCAAATGCTGAATTGCTGGAAATTAAAAATAAACTTGAAGATACCAATACAAACCCTCGCGATGTCAAAAGAAATCTTGCTAAAACTTTGGTGGCAATGTATTATTCAAATGAAGCAGCAAAGAATGCAGAAGAAGAATTCGATAGAATATTTGTAAACAAAGGAACACCTGACGATATTCCTCAATTTAAATTCGGTAATAAATCAGAAATAAATATTTTAGATTTAATAATTTTAGTAAATTTCGCTCCATCAAAAGGAGAAGCAAAACGTTTGGTGACTCAAGGCGGAGTGACGCTGGATGGTGAAAAAATAACCGATTTGCAGAAGTCAATTCTGCTTAAAGACAGACAAATATTAAAAGTTGGTAAAAGAAAATTCATTGAACTAATAAAATAATCTAAACGAAAGGAACCTAAATTGTACTTACCCACCAAAATCTTTTTTACAAAAGGTGTTGGAAGACACAAAGAATATCTCAGTTCATTTGAACTTGCATTAAGAAGTGCAAGAATCGAAATCTGCAATCTTGTAACTGTGAGCAGTATCTTCCCAGTTGGCTGTAAACGCATTTCATTAGAAGAAGGATTGAAACAGCTTACACCAGGACTAATCACCCATTGCGTAATGGCAAGAAATTCAACCAATGAACCAAATCGATTAATTGCTGCCTCGATCGGTGTTGCTCTTCCTTCAGATAATTCTGCTTATGGATATCTGTCAGAACATCATCCCTACGGACAAAATGAAAAAGTCTGTGGAGAATATGCTGAAGATCTTGCTGCAACAATGTTAGCAACTACATTAGGAGTCGAATTCGATCCTGAAAAAGATTGGAGTGAAAGAGAAGATCAATATAAAATGTCCGGAAAAATTGTTAAGTCATTTAATATCACTCAATCTGCTGAAGGTGATAAAAATGGGATTTGGACAACTGTAATTGCATGCGCAGTTTTACTTCCGTAAAAATTTTGATTAAAATTGCTTAGTGAAACAGTATTCTGGGTAATATTTTCTGCAGTAATTGCAGTAATGTTGTTTATTGATCTATATGTTACAGATCATCGGCGGGGAAAAATAACATTAAAGGCCAGCTTAATCTGGAGTGCTGTTTGGATCATCACTGCCCTTCTTTTTAATCTATTTCTATACTTTTATCTCGAAGATGGACATCAGAAAGCCCTAGAATTTTTAACCGGGTATATTGTTGAGAAATCTTTATCGGTTGATAACCTTTTCGTATTCCTAATGATTTTTAGTGTAATGAATATTGAAGCGGAAAATCAACCGCACATTCTTAAATGGGGAATTCTCAGCGCAATAGTCTTCAGAATCATTTTTATTTTTGCCGGGGTTGCTTTACTCAATCTTTTTCACCCTATCATTTATGTATTTGCTTTAATACTTCTTTTTGCTGCTTACAAAATGGCATTTGGCAAAGAACAAAAACTCGATGTCCAAAATAATTGGCTGATAAAATTTTTCACAAAGAATTTTAAGTTAGATGCTAATTATAAAGGTAAAAAGTTTTTTATTAGGTTAAATGGTAAAACCTTTATAACTACAACATTTTTAACTTTATTGTTGATTGAATCTTCCGACATAGTTTTTGCCGTGGATTCAATTCCTGCAATTATCGCAATTACAAACGACACGTTCATCATTATTTCTTCAAACATTTTTGCGATACTTGGACTTAGAGCATTGTACTTTGCCCTGCAAGGACTAGTTGATTTATTTATCTATTTGAAATATGGAGTGGCAATAATTCTGTTTTATGTAGGTATCAAGATGCTGATATCTGAATATTATAAAATCCCAACAGAAGTTTCCCTTTTAATCATCTTAATTTTTCTTGGTGGTTCTATAATTTTATCGTTGTTTAAGCGCAACAGGTTTCAGCATTAAGCCTGCTGCGTGAATCAGAATTGAGAAAGCCAATCCTGCAATCATCGGCTCAATGTTGAATATGAATGAATCTGTAAAATAATCTCGAATAAAGAACCAACTGAAGCCCGCTGTAACTGATGTTATAATTTCAAAGAATAGAAGCTTTTCATTGATTTTTAATATCTGATAATAGGAACTTACAACCGGAAGCAAAATTCCAGGAATACAAATCGAACCAATCGTGTACCATATTTCAATTACTGATGGAATGAAATACGCCAGTAAAACTGACACAATACCAGAGATGAGCAGTCCATAAACCGCAAATGTCTTTATTTTTTTTTCATCGGGAATTTTAGAAAGTTTAAAGAAAAAATCACGACTGATGGTTGTTGAACTTAAAAATAAAAAGCTATTCAGTGTTGACATTATAGTTGCAAATAATGCTGCATAAAAAATTCCTTTAATTCCAGATGGTAAAATCGCCTCTGCGAGCAAAGGATAAGACAAAGCAGGATTTGAAAGATTAGGAAGAAAAGCCCTCGCATACAAGCCGGTAGTAGTTGTTAATGCATCAAATAAAAACCAAAGTAAGATTGAAATGATTATGCCTTTGACTGCAACATTTCCACTTTTTGCAGCATAGCATCTCTGATGAAATCCAGGGTCAGCGAAGGTCCATAATGCAATTAGAAACCATACAATAATAAATCCTGGAGAGGCATTTCCGGTTAGTCTAAGATGGGTTTGAGGCAAGTTATCCTGCAGAAATGAAATACTTCCGAGCGATGAATATGAAAAGACGATGATGAGAATAAACCCGATGAACATTACAAAAAATTGAATGACATCAGTATACAGATCAGATCTGAATCCCCCTTTAAATAAGTATGCCAGAGAAAGGAATAAACCTAAAAACAGTCCAACTAAAATGTGCTTACCAAAAATTAAAGATATAAGATTACCGGTCATTAACAAATACGGAGCTGGTGAAACTAGCACGAAAACTAAAATCGCTCCGAGTAACCCAACTTTTTTGCCGTAAACCAAACTCAATTTATCCGGTATTGTAAAGAGAGATGCTTCTCTAATCTTTTTTGCAAAAAAGATGGCGAATAGAAAAGCAAAAATATAATATGGAAAACCTTGAGTGAACCAGGAAACTATTCCATAACGATAAACAAATTCACCTACACCTAAAATTCCGCCATACCATGTAGCAACATTCGTAAGGATGAAAAGAAGCAAACCTACTTTACGTCCCGAGAGTAAATAATCTTCAGCTTCGTTCTTGGATTTTCTGCCAGCAATAAACCCAATCGAAAGAACTGTTATGAAAAAAAGAACAATAATTAATAAGTCAACTGTACTAAATGAAACCATGTTTTCTCATAAC
>JBGSOQ010000391.1:0-5756 GCA_041739035.1 Ignavibacteriaceae bacterium | reverse complement strand
GTATGAGCAAATTATTTGGTTCGACAAAACCAGTCATTATATCAAAGAATGCTTTTGAGTTTTTGTCAATATAAAGATTAATTTCCGATGAAGTATAAATTCCATTCCTTGTTAATCTTTGAGCATCCATTTCAATTGATTCGAGCATAGTCTCGACGGCGTCTATTAAAAATAGCTTGTTTTGTGAAATAGCATGTGTAACGAAATAATATAAGAAAGACTCTTCAGTATTTAATCGAAATTCATTTTGAGAAAGCAAAATTTTTTTAAGTATTTTTTTTTGTCGAGAGATAAATTCGATTTTGTCAGGGATAGGCTTTTGGGGATCGTCAACGAAGTCATCAACCGAACGGAGATAAGCGTAGCACAGGTTTAAATAGCCACGATCTTTTTTATTTACAATCAGATCAAGAATGAATTTTGCTTTAGGCGATTTTTCTTTTGCTATGTTTTCTGCTAATGTGAAGGCAGTATGAAGGTTTATTTCCGTAGGATCATTAAAGCTCATAAACAACAGGGCCGTACAAATCGAAAACAATTATTCTGTTGTGCACTTTTGAATTGATATTAAGTGTTAATTGCTCAGATGCAAGCCCAACATCTCGTCTCTCATGTATTTGAGTTCTCTCATCAACACTGTAAACTTTTTTGCCAATGTAATTTGACATCAGAGACCAGTTCTTATAAGAAATTAGTATTAAAGCAAGCAAAGCTTCGTCCGACCAAAACTCGGAAACTGATGGAATTTGACTGTAAACAAAAGTTGTTTCTTGCATTTTAGATGGAATCCAGCCACCGCTAACAAATCCCTTAGTAAAACGAATTACAGAGCTGATTTTGGGCAAATTATGAATTGTACCCAGATTAGAAATTGCCCAATCCTCGGAATAATTAATAAGTATATGGTGAGTGAAATTCTTGTTACGCGATGTTTTGTCAATCACTTCATTCAAGTAATCATGGAAATTGCGGCTGCCATTGTTTAAATATTCGTCAAGGTCGCCATAAATTTTAAATTTCGAATCAGCAACAATTTTATTTGAAAGATCAAGTCCTTCTTGAATTGCCTTTTGAATAGAATGAATTCTTCCCTCTACAGCTTTGTTCCTTTTTGTGTGAACCATTGTCACCATTTCCTTAAAGCCGAGCTCTTTCAAAATCCCGGAAAAGCGAATGAAAAAATCTATTCCGCTTTTATAGCTTTCAACATCATCGTCACTTATTCCACTGCTTCTGTGACCATCAATGTAAAGATAAGGAACAAATGAAGCGGATGATTCGCTGAGATCGGATGGTGTAAGATCGAGGTATTTTAATATTTTATCTACCGGCATCAGAACAATAAATGAAAATTCAATAGCTTTGGTTATAAATTATTATTTCAAAATTAGTAAAGTATGGGGTTAATAAAAATTTATTTGGGTTGATAAAGCAAAATAATGCGCTCTTACAAATAGAGGTTTTGTAGTGAGTGGAGAACAGTATGTTTAAGCGTTTTTTGTAATTTAAAATCGCTCTTCTCCATCAATATGATCCCCTTGATATTATCATAATCAACTTCCCCTTCAATTGATTTTAGTGTAATTTATCTTAAAATAAAAATTGACAATTGCGGTGCAAACGAAGAAGAAATATTTCATACCAGTCTTTAAAAGTAAGCTGGCTTATAGCAAAACGTTTTGTTTTAAAGTAAAAAATTGGACCAAAATTTAATAATTGCAATAATTTTATCTTAATAAAATCATCTTCTTCGTTTCTGTTGTCCCGTGTACTTGCAATTTATAAAAGTAAATCCCGCTAGGTAAATGATAACGTCCAGCATCAAACACTAATTCATAGTTAGCAGGTTGCTGTCCTCCATTTACAAGTATTGCTATTTCTTTTCCAAGTACATTATAAACTTTGAGAGAAACAAACCCCACCTCGTTCCTCTCCTTTAACAAAGTGGAGGATGAAGAGGGGGACGAAATAGCATAACGAATAGTTGTAGTTGGATTAAACGGATTCGGGTAATTCTGGCTTAAATAAAATCCATCGGGAGTCTTATTATTTTCATTTTGGACCGAAGTTGGTGCAAATAAATTTTTAAAATAAGAAAAGTTACCGTCATACTCACCGATGACACAATCAATTCTTCTGTCATTATCTAAATCAGCAAATCCCGGTGCTGCATTTTGTTTTACTTCCATATCTGAAACTAATCCGTCATTTCTTAACCATTGAGGATTTTGAGCATTGCCAACATTCTCATAGCAATTTAATTCACCAAAACTTTTGCCGAGAATCAAATCGTAATCATTGTCATTGTCGATGTCTGTAAAACTTGGTCGGCTGTAATTTGGAAATGATATTGAAGCAAATGGATTAGAGACTGGAGTTATGAAATTATTTCCTTCGCGTAAAAGGAACAGATAACTGCCTCCAGTTTCGGATCCAATTAATAAGTCTTCGTCGCCATCTCCATCAATGTCGGCAAATGCTGGAGCGCTCGCATATCCTACATCAATTGAGCCAAAGTAACCTGTATTGACTGAAAAACTGCTTCCATTGTTTATGTAACAGCTTATCGATCCATTATCAGCCCCTGAAACAATATCGAAGTCGTTATCTTTATCGAGATCAACAAAAACGGGCGAGCATCTAAATCCGGGATCTAAAGATGAAAAGCTTGTAACCGTCTTTACAAACTTTGGTTGAGTCTTAGTTCCTTCGTTCTTTAGATATTGCATTTTATCTAAAGTTGAACCGCTGAGCAGATCATAATCGCCATCATTATCAAAATCAGCGAAGGAAACAGTTGATGAACTATTTACTTTAACCAATGCAAAATAAGCGGCGTTATATTGAAATTGAGGATTAGTTACTGACCCGATATTTTGGTAAAAGTAAAGATCACCATCGTCGGTTCCATAAATCAAATCTAAATCACCATCAAGATCGAGATTACAAAATGTCGGATCCTTCCAATAGTTTACAGCTTCTATACCGGCAAAAGTTGTATACTCTCTTGTCCAAATAGGCGAGGTTGATGTGCCTGTATTTTTATAATAGTAGAGGGCGGCACCGTCTCTCCCAATTAAAAGATCATAATCGTTATCACTATCTAAGTCTGCAAGAGCAGGGTACGAGTTTAAACCAACGTCTGGGATTCCAGTAACTAAAATATCATCACGCAAAAAAATGGGATTTGTTGAAGCACCAACATTTCTAAATCCAAAAGTAAGCCCGGCAATTGGTCCACCGAAAAGCGATTCACCAATGCCGACTAGTAAATCTAAATCGCCATCGTTGTCTAAATCTGCAAATGCTTGCCTTGCATCAGTTCCAATTTGCGGATTGACTGAGCTGTTAAAGACGGAATCAACCTTTTGCCAAGCCGCATGAAGGGAGTCTCCAACATTTTGATAGAACAGTAATCCGTTGTAACCGCCTATTACCAGATCAAGATCTCGATCATTATCCAAATCAATTAATGAAGGATATGCCGAATTAGTGAACTGCTGTCCCTGCGAATAAATGGAGAAAAGTAAAGTTGTATTTTTGGTGAAAGTAGCAGGTGGTTGAGAGGTAGTATTTTGAAAATATTCCACCTCATCACCAAGATTTCCCAATATCAAATCATAATCGCCATCTGAATCTAGATCCCCAAATGTTGGTGCAGAGAAAGATTGAAGTGAAACTCCAGAAGGCGAAAATATGGAATCAACTCTTAGCCAATTTTGGGTATAATTAGTTCGAATTGTCAAGAGAATTATCAAAAGGATTGCTCTAAAGTTTATCATGGCTGGTATTATTGAAAAATAAATAGTTTTACAAAATTTGCTTTCTTAAGATGGCGATAAGTAATTTAAAGATCATCGTAAAATTTGCTTAAAAATTAGTAGATTTTGAAAAACGACAGAGGTGGTTTTATGACAACTCAGAAATCTGTAAATAATTTCTTAAGCCATAAGGCAATTGCAGTTGTTGGGGTCTCCCGCGATAAAAAGAAATTCGGTTATTCTGCGTTCAAACATTTGCGAGACAGGAATTACACGGTTTTTCCTGTCAATCCTAATCTTACTGATGTTGACGGCATCAAATGCTATCCGAATCTAAGTTCCATCAAGGAAAAATTTGATGGAGTGGTTCTGGTTGTTCCACCGCAGCAATCAGAAAAAGTTGTGAAAGAAGCACACAACTTAGGAATAAAATCAATTTGGTTTCAGCAAGGCTCGAGTTCTGATGAAGCATTAAAATTCTGTGAGGAAAATAATATATCGGTAGTGAGCGGGGAATGCATAATGATGTTCACAGAACCTGTCGAATCAATTCATAAGTTTCACCGATGGATTTGGAAAATATTTGGCAAACTTCCGAAATAAGTGATTTAATTCTCTTAATTACATGAAATCTGACAAAACACAATCGTTAAAACTAAAATTTCAACCGTTAACTTCTGAGCGCTGGAAAGATTTCGAAAAACTTTTCGGAGATAATGGTGCTTGCGGCGGATGCTGGTGCATGTGGTGGCGATTAAAGAGATCACAGTATGAAAAGCAAAAAGGTGCCGGAAATAAAAGCGCGATCAAGAAAATTGTGAACTCGGGAACTGTCCCAGGTATATTAGCTTACGATTATGAAAATCCGATTGGATGGTGTGCAATTGAGCCAAGAGAATCATACGCCTTACTTGAAAATTCAAGAGTGCTTAAAAGAATTGACAGTGAAAAAGTTTGGTCAGTTGTTTGTTTTTTTGTTGATCGAAAATATAGACGGAAGGGTGTAACGGAAAAATTGCTTGAAGCTGCATTAAAACATGCAAAGAAAAATAGAGCAAAAATTGTTGAGAGTTATCCAATTGATTCAGAAACAACCCCATCAGCGTTTGCGTGGACAGGTTTTGCTAAGGCTTTTTTAAAAGTTGGGTTTAAAGAAGTGCATCGCAGCTCTCCTACAAGACCAATAATGAGATATTATTTATAAAACAGGAGTTATTATGAACAAAGTTTTTTGTTTTCTCTTCGTGCTGATTTTATTCTCTTTTTTCTCCTTGCCAATTCTTGCACAAGAAGATAACACACCAAAATGGGACTTGAAAACCTATCAAATGGTTTTTCTTTACCGGGGCGAGAATAGAAGTCAAGATTCTTTAGAAGCTGTAAAAATTCAAGCTGGACACTTGGCTAATATTCAAAGACTTTCAGAGGAGGGCAAGCTTATCGTTGCAGGCCCATTTCTTGATGATCAAGATCTACGTGGAATATTTATTTTTGATTGTGAATCCGAAGGCGAAGTAAAAGAACTTCTAAAAACGGACCCTGCAATTGATGCAGGCAGATTGAGATATGAAATACGTCCATGGATGACAGCAAAGGGAACATGCTTTAAATAACTGCTAACCGAAGCATTAAAAAATAGCCCCGACTTTTAAGTCGGGGGTATAAAAGAAACCTAAAGTTGGCTTTAGTCATCCAAAATTTTTGTAAATGTGGCTAAAGCCAAAATCTTCTTTGGAATATTTTCCCCGAGATAAATCTCGGGGC
The DNA here is from genome assembly GCA_041739035.1 of Ignavibacteriaceae bacterium. Taxonomy (GTDB): domain Bacteria; phylum Bacteroidota; class Ignavibacteria; order Ignavibacteriales; family Ignavibacteriaceae; genus XYD12-FULL-36-8. The sequence goes on along the minus strand of JBGSOQ010000391.1, from coordinate 231 downwards.
TATAAATCTCTAATTAAATATTTACAACAACTCTACCCGTAATTTGTCCTTGCAGAATCAAATCAAGTTTATTGCTAAGCTCTTCAAGTGTACATTCGCTGTAGATTTCTTCAAGACAATCCGGTTTCCATTCGTTTGAAAGTTTATTCCATATTTTCAATCTCAATTCCATTGGCGTCTCGGCCGAGTTAATACCTAAAAGATTTATACCTCGGAGGATGAAAGGAAATA
>JBGSOQ010000390.1:0-12889 GCA_041739035.1 Ignavibacteriaceae bacterium | reverse complement strand
ATTATCATCACCTAAGCTTGAAGGATCATTCGGATTATTTCTGAAGTGAGTAAATGTTTGTTTAGTCCTATCAAAAATGTTTATACCGCCGCCAAATGTTCCGATCCAAAGCTTGCCTGAATTATCTTCAGCTATTGACTGCACATTATTTGAGCTGATTGAGGAACTATCATTTTTATCAAATTTATAACTGGATATTTTTTTTGTTTTCCTGTCAAGCTTGTTAAGACCACCGCCATAAGTACCGATCCAAATCGTACCGTATTTGTCCTCCAAAACAGAATACACACGATTATCCGAAAGTGAATTAGGATCCGACGGATCGTTAACATAGTGAGTAAAGGTCCCATTCTTGGGATCGAATGCACTCAATCCGCTGCTAAATGTACCAAGCCAGAGAATACCCGATCTATCTTCATAGATTTCAAGTACAGAATTACTGATGATACTATTTATGTTTGATGGATTATGCGAATAATTTTTGAATATCTTTCTCTTGTAATTTAATTTATCTAAGCCGCCGTTTCTGGTTCCAATCCAATAATTGCCTTCCTTATCAGCATGCATAGCTAAAACTGTGTTATCGCTGAGACTATTTTTATCATTAGGATTATTTATGTATGACTCAAAAACTTGCGATGAAGGATGAAAATAATTAACACCTCCGCTGTTAGTTCCAATCCACATTACTCCGCCTCGATCTTCATAGATTGAAAAAATAAAATTATCGTTGATACTTGTGGGATCAGTCGGATTATTTTTACAATTCACAAAGGTTTTTCTTTGCGGGTTGAATTTAGATATACCGCCGCGAACGGTTCCTATCCATAAATTTCCGTGCGAGTCTTCAAAAATTGGCCAAACCCAATTATCAGCTAAACTGTTTGGATAATTTGGATTGTTTCTGTAATGAAAAAATTTACCAGTGCGTTCATCAAGTCTATTCAATCCGTCAAAAGTTCCAATCCACAAAGTTCCGGTCCGGTCTCTGAATATTGAATATACTTTATCGTTGCTTAGACTTGACTGATCTGCCGGATTATTTTTAAAAGTAGTAGTATCTCCAGTTTTAGCATTTATTCGTGTAAGTCCATTTGGTCTTGAGAGTCCGCCAGTCCATTTTATACCTGAAGATTCTTGAAGCATTGCCCCCACAGTGCTTATTTTTGTATCATTTAAATTAAGATTATCCTTATTTACAATTTGAAATGATTCTGTTTCGGGATTATATAAATGTAATGTTCCGCTCTGTGTTTCTATGTAAAGATCAGTAGATTGGCTCTCGTATATGGAGAAAATAAAATTATCAGTAAGACTAGTTGAGTCCGATGGAATATTCTTAAATATCCGGAAATTATAACCATCGTATCTATTTAGTCCATCCTGTGTACCGAACCACATGAAACCTTGTTTATCCTGGAAAATGCAAGTTACAGCACTTTGCGAAAGACCATTTTCTATGGTAAGATGATTGACCCTAATATTACTTTGCGCCGCAATTTTTACAGAACACGACAAGATCGTAACAAATAATATTAGAACTATTTTATTCATTCATAAATTCTTTTGATGAATGGATAGATAACTTTTTCAATGATAATTCATTTGCAGATTGATTACTGCCAGATTTAGAGGAAATAATATAAAAAAATAATCCTTGACCCCGCATCGGGAGATCAAGGATTTTAAATGATTATTTAGCCCCTCACGTGATCATTTGATACTATTTCATAAGCATAAGTTTCTTAGTAGCTAAAAATTTACCACTGCTAATTCTGTAGAAGTAGATACCGCTTGATAGCCCGCCTGCATTCCAATTAATAGTGTGATAACCTGCATTCATTTCTTGATCAATTAATGTTGTGACCAGATTACCAATCACATCATATATTTCTAACTTAACATGTCCATTTTCCGGAAGCTGATATCGTATTTCAGTACTTGGGTTGAACGGATTAGGATAATTCTGATCAAGAACAAATTCATTAGGAATTACCTGTGTTATCTCTGTAACATTTTCAGGATTTCCCGATTTTTTGCTAAGCGAATTATCTATGTAGTATATTTTACTACTGCCGCCAATACTGATTTCTCCATTCGTCCATAATGCGCCCTTGATAAGACAGCTGGTGCCTAGTGTAATATTTCCGAGAGGGCAATAAATGTTACCATTCCATTTACCACTTCCGCCTAAATTGAAGTTGCCAAGTGTTTCTAAATAAACGTCTTCAGGTCCTCCATTGAGGATGGTTGTTTCCAGACTTGTTCCGAATGTGACATTTCCAGTTACAAAGATGCGGGTTTTTCCGTTACTAACATTCAGCTTTAATTTTCCGCTGCCTCCCATTGAAAAAGAACTGAAATAATAATCGCCTGAACTTAAATTAAGAGTCTTGGAAGTACCAAGATTAACATTTCCATAAGAACCAGGACTAAGAGTGCAGCTTGTCGTTACATTAGTTCCGCCAGAATTGAAATTAGTTGCTGGAGGTAGATTTATTAATCCATAGGTTTGTGGTAGCGATTGTATACCATGCTCAGTGACTGTCCCATAAACAATTGAATTGCTCGCTTTCGATAGTATTCCTGATGTAACTACGTTACCTAATATTTTGACTGTTGTACCGAGATTAATATTTCCTCCAGCATCAACATTCCCATTAACATTTGTACTGCCACCAAGTTCAACGCCAGTACCAGAAATAATGTTACCAATGATTAAGTCGCTTGTCCCACTCTGAAAAGATCCGCCGCTATTAATGTCACCAGAAACATTACTGCTTCCACCTAATTTAACATTCCCATTAAATGTGATGTTTTTTATATTTATACTAGTTCCTCCAGTGAATGCTCCATTACCTTCAGCACCTTCTTCTACATAAGATGATCCTCCGATTTGAACATCTGCATTTGCAACTACTTTTCCATCATAAACTTGAACACTTGTACCAAGCGTTACCTTTTGGTTTGCAAAAATTGGGTATGGTGGAAAAACTGCAATGGGCTCTACCGGTTCCTCAAAAGGCGAAATGAAAAATGAGTGTTCAGTAGTAATTACGTACTGACTATTATTCAAGTTGCCATTGGGAACATTATCAGAAGCAATGACTTTTACATCATAATTTCCACTTAGTATTGTTTCAAGTGAAATAGTGTAAATACCATTCCCTGTTAGTTCTAAACGACCAGCGACCACCTGACTATCAGGGGCTGTTACAAGCACACTAATTATAGCGTTATTTACAGGTTCGCCTACTGTTTTTGTGTGATCATTTAGTCCGCTGGATTCGCCGCCCTGAAATAATTTAGCTTCTAAATTCACCAGTACCGGAATCGGATTTCCGTTTTGATCACTTTGTAAAATATAACGTTCTTTATCAGACTTAAACTGCAGGACCAAATCAGATTCATTACTCATATAAACTCTGATTGGCTCCGGAGTTGTCGGGGCTGCATTCTCTACTATAGCATAAGTCCACGCACCGAGTCCGGGATTATTAACCCGGAAATATTTGTACGGTTTTCCATAGGAAACAGTACCGTCAAAAAATTCAACACCGTAAGGAGAGGCTCCAAAATTGGATTCTGTTATTGCTCCGGGAGGGAGTACCCCACCTGCACCAACAGTCTGTCCCGGAGGTAATAATACAAGCTCGTATTCACTACCTTGCCATGAAAGACCCATTTCAAGTGTCCCGCCTTGCCATTGCAATCCGCCTTGCCACTGCAATCCGCCCTGCCATTGTAATCCACCTTGCCACTGCAGCCCGCCTTGCCATTGTAATCCACCCTGCCACTGCAAACCACCTTGCCAGGAAAGTCCGCCCTGCCACTGCAAACCACCTTGCCACTGCAGTCCGCCTGCAAAATATTCGCTGCTGATTTCATCGGATAGATAAGAAATTTGTAAGCCCAGTAAACGAAGCCAAATAATATTTACGGCAGTTGGAATTTCTGTTGAACTTGCAATTTCATAGTACTCTCCACTTGTCTCATTTGCAAACCAGCTCATTAAATCCTGTGAAGCATTTAATCCTTCAAATCCCAAAGTATATATTTTTATTGCTGGATCCACATTCAAATCTGTGATTAGCGAAAATGGTGTGATTTCACCGGCGCTGAATAAAATTATTACTTTCTTATTAGTTGAAGCTCCGGAAAATAATTGTTGTGCTGCTAAAATTCTATCTGCAAGATTTCCAGTGGTATTTGGAGTTAAATGATTGAGATTGTTTAATTTCGAATTGAAATTTTCTCCTATTGGTTCTGATGTTGAACCGTTTACCCAGCCAACTCTATCTCCAATTCTTAATTTAGTTAAGAGCTCAAGTGCTGCATTCTTAGAAGGTTCAAATCCATTAAGAGCAGCCTGGGATGTAAAATTAGTTGTACCGTCGAAAACTAAAACTATGTCGTAATAAACATCGCTAAGGTTATTATAAATATAATTTATGCCGCCAATATCAAATTGGGTTACGTCCAATTGATTCGTATAAGAACCAGGATGTAGAGTCTGCTTGTATGTCTCTCCATTATCGATTCGGCCATACATGGTAGCGAGCTGGTTATTATTCTTCATCTTTAAAGCATAATTGAAATCACCCGGATTATAGAGATCAGCTAAACCGGAGTAGTGCCCGGTTTCATGTGTAGCAACGTTCTGAACATCAAGCGCACCAGATTCTCCATTTGTGTTCCAATAAAAATGGTTCCCGGTAGTAAGTGAAATCGGATCGCCATTAAATGCCATGTCAATGTCTGCCATTTCACCAGTTAGAGCATTATACCGAACTCTGGTTACAGCTATAACATTAGTTGGAGCCCCGGTAGAATCTTCCCACATTGTTGTTGTTGGGAACCATACAATATTATTAATTCCATCTGCGTTACCGCCCCACTTTTCTGAATTGGGCAAATATTTCCGAGTATAAGCTAATTGCTGTAAATTACTCCAGGTATCAAATCCACTTTGGATATCATCATCGTAACCAAGCCCAACAACTGATTGAGCAATTTGATAATCACCTCTTCCGTCTTTCCAGTGAAGCGGTATTCCGGCAAGAGTAGTATTAACTATGTAATGATCGCCTTCATCAAGAGCTCGCTCAATGGCTAAAGAAAATTCTGAAGTGCTCAATGGATTACCATTAATATCCAATTTAGTTGCTGTTGCACTTACGACTTCGCCAGTTGAAAGAACAGCATCCTTAAGGTTAGCAAGAAAATCGGCTTCACCCGAAATATCGGTAGTTGCCGTAGTTTCGCCGAGATAGCGTTTACCTTCTCTGTAAGTTAAACTGGAGTTGGCGAAGAATTGAATCCTATAATTTTGACTAGGTGTACCGTTAAGAATTCCCTGAATTGATGTTCCGCCTTTTATATCAGGTAAGGCTGACTCATCTTGCCAAGTATAGAAAGTATTCAGTATCGGGAATTCCTGTGAATCGTTTGTTAAAGCTGCCAACTGAGTTCCCAGGAATGAGTTATTATAAATTGAATTGCCAAGGATTGAATTGCCATTTCCAGACTCTACAAAAACACCTGCGCCAATTCCGGAAATTCCATTATTGTAAATCGTATTACTATTTATCTTATTACTATTGCTGTTAATGATTAAACCGTGGCTAGAATTTCCAGAGATTTCATTTTCATCAAGTGTGTTACCATTAGCAGCATTTAAAGAAATTCCGAAGCTTAAATTTCCTGTGACTGTATTGTTGGTTAGGTTCACCGTACTATTTGACACAGAAATTCCACCCAGCGTATTTGTTGCAATTGTATTATTGCTTATTTGACTTGCGGTGCTGCTATTAATAGATATTCCAAAACCTTCATTAGCTGATATTGTATTTCCAGTTAAGTTAGCTGTTCCACCAGATAATAATATACCATCACCGATATTTGTTCCGACTATATTTTCTGAAATTTGATTTCCGGTTCCGCCATTTACTGAAATTCCAAAACCAGTATTTCCAGTTATAGTATTTCCAATTACAGGTCCTACACTGTTTGATAGAAAAATTCCGCCTAAACCATTAGTTCCGACATTATTATTCGATATTTGATTTCCATTTGCATTTAATACAGAAATTCCATAACCAGCATTTTCGATAATTATGTTTGCTGCTAAAGTACCGATTAGATTATTTATTGCACCAGCATTAACAGAAATCCCATCACTAGTTGATCCTGTAAAAGTATTGCCGTTAATCGTGTTGCCTTGCGAGCTGATAGAAATTCCTGATATTTGATTGGATTTGACATTATTTCCACCATTTGAGGTGAGTGTTAGTCCATAGCCAGAAGAATTATTTATCTTGAGTCCTTGTATTGTACTTCCTCCGGCAGATACTGTTAAACCACTGTACGCTCCTTTAATTTCAACTAAAGGTAAACTGTTATATCCCTTTTGATAGGTTCCATCTAAAATGACCGCACCGGAAATTGTTGGTAAAGCCGATGCAGGCTGAATTACAAAAGGTTGGCTTCCAGGCAAATAAAAATATATTTTTTGCAGATTGGCTAAAGTATTAGCTTCTTGAATTGCAGACCTTAAAGTAACTGAACCGTTTCCTGCGTCAGCAACCTCATCACCCAGGCAAATGTCAGGAGCATCTTCGGTCGAATTTACAACGAAGAAGGGTAGTGGATTACTCTTTACAACTTCAGTAATGTCCGTCACTCTTAAGTAATTCTTTTTTGTAGATAAATCTTTTAAAGTAGCAGTCCCGTTATAAGTGCTAATTTCAGTAAATGACCACCGTCCTACCAAACAAGAAACTAACGAAGATGGTATTGACGAGGAAGGATTTCCATTTCCACTGCAGCTGCTAATTTGACTGGACGATAAAGCAGTATTAAAAATTCTTACTTCATCAATTAATCCTTTGAAAATATCACTTCCATACTTTGCTATAAATAAGCCTTCACCAGTTGTATAAGGAGAACTAAGAGTTACAGAGCGGCTTTCTGCGAGAGCACCATTGTAGTAAATTTTCAAATACTGACCATCATATGTTCCCGTCAATCGAATCCAACGAAAAGCGGAAAATGAAGGAAAATTTATTGCGGTGCTAACAGGTGCACTATTACCAACAGAAAAAAAAGCAGTGCCGTCTTTAACATACATAGAAAATGAGGCACCACCCGCTATTGATCTTTTAATTACCGGCATAACAACACCGGGATTATCACCTAGAAGATATACCCAGGAATCGATGGTTATTTTTTTATTAGAAGAAGATGTACTGCTGTTGAAATATTTAAACCCGGATTGATTTGCATCTCCATTAACAGGCTCTCCATCCAGTATTTTTAAAGAACTGGTTGAAGCATTAAATATGAATGATTTATTTGTGGTATTAGTTGAGTATGAAACATTGTAGCTAATCAAACTTAATATCAAAGTTATAAAGTAAATTTTTATTGTGTGTGAAATTTTCATGTTATCCTTAGTCTTATTAATTGTCAAAAACTGTTGAATTTATATTGGTTACTTCTCAAATTATTGTTGTTCAACATAATTCATAATTTCATTTTTAAGCGATGAAATTTTTTTATTAGAAGCAGTTACTTTTTCACCGGTTTTCTTATCAGTGTATAAAGTCATTTTTCCATCTTCACCGTTCAATACTTTGTAAGCCAAATCCTTTTTGTCTTTTTTCACAAAAAGCAAAACTTCTTCATCCTTGCTGAATCTTGGCATGTGGGAATATAACTCACCAACTTCACCAACTTCGCCGCCGGGGGTAGTTACAACTAATGATTTATTGTTGTTGTTACCCTTTAAATACTCATCAACTTCCACTGTTACTTCAGTATATATTCTGGTTTTATCTTTATTCCATGAAGAATTTTGTTTACTGACTTTTCCTGTTAAAATAACATCTGCTCCGGCTGAAAGATTTTTAATATCGGTTGGCTTTGTTTGCGAAAGGGTCGAGATCTTGAATCCACTTAAAAGCAGAATTGCGAAAAGCGGATATATGTATTTAGTTCTCATTGATATTACCTCCTGGGTATTTGAAGTTTATTATTTATTAAGAAAAATTAAATTTCAGTACAACAGATAAATAATGAGCATGAGTTATAGGCCCGTCTTAGGGCATACAAAACTTATTATTTATGCCTTGTTCTTAGTTATAAAGTGGGGGGTGGCGCAATTTTTATAAGCTGCATATGCCCTGATCCGACGATTGTTTATTTACGCAGGATTTATGGACACCAGTTTACTTTATTTGTCAAAGTTATAATTATATGAAAAAGATTTTAAATTTTTCCACACAATCAAATTTAAATCAGCGATTATTTTTCAATTCTGAATTTTCTATCGAATTATAATCTATTGAATGTTGCCAAACAACAAATATGCATCTTTGTTTATTGATATGTGCCGAATGTCACAACTTTTAAGAAGTACATTTAATAGAAGATTTGTCCAAATGTAATATTGGGTAATTAAAACATTTTGAAAATAATGACTTACGGAGAACTGAGGATGCTTCAGAGAAACAATAAAATATTGTTGTGTGTAAAACCTATAATTCTTGGTAAATTGTTCTCTGAAAAGTGTCCAAGAGGTAAAAAAAGTGTTATTGGGTATACCAGAGAGAATAAAAAATGCGAAAACTGCTTAAAATCGCAATTTTCGCATTTGAAAAAATAGGTGCGGAGAGACAGGGACTATCCGCAGCATAGAAAATCCCTTGATTTTGAGTTAAAATCGAAACATTTTTAGACCACCTCTCCAAAAACTCACCATTAATTTCTAATTAGTTAAATATTATTTCTAAATAATTTTTAATCCAAAAATTTACTTCAAATATTTTTATGGTTACTTTGCTGTCATTCCTCCATCGACTACCATGACAGTACCAATAGTAGATTTAGATTCGTCCGATGCAAGATAAACAGCCATTGCAGCAATTTCATTTGGAGAAACAAGTCGGCCGTGGGGTTGTCGATCCATCATTCCTTTTTTAGCAGCTGTTGGATTCTCATAAGTTTGAGTGATACGCTCGATCCAAGGTGTGTCTACAGTGCCCGGCGCAATACAATTAATTCTTATGTTATCTCTTACATGATCGATTGCTGCTGCGCGACTCATTGCAATTATACCGCCCCTTGATGCCGAGTAGACAGCACGGTCAACCAATCCAACCAATGCTGCTATTGATGAGATGTTTATTATCGATCCTCCACCAGATTTATTCATTAGTGGAATGGCGTATTTCATTCCCAAAAAAGTTCCTTTCAGATTAACATCGATTACCTTCTGCCAATCGTCTTGTGATGTTTCGGGGAGTTTGCTTGCTAATCCGATACCGGCATTATTTACAAGAACATCTAATCTCGAAAATTCCTTCTCACAGAAATTTATAAGTGAACTACAACTTTCAGCGGAGGAAACGTCAACTTTGAATGGAATTGCATTGTTTTTTAATTCGTTACAAAGTTTTTTTGCCGAATTTAAATCAATGTCTGCAACAATCACATTTGCACCTTCGTTCGTGAACATTCGAACAATTGCTTTGCCAATTCCCGATGCACCGCCGGTTACGATTGCATGTTTACCTTCAAGTCTTTTCATAGTACTTTAACCTTGTTGATTAATTTTCCAATATTTTGAACTTCAGTCACCATGATATCATCATTTTTTAAGTATATCGGTGGTTTGCGACTAAAACCTACACCGCTTGGTGTACCCGTTGAGATTATATCTCCCTGTTCAAAAACAAATGATTTTGATAGAGTTGATATCAGATCAGCGACACTAAAAATCATATCTTTTGTTGAAGCATTCTGCAGAATCTCTCCGTTAATGCTGCAAGTTAGCTGAAGATTTTGCGGATCAGAAATTTCATCTGCTGTAACTATGTATGGTCCCATAGGACAAAATGTGTCTAGTGATTTACCTCGAACCCATTGTCCGTCAGCAAATTGAATATCACGAGCAGAAACATCATTAATAACAGTATACCCGAAAACATAATCTAATGCCGATTCTTTTTTTACATTCTTTACACGTTTGCCAATTATTACAGCCAGCTCAACTTCATAATCAACCTTTTCAGTTAGTGCAGATGAGAAAATGATTGAGTCAAATGGGCCTGTAATAGATGAATTGAATTTTGTGAAAACTAGCGGATGCTTCGGTAATTCCATTTTTGATTCGGAGGCATGATCAATGTAATTAAGTCCGATTGCAACAATCTTCCCGGGTTTTCGCAGGGGAGCATCAAGTTCTTCATTTTCAAATGGAAGGAAATCATTGTAAGATTTTATATTGTTTTTCATTTTGCTTAATCTATTCTTCTCTGCGAATATGAGTTGTTCAAGAGAACCACTAAATCCTAACTTATCTAACAACACATAACCGTTTTGAGTAATAACGGCGGCTCCTTTATTTTTAATTACTCCAAGTTTCATTTCTTCTCCTTAATAAAATTATTGTATTTTGAAGATATTGATTCATTTAATATTAAGCTTGACTTATAAGGTTAAATGACTTAAATTGTAGTTAAACGTTTAACCTATCCATAAATGAAGCCTACAATAAAAGATATCGCAAAAAAAGCAGGAGTTTCCATTGCCACGGTTTCATTTGTTATTAATAAGACTAAACCCATTTCCTCAGAAACAAAAAACCGCGTACAAAAAGCAATTAAATCCCTCGATTATCATCCTTCCAAATCAGCAAGAAATTTAGTTACTGGCCAAACAGGTAATATCGGTTTTATTCTTACGGATGATCATTTTTTAAGAACAGAACCATTCTATACAAGAATTTTCTTGGGAACTGAATTCGAAGCACGGAGTGAGGGTTATTATATTTTACTTACAACTATTAGACCTGATTTCAACAAAACAGATCCCTTGCCACGGTTTATTTTAAATAGAAATGTAGATGGAATTATTATAGCAGGAAAAATTTCGCAAGCTTTTATAGAAAGGATGCTAACTTATAATCTTCCAACTGTCTTCGTAGACTATTATCCGCCAACCAATAATTACCCCTCAGTATTAATAGATAACATTCAAGGCGCTCTATTGGCTACGAGCCATTTAATCCATTTAGGACACACGAATATCGCTTTTATTGGTGGCGATATAGATCATCCGAGTTGGATTGACCGATTAAAGGGTTACAAACAAGCCTTAGAGAATGCTGGCATTCCGCTTAAGCACAATTTGATTGTTACAAATGACAAATACCAAGGTAGGCAAAGTGGTTTCATCTCGGCGAGAAAATTATTTTCAAAAAAAAATAGTATAACAGCAGTATTTGCAGCTAATGATGCAATGGCTATCGGTGTATTAAATTACTTAAAGGATAATGGGTATAAAATCCCGCAGGATGTATCGTTAATTGGATTCGACGATATTGAAGCTGATCTAATGCTTAGTCCGACTCTTAGTACAATAAGAGTTCCCAAAATTGAGTTGGGAGCTGAGGCACTCAAATTATTAGTTAATTCTGTTAAGAGTAAAAAATCTTTATCAAAAAAAATACTCGTTCCCGTCGAATTAATTGTTAGAGAATCAACCTCAATCTATAAACCAAAATAGAAAAGTATGCTAGCGGCTGTATTCAACGGAAATAAAAATATTGATCTATGTGATTATTCACTTCGACCATTAGAAAATAATGAGTTACTGATTAAAGTAGCCTGTTGTGGTGTCTGTGGTACTGATAAGCATATTTTTGACGGTACAGCTCCCTCAAGTGTTCCCGTTATACTTGGACATGAGTTCAGTGGCACAGTTGAGGAAAAAGGAAGTAAGATTACAAATTTCAAAATAGGTGATAAAGTAGCGGTTGATCCGAATATTTATTGCGGTCTCTGTAAATATTGTAGGAGTGGAAAAATTAATTTTTGTGAAGATCTAGAAGCTTTAGGAGTAACACTTGATGGTGGATTCGCTGAATATTCGATTGTGCCTGCCTCGCAAACCTATAGTCTTCCAAGTGATTTCGATTTAAGTATTGCTTCATTTGCTGAGCCTCTTTCCTGTTGCTTAAGAGGAATTGAACATGCCGAAATTAAATCAGGTAATACTGTAGTCATAGTCGGGGGCGGATCAATAGGATTACTCATGGTTCAGTTAGTTAGAAATGCAGGAGCTTCAAAAATCATTTTAATTGAACCCGACACAAAAAAACTAGAGTTGGGGATTGAACTTGGAGCGGACTATTGTCTAAATCCTACCGAAGATAGATTTTCTGAAAAGATAAATGAACTGACCAAGTCGCACATTGATGTAGTCATCGAGTGTGTTGGTAATAAAAATACTGTAGAGCAAGCAATTAAACTTGCAGGCAGGGGAGGCAAAGTAATTATTTTCGGTCTTGCTCCAAAAGATCATAGCATCACTTTAAATCTCCAATATATTTTTCAAAAAGAGTTGAAAATTTTCAATTCTTTCCTTAATCCATTTACAATCAAACCAGCAATTGACCTGTTAATTCAAAAAAGAATTAATGTTCAAAAGCTAATTACTGAACAAATTTATCTGAAGGACATAAATAATTTTTTTTACAATAATGATTTTGCTCACAATATTAAAGTTCAAATAATCAACAATAACTAACAACTAATTACAAGGAGGAGCTATGTCTCATCTTAGCAATTTTTTTCGATGGTGTACTGGATTTTTATCCATCATGGTGGTGGCAGTTCAAATTCCTTTACAGGCACAGAGTGGAATTAACGAGTATGGCAGTTTCGAACAGCAGTTGCCATCATACTGGACAAAAGGAGCCGAACCGGGAGGAGCTTCATTAAGCTGGGCAACAGATCAGTTCAGATCAATGGGTAAATCGCTGAAGATAACCAAGACAGCAACATCCGAAGCAGCGATGTGGGAATCAGAGAACATGGCTGATTTG
>JBGSOQ010000387.1:0-3708 GCA_041739035.1 Ignavibacteriaceae bacterium | reverse complement strand
AGTTGGGAACTCCCAGAAATTTGGCATTAGCCAGGGATGAGGATAGGAAGAAAGTCCGCCATTTGGTTTTAATTCTCGCCTAAAATTTTCAAGCTGTTCGATAGTCAAGCGACCTTCGAGAAATGCTCGTGCATAAATTCCGGGAGAAGCATGACCTTGAAAATAAATTTGATCGCCATCGTAATCTTCACCTTTTCCGCGGAAGAAATGATTGAAACCAATCTCATACAAAGTTGCCGCTGAAGCATAAGTAGAAATATGCCCTCCGATTCCGCTTTCCATTTTATTTGCTTTAACCACCATTGCCATTGCATTCCAGCGGATAATACTTTTTATCCGTCTCTCAATCTCGCGGTTGCCTGGAAATGGCGGCTGTTTTTCCCTTGGTATGGAATTGATGTAAGGTGTATTTGCAGTAAATGGAATTTTAACTCCTGCTTTATGCGCTCGTATTTGAAGCTGTTGAAGAAGCTCTGTTACTCTCTCAGGGCCGCCGTGTTCAAGCACATAATCTAGCGAATAAAGCCATTCTTTGATTTCAAGTTCGCGAGTTTCTAATTCTTTATTGCTGTCGCTCATAAATTTTCTTTCTTTACAAATTCTATTTTGATATTAAACAACGATTTCTTCTAAAATATTCCAAAAGTAGGGACATGATGTATCATGTCCACATACAAAATCGAATGAAAAAATAAGGCAAATGGAATAGAGAAGCAAGGAAGGGGGTGTGCGTAAGAAAGAGCGATGTAGAGTAAGATAAAGAGTATGAGTAAGATTATGAAAATGCGTAACGCATTAAATGCGAAACGTAATATTTGTTCTTGACCTTAATGATTTTTTTTACTAATTAACAACGAAAATATTTTTTAGCGGGGAATACAATGAAAAAATTACTTTTCCCAAGTGTGGCATTTCTATTATTTAATACAACCGTATTCGCGCAATGGTTATGGCAAAACCCAAAACCATCACCATATTCAATTCACGGAATTTTCTTTGTCGATTCACTATATGGTTGGGCTGTTGGTGATTTCAGTACAATTATTAAAACAACTAATGGTGGCAAATCATGGTTTGAACAGACTGCACCATTAAGAACTACACTAAGAAAAGTTTTCTTCAGTGATAGAGAAAGGGGCGTAATTGTTGGCGGAGATGTAACTGTTCCTTCTTTCGGTTCTGTTTTACACACAACTGATGGTGGTGAAATTTGGCTTGATTCGGACCCCGTTCCTTATCCTAATGATACAAGAGGATTTAATGATTTATCTTTCGTTTCTGAGAAAGTCGGTTATATTGCCGGCTTTATTGGAGTTTGTAAAACAATAAATATGGGAATAAGTTGGCAAGTGCAAGGTGTAACAGGTTGGGCAACAAGTATTTATTTTTTAGACTCTTTGAATGGTTGGGTAGGAAATACTGTTGGGGGAATATATAAAACAACTAATGGTGGGGCAAATTGGCAGCTAATATCGGATATTCATTGGACTTGGCATAAGTCAATAAAATTTATTTCTCCACAAATTGGATGGGTAGTCGGACACGGGCTTTATTCGAATTATGCGGTGATTCACAAAACTACAAATGGTGGGCTTACTTGGATTACTCAGGATAGTACTGTTAATGCATTATATAACGATATTGAAGTATTTGATTCACTAAATGCTTTTGTGGTTGGTGATTATGGAAGAGTTTTATATACCAACGATGGTGGGAATACTTGGTTTTGGTCTGGCACAAATGACTTGGGAAATTATACAGATATTGCATTGCAGGGAAATCGAAAATGGATTGTTGGAGGTATTGACTATTATTTTCCTAAAATGTACTCATCTCGCGATTATGGCTTTCCATGGGAAGAACGAAGTTCAATTTTAACTAAAGGGAATATTCATCAAATAGATTTCTCAGATAGTTTAAATGGGTGGTTTGCTGGCGAGGGAGGTTTATTGTTTACGACTACCGATGCCGGAAAGAATTGGCAGCAAAAGAATCTATTTTCAATTGATTTTAGCACGATAAGTTGTCCTACATTAGCGGATGTTTTTATCGCAGGTCAATCAGGTCAATTAGTTAAATCAACAGATGGAGGAACATCTTGGCAAATTTTACAATCCCCATATAACTATGGAAAAATCAAGATTAAATTCTTTTCAAAATTTTGTGGTTATGAAATTGAAGTGGGTTCAAATAACTTTTTGAAAACTACTGATGGTGGTGAGAATTGGAGCAGTTTAAATTTCAACAATCTCATTCGGGATTTCCATTTTGTAGATAGTCTTAACGGATGGATACTCATAAACTTATTTGAATCTGGGGATTCTTATCTTTTACACACTACTGATGGTGGTCAGAATTGGATTGATTCAACAAACTTTGCAGGCGTATCAACATTTAGTTTCTTAGATAGAGAATTTGGCTTGCTTATAGCTAATGGACAAATATTTAAAACTACGGACGGTGGTCAAAGTTGGGGTTACGTGGGGAATATACCACTTGTTAATCCCCTTAAATTAATTATTCAAGATGAATTGGTGCTTTACATGTTAAGTGAGGATTACTATTTCAATGATTTATATTCAGTTTACAGATCGTATGATGGAGGGGAAACTTGGTCTCCAATTAGAAAGTATACTTTCTTAAATGATATTTTCCTATCTAGTTCTGAGAAATTGTATGGTGTCGGAAATTATGGGCAAATTATCACTTACAATAATAATTTAACTTCTATTTTTGATGAGGTAAAACAAGGAGTACCTAACAATTATTTACTCTCACAGAACTTTCCAAATCCTTTCAATCCAACCACAAAAATTTCTTATCAAATTCCTGAACGAAGTTCCGTTGTCTTAATAGTTTATGATATACTTGGTAATGAAATTGCAACTCTAGTAAACGAGGAAAGCTCCGCTGGCAATTATGAGGTGGAATTTAGAACTGATGATTTACAACTTAGCAGCGGGATTTATTTCTATCGTCTTCAAGTTTATCCCGCCAATGGCAGGCCAGGGGATTTTGTTGAAACAAAAAAAATGATTCTCCTCAAATAAGAAATTTACAAGGGCACAATGTATTGTGCCCACATAAAATAAGGGGCATGATGCATCATGCCCTACAAATACAGTAAAATATGGTATACAATCCTCAAGAACATCATCGCCGCTCAATCCGTCTGAAAGAATACGATTATACCAATCCCAATTGGTATTATATTACAATTTGTACATACGATAGGAAAAATTTGTTTGGTGAAATCAAGAACACTAAAATGATTTTGAATGAATACGGAAAAATTGTTGAAGATGAATGGTTAAGAATAAAAGAAATAAGAAAAAATATAGATTCGGATTGTCATGTAATTATGCCAAATCATTTCCACGGAATCTTGATAATCGAACGTAGGGACACAGCGCGCTGTGTCCCTACAAAGGTAAATGAGAATCGTAATTTTGGTGAAATACACCCGGGATCATTATCCGCAATTATAAGATCATTCAAGTCTGCAGTAACGAAGAGAATAAATGAATTAAGAAAATCACCGAGTAAAGATGTTTGGCAAAGGGGTTTTACGAACACATCATCCACAATGAAAAGGATTTATACAACATTAGAAAATATATTGAACTGAATACTCTTCAATGGGAAATAGATGAGTATTACCGCAAAGAAGAATCCTCTCATTGATTAGGGCACAATGCATTGTGCCCC
>JBGSOQ010000362.1:0-3704 GCA_041739035.1 Ignavibacteriaceae bacterium | reverse complement strand
CGGCTGAGCCAAATGAAAAAACAGGGGTAGCAAAAATTAAAGTTAGCTTTATTGACATTTCCAAAATTCACAGCTCAAAGATTAAACTGAATGCACTTATTGTTGAGGAAAATCAAACCACTAGCAAACAGGTTTTTAAGGGAGAGCTAAATGGAAAATTTGAAAATGGCTATTTCATTGCTGCGCTGAAATTTGACAAAATAAATTCCTGGCATTTCGATACTCCAAATTTGTATAAACTGATCGTCAAACTAATTGTCGATGGAGTTGAGAAAGATGAGTATTCAACTGTATTTGGTTTTAGAAGAATTACGATTGAAAACTACAGATATGTATTAAACGGAGGGCCAATTCGTCTTATGGGAGTTGAATGGATGGCCGGTTCTAATCTTGAGCGAGGAATGGCCGAGACTAAAACAGATATGGAAAAGAATCTGAAATTAATGAAAAATGTGAACTGCATCTTCACTCGGTTCCATTGGCAGCAAGATGAATTTGTTCTTGATTGGTGCGATAGAAACGGAATTTTAATCCAGGAAGAAATACCTTATTGGGGATGGGATACAAATATAAACGACACATTGCTTGCAAAAGGTATTCAACACCTTAACGAAATGATAGGGGATCATTATAATCATCCTTCAATTATTGCGTGGGGAATTGGCAATGAAGTTGGCAGTAAAGATACCGTAAACATCACGGCACTAAAAACTTTGTACAATCATGCTAAAAATCTCGACTCCTCGCGTTTAGTAAACTATGTTTCAAATCATTTATTCTGGGGTTTCCCCAGCGAAGGCAAAGAACTTCCGGATGCAACAAGTTATTTCGATATGATGATGTTCAATGAATACTTTAGTACTTGGCATGGAAAGAGTATCGATGTAGTATCTGAGGAACTTGATAAGATTGCAAAAGAGTATCCTCATAAACCGCTTACAATATCCGAATGGGGAATATGCGAGCCGGTTCACAAAGGGGGCGACCCGCGCAGATGCAGGGAAATGATTCAACAAAGCACTATCTACGGTTCAAAGGATTACATTGCCGGTGCAATATATTTTTGCCTTAATGATTACAGAACTCACATGGGAGAAGATTCCACTTACAGTTATCCTCAACGCGTTCATGGTGTTTGTGACATTCACTTAAATCCCAAACCATCATTCGACACACTTAAGCATATCAGTTCTCCTATTATTATTAAGTCAGTTACTTTGGAAAATGACGAGGAGATTATTACGCTCCTGGGTAAAACCGGCATCCCAAGTTATACAGTTCGTAATTACACTATTGTGTCGGGGAAGAATAAAACTCAAATTAGTGAACTAAAACCCGGCGAGGAGAAACAGTTTAAAATTAAATCAGGAGAGAAAGAATTTACTATCTTACGCTCGACAGGCTATGAGGTAATCCGTTCAAAGTTTAGATAAAGTTGAAAAGCAAGCAATTATTATGATAACATTTTTAAAAACCAAAAGCAGGACAAACACATATGAATAGATTTTTTTTAGCTTTCATTGCATTGGTATCATTTTTTAGTTGCCCTTCATACGCACAAATAGACTCTCTGAAACATAAAATTGAACAGATATTAAAAACCAAAGATGCAACTGTGGGTGTATCAATTCGTGGTATTGAAAGTAAGGATTCTCTAAACATCAACGGTGAAATGCATTTTCCAATGCAAAGTGTGTTCAAGTTTCATATTGCTTTGGCTGTATTAGATCAAGTTGATCAGGGGAAGCTGACCCTCAACCAAGAAATTTTCATAAGCAAAAGTGAATTGCTGCCAAATACTTGGAGTCCTATTCGTGATAAGTATCCCAATGGAAATGTTAAATTAACTCTTGCAGAAATCATTAAATATACGGTAGCCATAAGTGATAATAATGGCTGCGATATTCTACTTAAACTTATCGGCGGACCTGACCAGGTTGAAGAATATATCCATAAACTTGGCATTAAAGACATTTCAATAACTTATAAAGAAGAGGAAATGCACAAAGATTGGGATGCGCAGTTTTCTAATTGGACAACACCAAAGGCCGCTACAGACTTACTCGTTGCTTTTTACAATAAGAACATTTTATCAGATAGCAGTTTCAACTTCCTTTTAAAAACAATGATTGAAACCTCTACAGGAAAAAACAGAATAAAGGGCCAGCTGCCTGAAGGAACAATCGTTGCTCATAAAACCGGCAGCTCGGGTACAAATGAGGAGGGAATTACTGCGGCGACCAACGACATAGGCATTGTAACTTTGCCGAATGGAAATCATTTCGCTATTGCTGTTTTTGTTACCAACTCAAAAGAAAATGATGAGGTGAATGAAAAAATCATTTCGGATATAGCAAAAGTTACGTGGGATTATTTTCAAAACAGCACAAAATAAACGCTGTAATCATCTTTTAGTTCTTCCATTTGCAACCTTATTATCCAAAGACTTGTTATGGGAAGCGTGACTCTTATCTAAAAATAATTTAATACGATTAGAAGGAAGAAATGATAAATGAATTTTCTCACAATTATATTTGCAGCCATAATTATGAATAACCCGCAGCAAGCAGGAGAATCCACTTTACTCAATGCTTCAATTATGAAGACGGAAGATCAATGGCTCATTGTAAACGATGGCATTATGGGTGGATTAAGCTCATCTAAAGCGATTGTTAAAGATGGTAAAATAATTTTTAGTGGAAATGTTTCACTTGAGAACAACGGCGGATTTGCATCACTCAGAAGTCCGGTTAAAAATTTCAACTTAGAAAACTTCTCGGGAATAGAAATAAAAATTAAGGGTGATGGCAAGCGTTACAGTATTTCTATGAAAGAAACCACTTACTTTAGCGGTTATTTTTACACCTGTTCATTTGAAACAAAGAAAGATGAATGGATTGTTGTTCAGATTCCTTTTAATCAGTTTAAACTTTACTATTTTGGAAAAGAAACCAACTCAAAACAAAAAATTCCTCTCAGCAAGATTAAAGAAATTTCGCTGCTTATCGGAGATAAGCAAGAAGGCACCTTCGAAGCAGAAATTGATTACATAAAGCTCTATTGATTAAATTAGAATGTCTTAAATAATAATTATTGTAAAAATGAATCGGGAAAAAATTAAACAGTTCATAGAGAGCAACTCTGTACAGAATTTTATTATAGGATTAATCGTTTTAAATTCTATTACAATAGGATTTGAAACATCGGACAAAGTAATGTCATCAGTTGGAGAAACGCTTCTTTTAATTGATAAGATAATTTTAGCAATTTTTGTTTTAGAAATAAGTTTAAAATTATATGCTCATGGATTTTCATTTTTTAAAAGCGGCTGGAATATTTTTGATTTCTCGATAGTAGCAATTGCTCTTCTTCCAGCTTCCGGGATGTTGGCAGTATTAAGATCATTAAGGATCTTCCGTTCTCTTCGCCTAATTAAAAATTTACCGAAGCTACGATTTATTGTTGAATCTCTTCTTCATTCACTGCCAAGTCTCGGGTGGATTTTTGTTTTATTGGCTCTTGTGTTTTATGTATTTGCTGTTATAGGCACAAAACTTTTTGGTGCAGCATATCCGGAATGGTTCGGTAATCTTGGGGCTTCAATGTTTTCATTATTCCAAATAATGACACTTGAGGGCTGGGCGGAAATATCCAGAGAAATTATGAAAGAATTTCCTCTGTCCAACATATACTTCGTTATATTT
>JBGSOQ010000344.1:0-4929 GCA_041739035.1 Ignavibacteriaceae bacterium | reverse complement strand
ACTAAACTTGAAACTTGTACATTCACGCTCCCAAACAATCTTCCTGCTGGTAAACTAAAGATTACAGCAGTTCTAAATTATCAAAAACTCGTAAAACCGGTTGCAGATTTTCTCGGTGTTCCAGAAGAAGAATCTGAGATTATTAAAGTCAATGAACACTCAACTTACGTTAACATTTTACAATAGGTGAAGTAATGAAAAAATCAATATTATTTTCAGTTCTAATTCTACTCTTAACTTCTTACACTGTTTATGCGATCCCAGCTTTTGCGAGAAAATATAATATGACGTGCAAAACTTGCCATTCGCCATTTCCAAAACTAAAAGCTTATGGTGAAGAATTCGCAGCAAACGGTTTTGTATTAAAAGATCAAGAAGCTCCAAGATATTTTGTGGAAACAGGCGATGAAAAACTAACATTAATTAGAGATGTTCCTCTTGCAGTCAGAGTTGAAGGTCATCTTACATTTAATGAAGACAAATCGAAGCAAAGTGATTTCAAAAGCCCATTGGCCTTTAAGCTTTTATCTGGCGGGGCTATCTATAAAAATGTTTCATATTATGTGTACTACATCCTTGAAGAAGGTGATGCCGGAAAACTCGAAGACGCATTTTTAATGTTCAATAATCTTTTTGGCAGCGAATTAGATTTTTTTATCGGTCAGTTTCAGGTTTCAGATCCGCTGTTCAAAAGAGAACTCCGTCTGACTCGTGATGATTATTCTATTTATAAGGTTAAGGTCGGTTCTTCGAATGTTAATCTTACCTATGACAGAGGAATTATTCTTAGTTACGGGTTTGAAACCGGTACAGATGTAACTCTTGAAATTTTAAATGGAAATGGAATCGGAACTCTTGCTAATGGTAATTTTGATAACGATAAGCATAAAAATTTTATGGGAAGAATTTCTCAAGACGTTGGCGAGCATTTGAGGATAGGCGGTTTTGGTTATCTCGGTAAAGAGGAAATAAATGGGGCTGTGAATGATCTCTGGATGGTTGGTCCCGATGCTACAATATCAATCGATCCGCTTGAGCTGAATGTTCAGTATGTCGAAAGAAAAGATAAAAATCCCTTTTTCCTCCCTTCAGAAGTTGAAATTAAAACTCGCGGTGCTTTTGCTGAGTTAATTTATAAGCCTGATGGCGATAATAGTGATTGGTATGCAGCTGGTTTATTCAACTGGATTGAATCTAACATTGGATCTCTTGATAAAAAATCTGGTACACTTCATCTGGGATATTTGTTAGCAAGGAATATCAGATTTGTCGGTGAATACACGCAAGATTTCACTGAGAAATACGGACGATTTTCTGTTGGATTTGTATCGGCATTTTAGAAAATTATAAATTTTTTCAAAAATCCCGCCTCATTAATGAAGCGGGATTTTTTTATGCACTCCATATACTCAAAATTTCTTTCGCAATTTTGAACTTTCTTCAATCCAACTCAGTTATATCTTAAAACAATATTTAAGGAGTAATCATGAAAAAGTCATTTTTGTATCTAATAATAATTGCTCTCGTAATCGGGTTTACAACTGCTGGTGTTGGTGAGGAAAAGAGCGAGAAACAAACCTCAATTTCCACTTGTCCTTACTTGAATTCAATTAACGATTCGTCAAGTTCAACTGAATGTCCCTTCGTAATGAAAAAATCAGAAGCCCTTAACGATTGTCCTTATTCAGGTGAAAAAGAATCTGCTAAATGTCCTTACACCGAAAAGATGAAAGAGGGAAATCTTCAGATTCAAAAGAAAAGTAAACCTGGAATCGAAATTAAATCTTCATAATAATATTGGCTCGAAGAATCTTCGGAATGATTAACCTCCGAAGGTTCTTTTTAATTTCTTCCACACCCCGCTCCCAATCATATTATTAGCATTTGCTATGATAGTCTTCACCAGAGATAAAATATCTCGATCTCCTGCCCAATTTCTTTGAATAATTTTAGGATCGACTTCATTAATAATATCGTTTAGAATATATGCAGTTAGTGCAATATCATCTAAATAACCAATGGGTCCCAACAGCATTTCGGGAAGGAAATCTAATGGTGAAATAAAGTATGCAATTATTCCTGCTATCTTTACTTTTTTACTTGCAGGTACATCCGGATCAATGACTAACTTGGTCAGCAAATGAAACAGATCGGGTGCAAGCATAATGTATTCTGTCCAAGTGTTCTCGGAGTCAGTCTTTTCATCCAGCCACTTTTTAATATCAGTTCTTAGTTTTTGATAGAAATCTTTTTTCTTATCATCCATTAGTCGTCCCTTCGAAATCCTTCTTAGATATTTAGATTCAATACAAAATTATAAAAAGCAACTTAAACCTGCACTAATTAAATGGAACTCTATACTTCGATAACCTTGCAACATTTTGTTGAACCTCGAATGAAAATGCTTCATTAAGATTCAAAAAACGAAAGTGAGACAATTTTAAAAATGTTTGTGGAATTCGAATGCTAAATAGGAAACCATACTAATGGCATAGTTTCTGTTTCTTTAATTAGTAGTGGATAAATAATATCCGGTCTAATGAATTCGACTTGTGACGAAATACTAGAAAAAGGAGCTTGAAAATGGAAGAGATTTTAAAGCAAATAATGACGACAGTTGAAAAAGAATTTAGGGAAGCATTAAACGAAGGATTGCTTGATTCAGCATCTGTTGCAAATAAAATTTGGGATGTGTTGATTGATAATGAAGCAATTAAAGTTGCCGTACCTGAACCTGCTTATGGTTGCTGCGAAAATTTTGATGAATAATTTTCAAAAATAAACCTTTTACAAAAAGCATCAACTTTTACAAGTTCAATTATTTGAATTTAACGTTCAGAATTTTACTAAGATTAGTACTCGGCTGATCGGAATTTAATTCTATTCTGCCAAACAAAACCCGTATCGCATAATTTTTATTCCCCCAATAATCCTTTTCTAATTGTTCTTTCCACCGCCTGCTTAAAGTTTGCGAGATTCACCGGTTTCTGAAAAATGTAGTCAATACCCAATAAACTATAATCATGTATTGCAGTTCTATCAATATCTCCACTTAGAATTATAATCGGCGGTTTTATCTTTGCTTCAAGTTTTTGAATTTCCTGAACGAGCTGTATTCCATTCATTTCAGGCATATTATGATCAGTTATTACCAATGCCGGCGGTGATTTAGTAATTTTATTCATCGCCTCTTTTCCGTGCGAGGCAACTTCAACATTATAATCTGGCGTTATACTCTTTAAAATTTTAGAATAAAGCAGTCGGTCGGTTTTGTTATCATCAACAAGAAGAATTACAGCGGACGCTACCGGCAGGGTGAATTTGAAATTCGAACCTTTCCCGAGTTCACTTTCTACCCAAATTGAGCCGCCATGTTTTTGTATAATATCGTTTACAAGAGTCAGCCCCATGCCGCTGCCTTTTTCACCGGATGTTCCATCCATTGTGAATTTACTGTCGATTGAGAAAAGTTTCTTCAGGTTCTCAGATTTTATTCCAACACCTGTATCTTGAACAGAAAATTCTAAGAATCTTAAACGCTGTGAATGTGAAACCGAAATTGATATTACTCCATCACTATTTGTAAACTTAATTGCATTTGAAATTAAATTATTGAAAACCTGTGCAATCAAATCCCGATCAACAAAAATTTCAATTCCCTTAGATACCTTTGATTCTATCTTGATGTTTTTCCTCATTGCAGCGCCAATCAAGGAATTAATAGATTTCTCTATGATTGAATGAGCAAAAGTTTTCTCCGGTTCAAACTGAATTCTGCCTGACTGCAGCCTGTTCCAATCCAATAATGAATTCACTAGGGATAACATTGAGTTGGAAGATTCCTGAATGAATTTTATATATTGCTTACGTTCATTTTCAGTTAAGGTATCATCGTTTAACATCAGTTCTGTAAAACCTAAAATGGAACTGAAAGGCGTACGTAAATCATGAGATACAATTGAAAGAAATCTATCTTTCGTTTCATTAAGTTTGATCAGATCTTCCCTGAATTTTTTTAAATCTTCTTCTGTCTTTTTGCGGATGCTGATATCGCTGACAAGTCCATACAATCTTATTACTTCACCAAAATCATCTCTTATAAGATTGATTTTATATCGTACCCAAACAATATTACCGTATTTATTAATTATTCTGAACTCAATCTCAGTCGAATTTTTAATATGACTTTTCAAAATGTCTTTTATTTTCTGCTTCACAAAATGAATATCATCAGGATGGACTATTTTGAAAAACAATCTTTGGTCGTCAATCAGTTCTGCTTGTGTGTAACCGGTAATTTTTTGAACACTTGCCGTATACATAACCGGTCTAAGCCTATCATTTATTTTAGCGTAAGTGAAAAAGAAATCGTCAATATTCTCAATCAAACTCCTGTATTTATCCTCTGATTCCCTCAATGCCTGTTGAGATCGTTTTCTTTCGGTTATATCACGCGTTATGTAAACAAGATAGCCTTTTCCTTCTATTTCAAATTCGGAAACTGAAGCTGAATAAAAAGAAAGTGAACCATCCTCATGCTTACCGAGAAATTCAAATCTATTCGGTGCGTCCATTTTTCTGCGTATCAGGTGCAGGTATTCAGAAATTCTTTTTACATCTTCATCGGCAACTACCTCGACATAAGATTTGCCAATCAGATCTTCTTTGAGTGAATATCCAAAAATCTTTGCAAATGAATCATTAACAAGAATAATTTTGTTGGCTTTTTCAATTGATATCCCGTCGTTGGCGTAATTTACAATTGATGATAGTAAATTAAACTCATCGTGGATTTCTTTTGCTGAGGTTACATTTTGAAAATAGCCGCTGTAAATTTCTTCATTGTCAGCCGTTACACTTTTCTGTAAAAATCCGGATAGATAAATTCTCTTTTTATTCTTTAATATTATTGGAAATTCAATTTCCTTG
>JBGSOQ010000334.1:0-2270 GCA_041739035.1 Ignavibacteriaceae bacterium | reverse complement strand
GGAGTTTTAGTACGATCTGCTTTTTTATCAGGAACAGGTATTGATCCTGATGGATCTTTCGATCCTTTACTGCTCAGCATGGAGTTAAGTTCTGCACGAGAATTTTCATACGTTACGTTGAACTGATGAAGTATTTGTGTGGCAATATTATCTTCATCGCGCAGCAACGAGAGCAACAGATGCTCAGTTCCAATTACATCTGCTTTATAAATCTTAGATTCTATTTGAGTAATCTTTAATACTTTTTCAGCCTGTTTTGTCAAAGGAATATTTCCGATGGTCATAGTTCCGCCAGCAGTTCTTACTGTGTCTTCAATGGCTTTTTTAATTTTGATAAGGTCGCAATCCAGGTTTCTTAAAATTCTTACGGCAACGCCCTGTCCTTCTCTTATAATTCCAAGAAGGAGATGTTCGGTTCCGATATAATCATGCCCTAACCGTAAAGCTTCTTCACGACTTAATCTTATGACTTCTTGCAATCTATCCGAGAAATTTCCGTCCATATTTTTTCCTTAATTCAGTGGTGTATTAATTAAACACCTTTTTTTGCTGAAATGTTTCACTTAAATATATAAATAAATAGCTAATACCTCAATTTAATGCATAATGACCGAAATCTACTATTACAATTTCACATATCGGCTGTCACATTTAACCTAAATTTTAGATTATAAATGGCAACAATTATACCAAAACTGCAGGAAGTAAGTTTCAATTATTTTGAAATCAATCACTTTCTCAATCTATTTTGATACAGTATAAATTGCAGATATATCTCTTTTTTCACTTTTGTTATGAAATAAAACTTTGTGGTAAAAAGGTACATATAACATTATGAAAAGTATATCACATTTCTGAGTTCAAAAAAATTACACTGAAATTTGCAGCTGAATTACTTTTCAACTTGATTAAATTCATTTTTGGTTATATTTGATTTGCGTAAAAATATTATCAACCTTGCAAAACATGCTTCCCAATGATTCAAAAAAAATATACTCTTAAAAGATTAAGTGACCACCAAATTGGCAAAAGAGTAATCGATGAGAATAAATTTTTAATTAATTACCAGAATTCCCTAAACCCTGCCCAATTCGAAGCAGCCTCCGCGCTCGATGGCGAATATTTAATCATCGCAGGTGCAGGAACTGGAAAAACCAGAACATTAGTTTACAGAGTTGCAAGATTGGTTGAACTCGGATACGATCCGAAATCAATTTTACTTTTAACGTTTACAAGAAAAGCTGCCAATGAAATGATGAACCGTGCAGCAATTTTGCTTGATAACAGGTGTTCAAAAATTTTAGGCGGAACATTTCATTCTTTTGCAAATCTTACACTAAGAAAATATTACAAAGCCTTAAATCTTGATTCGTCATTTACAATTTTAGATCAAGGTGATAGTGAGGATGTGATAAATCTTATCAGATCACAAGCAGGATTTATTACCAAGGAAAAACGATTTCCAAATAAGCAAACACTAAATAAAGTTTTCAGCTTAAGTGTTAATACAGGCAAACCTGTTGAAGGAATTATTGAAGAATCATATCCGCATTTCTTGGATCAGCTTGATAAAATAATGGATGTCAAAAAAATTTTTTCTGAGTACAAACGAAAAAACAATCTGCTTGACTATGATGACCTTTTAGTTTACTTAAAAAACTTTCTACATGATCTTAGTCCATCAGCTAAATCACTCCTCTCAACCATAAAATTTGTAATGGTTGATGAATATCAGGATACCAACAAACTACAAGCGGATGTGGTATTGGGACTTACTCAGCTTAATAAAAACATTATGGTTGTCGGGGATGATTCACAATCGATATATTCTTTTCGCGGCGCAAATTTTAAGAACATAATTGATTTTCCAAATCTGTTTCCAGAGACTAAGATCATTAAACTCGAAGAAAATTACCGGAGTGTCCAGCCAGTTCTCGATTTTACCAACAAAATAATTGAAGGTGCTGTCGAGAAATATGAAAAGCATCTCTACACAAGAAAAACGGGCGGTGAACTTCCTTCCATTGTGGCAACATCAACAGAGAATTTACAATCTAAATTTATTGTTGATAAGATTCTTGATTTGAGAGAAGAAGGTGTGTCGTTAAAAGATATATCTGTACTTTTTCGTTCATCATTTTTTTCTTTTGATCTTGAAATCGAACTCAACAAAGCGAACATTCCCTTTCAAAAATTTGGCGGGATGAAATTCATAGAAACGGCACATATTAAAGATGTTCTGGCTTTCTTGCGAATCGCTGCAAATCCAA
>JBGSOQ010000111.1:0-2467 GCA_041739035.1 Ignavibacteriaceae bacterium | reverse complement strand
AAGATACTTTGACAGATACTTCAGACCAGAACTTAAACAAATTCCTAAGCTGCTCTGGAACTACAATAAAAATAAAAGTGAATTAAAATTATTTGCTGTACTTGGAGATCAAAAAAGAGAAAGTGTTCTTGATCTGCGTTCTGCTGACAGACCTGAAAACTTAGAAGGATTTGGCTATCATTTAATCATAGTAAATGAAGCTGGTATTGTGTTAAAGAATCGGAATCTCTGGCAAGAATCAATTCTGCCTATGACACTGGATCACAAAGCTGAAGTGATAATCGGAGGCACACCAAAAGGAAAGAAAACAAAGAACAATGAGAAACATTTGTTCTTTGAATTGTTTGAGAGAGGACTTACTGATACATCGGGACGTTATAAATCTTACAACTTTTCCTCTTATGATAACACATTACTCGATGCCGCTGAAATTGATGAGCTTGTAAAAGAGATTCCCGCGCACCTGCGTGACCAGGAAGTTTTTGGAAAGTTTGTTGATGTATCTCAAGGCAGAATAATAAAAAGAGAATGGTTTGAGTTTTATGAGCCGCACGAGCTTGCAAGAAAAAAGAGATTAAGTAAAATTCAGATTTGGGATACTGCAGGAAAAACAAAACAGGAAAATGATTTTTCTGTTTGTGAAACCTGGATTGAATCGAGTGACGGTTATTATCTAACGAATTTATTTAGAGAGAGATTGGAATTTCCAGAGTTAAAGAAAAAAGCCATTGAGTTGTTTGAGCAGGAAAATCCTGATCAGGTTTGGATAGAAGACAAAAGCAGTGGAACGGCATTGATTCAGGAACTAAGAAGAAATACCCGTATACCATTAAAAGAAATAACTGCTGAGAAAGATAAACTTGAGTACGTGAATGCCTGTTCACCGCTGATTGAATCAGGGCGTGTGTTCCTGCCATTTAGTGCAATGTGGCTTGATGATTTTCTTGCGGAGTGCGAAGATTTTCCCGGCGGGGAGTTTGATGATCAGGTTGATGTGATGAGTAAGTATTTGAATGAGAAGAAAGGGAGGTCCACTGATTTTAATGATTTTAAAATCAATGTGGTTAAGAGAAATGAGACCAGGAATAAGAAATATGCTGGGTATAGAAAATAATTATTGTTCATTTACTTTTCTTGACACAAGAAAAGTAACAAAAGAATATGCTCTAGCAAAAGAATTACTAAAATTGTGTTCCGTTTCGTTACGACAAAATAACTCGCTCGAAGACTCGCTCAAACAGATTTTGTCGTTTAACACTCAACTGCACACAATTTTTTCATGTAATTCTTTTGATGAGCGAAAACAATTATAATTTATTATGGAGATAGAATGGAAAAGAAAACTAAAATAAAACTTACTAGTGAGTGGGCTACTCGTGATAAATTAGAATTCTTAAACAGATTGATGACTGTACTGCCGGACCCTGATGAGATTCTTGCTGAGAATGGTTATGATTTTAAGATTTATCGCGACCTGCTTACAGATCCTCATCTTACTGCAACAATTCAACAGCGAAAGCTGCAAATATTACAGATGGATTGGGAAGTCGTTGAGGCCGCTAAGAGCAAAGCGCTTGGCGCTAAGCGTGCAGGACAAAATGCTATTAAACAGAAGGCTGAGAAGATTTTGAATGATCTTCCATTGCAAAGGATTATGAGTGAGATTCTTGATTGTATTTTGTTTGGAATGACTGTACAGGAGATTACATATGCGTTTAATGAATTTGGTGAGATTGACCCTGTAAGAATTGAAGCGAAGCCTCAGGAGTGGTTTATTTTTAATTCCAATAACGAATTAAGATTAAGAAAGAAATCCTCTGCAGGTATTTATTTATTTGAAGAGGGAGAAGCGCTCCCTGATTTCAAATTTGTAGTTAATCGATATCACGCAACTTATGATAATCCTTACGGTGATAAAATACTTTCCAGGTGTTACTGGCCGATTACTTTTAAGAGAGCTGCAACTGAATTCTGGCAGTTAATGGTCGAAAGATACGGAATGCCTTTTCTTATGGGTTATCATCCTGCAGGATGGAACCAGGCACAGATTGATACTTTTCTGGATCAGTTAAAGGAAATGATAAATGAAAATGTTTATGCATTTCCTGATACACTGAAAGATATGATTGAGCTGAAAGAATCACCGCAGTACGATATAGGACAGCTTTATGATTTTTTAATTCGTCATCATAATACTGAAGTATCTAAAGCTGTGTTAACTGTAACGCTGACAACTGATATGCAGGGGGTCGGAAGTTACAAAGCTGCGGAAATTCATAAAGAGATGTTGTCTTACATTGGTTTATCCGATAAGAAGATTGTCGAGGATGGAATAAATAGAATTCTGCAGTACTGGACTTTTTTGAATTGGGGACACATAGATTCGCCTAAGATAAGATTAAAGAAAAAAGAAAAGATTGTTGATGAAAGTGAAAGAAGAGATGAGGTGCTAAGTAAAATCGGTGTA
>JBGSOQ010000307.1:0-5748 GCA_041739035.1 Ignavibacteriaceae bacterium | reverse complement strand
GGAAGAAGGATTCGTTCAAGCTCAAAAACGCCGCCCAAAATTCAATTTGATCAGCGCAGTGCGGATGTTATTTCTGATCAATCTCCAAGTATGCTTCAATTTATCTGGAATATTTCCTTTAGCGGGCAATATTTTGCTCCGCGGATGGTTATCACATATACAAAGAATGTTAATGGGTTAAATTACTTGATGAAGAAAGAGGTCCCGTACACATATTTTTCGGATGGAAATGAGGAGATACCAATATTTCCACCTGTCGGAGTTCAATCAACGTTAAGTGTAGAAAGACAGGCAATAACGAAAGCTCTGAATGAGATTTCTAAAGGCGATCCCAATAAACAAAATTACACTATTTATGAATTTGCGACCGTGCAAGTTCTTGCGCTCGACCAAAATTTGTCACGCTATTACTCAACAACAAATGGTTCTTTGGATGATCTTACCGTGAGAATTGATGAGAAGGATTTTAGTAATGTTGAAGGCGGTTATGGGATTTTTGCTTCTTATATACTAGGCGAATACAAGATTAAGTTCCTGCCTTCGTACATTCAGTCACTGGGTTATAAATTACTAATAGCAAATTGAAGGAATGTTGATCAACTTAATTTTAAATAAACTTGCAAGTACTTTTGGATTATTAAGTTTATCAATCCTTTCGTTCATATTCTATTCTTGCGAAAAAGATGTCACTCTAATAGCTTCCGATGAAACTGTTTACTACGGATTTATTTTCATTGACTCAAATCCTCGTGGAGCAGCAATTTTTAAGGATGGTAAAAACACCGGGCGATTTACTCCGGATAGTTTGAGGTATTTGCCAAGTGGGAATTACTCAGTAACCTTAAAGCTTAAATATTTCAGAGATACGAGTTTCTCGGTACAGCTTAGCGATCCAGATTTGAAGGAATATCTGATAGACTATTACTCAAATCCTTTTATGTTAGGCAGTATCAATTTCACTTCCGAACCACCTGGGGCTAAAATATTTATTAATGATTCCAGTATTCAGGCAGTTACACCGTTCTTTCAAAAAAATGTAAAACCTGGAAGTTATGTTGTCAGATATCAAAAAGATAATCATCGTGATGCTGCAATAAATGTAGTGGTCGAGAGTAATAAAACCGCTTCATCATATTTTAGGATGAGAGATACTTTGGTGTGGGTCGATTACCAATTGTATAATTCTAGCATTGCTTCAAATTTTTTAACGTGCTTGGATGTAGATTTAAATAATATAAAATGGATAGGCAGTTTTGATAAAGGATTAATGAGCTACGATGGGGAAAATTTTAAAAATTTTTCAACTGTGAATTCTCCGATACCGAGCAATAATATTCTATGTGTTTCGGTTGATCAGAATAACAATAAATGGTTTGGAACTGATGCAGGTATAGCGGTGTTCAATAATTCTTCTTGGGTTGTGTATACTAAAAGTAATTCGGGATTAGCTAATAATAGTGTTAACTCGATCAAGTTTGAGAATAATATTGCATGGATTGGAACGCCCGCTGGATTAATTAAATACGATGGAGTCAACTGGGTTTTATTCGATACCATAATTGTAAATCCCCAACCTGAATTTGCTGCAGTTAATGACATAACACTTGATAAAGAAGGAAATAAGTGGCTTGGAACTGCCAACACAGGAATTTTTAAATTTAAGGATGGAATATTTGGAAAGCCATACCGTGATTCTATCCCCGGCATTTCTTCGAATAGAATATCCACCACAGCCATTTCTCAAAATGGTGAAAAATGGTTCGGGCACTTACCAGGACCAGGAAAACGTGGTGGGGTCTCAATTTTCAATGGAAACTCCTGGAAATCGATTTTTATCGGTACGGATGGAAACCTTATTGAAGATATTTATGTTGATAAACTAAATAATAAATGGATATCAACGAATGAAGGTTTATTCCAAATTGTTGGAGAAACGCCTCTTTTCTTTTATAATCGCAATAATTCCCTAATTAGCTTTTCTCATGTAAAGGCCGCCGTCAGGGATAATGATGGATTGATTTGGGTAGCTACTTATGGAGGTGGCTTAAATAAACTAAAACAATGAGTTCTTTATCACATTTTTCCGTTGATTATTGTTAAAGTTTATGATTTATTGCACTTTCTTGTATATTTTGATACACAATTCGATTTTTTGCATAAAATAACTTTGGAATTTGGGTGGAAACTAAGAAAGCCGATTTAAGTTCTCTAAAAATAGACAGAACTGAAGAAAAAAGACCTCCGGACAGAAATAAAAAAATCATAGTAAGAATTTTAATTTCTGCTGTAATACTTGCTTTAGCTTTTTTTGGATACAGTTATGTCAATAACTTGTTAGTCAAGAAAGAAGAGGTCAAATTAACAACTGTCACTTTACAGACTGGATCATATTCGAGTGCGGTTCTTAATGCGAGCGGGTATGTAGTTGCACAGCGTAAAGCAGCTGTTGCATCAAAAGGAACTGGCCGGCTGATTTTCCTTGGAGTGGTTGAAGGTGACCGAGTTAAAAAGGATCAAATTATTGCCCGACTTGAAGATAATGATATCAAAGCCCAATTAGATCAGGCAAAAGCAAATTTAAAACTCGCTGAAGCGGATTTGAAAGATGCTGAAAACTTTTACAATCGACAGAAAGAATTATTTAGAAAGCTACTGATATCAGAGCAGGAATTTGAAACAGCCGAAGCTCGCTATAATCGGACGCTTGCATCAATCGATCTTGCAAAGGCGCAGGTTACCGGAGCTGAAGTTGCTATGGAAAATACGTTGATCCGGGCGCCGTTTGATGGAACTGTGCTGACTAAAAATGCAGATGTTGGTGAAATTGTTTCGCCATTTGGTGCAAGCATAAACTCAAGAGCCGCAGTCGTCACAATGGCTGATATGACATCATTGCAAGTTGAGACCGATGTTTCTGAATCAAATATTGAAAAAATAATTACGAATCAGGAGTGTGAAATTTTTCTTGATGCTTATCCGGAGAAAAGTTATCCTGGCTATGTTGCCAAAATAGTACCAACTGCAGATAGATCTAAAGCTACAGTTTTGGTAAAAGTTGGTTTCCAAAAATATGACAGCCGTGTTTTACCTGAGATGAGTGCTAAAGTCAGCTTTCTCACTCCCAAGACAGATCAAACTGAAGTTGATGAAAGACCTATTCGAGTTGTACCGTCCTCTTCCGTGGTCAAACGAAAGGGAAGAGATGTTGTTTTCATAGTTAAGAATGATAAAGCAGTTGAAGTGCAAGTTCAGTTGGGAAGAAAATTTGGAGGAGATATTGAAATTATTTCGGGTATTGAAGCTGGTGAAAGTATAATTGACAAAGTTACTGAGAACATTAAAGATGGCGTTGAACTTAAAGTTTTATAATAATTTAAATTCTAAGGAGATTTAATGTCTGACCTCATTCAAGTTGAAAATGTTTCAAAATCTTATTGGCGAAACAGTATTGAAATTCCTGTTCTGAATGATTTATCCTTAGCTATTAAACAAGGTGAATTTATGGCCTTAATGGGGCCTTCAGGATCAGGAAAAACAACACTGTTAAATTTAATTGCAGGCATAGATAAACCAAGTTCAGGTAAGATAATTGTTGCAGGAACTGATATTTCCAATCTTGGTGAATCAGCCCTGGCAAAATGGAGGGCGAACAATGTTGGATTTGTATTTCAATTTTACAATTTAATTCCTGTTCTTACAGCATTTGAAAATGTTGAGTTACCGCTTCTGCTAACCAAACTATCAAAAGAAGAGCGAAAAAAACATGTTGAAACAGTTCTAAGCATTGTCGGTTTAGGAAATCATATTCAACACTACCCGAAGCAATTATCCGGTGGTCAGGAGCAGAGAGTAGCAATTGCTAGAGCAGTAGTGACTGATCCAGTATTGCTAGTTGCTGATGAACCGACCGGTGATTTGGATAAAAATTCTGCCGATGAAATTTTAACTCTTTTAGAACGGCTTAACAAAGAGTTTACTAAAACAATTGTGATGGTTACCCATGATCCTCATGCGGCAGAGCGAGCAAGTATTATCCGTCATCTCGAAAAAGGCGATTTGGTAGGAGCCTGAAATGAAAGTTTTTAAATTAATCTTTAAAAATGCTCTTAGGCATAAACTACGAACGTTTTTAACAATTCTCGGAATAACAATTGCCGTTATTGCTTTTGGACTCCTTAGAACGGTTGTTACTGTTTGGGATTCCAGTGTAGATGCCGCAGCTGCTAATCGATTGATCACCAGGCAAGCAGTTTCTTTTATTTTCCCCCTTCCATATTCATACAAAGAAAAAATTAATAATGTGCCGGGAGTTCAAAATGTAAGTTTTGCAAATTGGTTTGGCGGAATATATAAGGATAAAAATAATTTCTTTGCGCGGCTCGCTGTTGATCCTGAGACAATTTTTGATGTTATGTCAGAGTTTTTAATTACGCCTGAAGAACTTGCAACTTTTAAAAAGGAAAGAAATTCATGTATCATCGGTTCTGATATTGCTAAACAATACAATATAAAAATTGGTGATCAAATGACGTTGGACGGCGATATTTATCCCGGCAGATGGGATTTTGTTGTCAGGGGAATTTACAGACCGAAAAATAAGAACACTGATGCAACTCAAATGTTATTTCATTGGCAATATGTTGATGAGAGAATGAAAATAGAATCACCTATGCGAGCCGGGGATGTTGGCTGGTACATTGTACTCATCAGTGATCCAAATAAATCAGCCACAATTTCTAATCAAATTGATGCGTTGTTTAAAAATTCTACAGCCGAGACAAAAACTGAAACTGAAAAAGCATTCACTCAAGGCTTTGTGTCGTCGTCCGGAGCAATTATCACTGCAATGAATTTCATTTCATTTGTAATTATTGGAATAATAATGCTTGTACTGGCAAACACTATGATTATGGCTGCGCGAGAAAGGACAAGAGAATATGCGGTATTCAAAACTCTTGGATTCTCAACTTTTCATCTGGTCGGATTAATCCTTGGTGAATCTCTGCTTATTTCCTTTTTAGGTGGTGGAATTGGTATAGCATTAACATATCCTATTGTTGCAGCTTTTGAGCAGTTAATACCGAAGGGATTTTTCCCGTTCTTTTTCATTGAACCAAAGACAACAATAATGGCACTTAGCGCTGCACTATTAATTGGGATTTTTGCAGCCCTATTCCCGATTCAGCGTACACTCAAAACCAAAATTGTTGAAGGTTTTAGATTTGTCGGATAAAATATATCGAGTGAAAAATGAAAATACCATTTAAATATACATTCAGAAGCTTTAAAGCTAGAAAGCTTACAGCAGTTATAACAGTGACCGGTATTGCTTTAGTTGTTTTTGTTTTTGCCGCGGCCCTAATGATGGCTTATGGTGTTGAAAAAACGTTAATATCAACTGGTTCAACTGATAACGTAATGGTAATTAGAAAATCTTCTCAAGGTGAAATCTCAAGCATCATAGGCGGCGATACTCAGAATTTAATTCGTACACTACCACATGTGGCAAAGACAGCTGATGGAATTCCGCTTGTTTCTGCTGAACCTGTAGTGATAATTAATTTGGAAATTAAAAAGGGCGGAGTTAGTAATATTACCGTTAGAGGTGTTTCACAGCCGGTTTATCAGCTTAGACCTCAGGTAAAAATTATTTCAGGCAGATTATTCAATCCTTCTTTGCGAGAATTAATTGTCGGAAAATCAATCAACAATAAATTTGAAGGTACAGAAATAGGTGACAAAATTAAA
>JBGSOQ010000109.1:0-5268 GCA_041739035.1 Ignavibacteriaceae bacterium | reverse complement strand
AAGTTCTGAACAATCAACTTTATCCTAATTTGCGAATAACCTTTTTCCAATCTGTATTCTAATTCATTAATATCATCTTTAAGCATCACAGCATACTCAAAACCATTTGCTTTTAACCATCTTGTAAATATTGAAGCTGTTTTAGATGGAACCAGCAATGCAGAATAATCATTAGGCAAATTGTGCATCAATGAATCATATTCAGCCTCCTTATTTTCCCTACCGAAAATAAATAAAGTCGATTTACTTTCTGTTCGCTGAATTTCATTATCATATCGAAAATCTGCTTTTAACTTAGGTTTATTTTCAGATAATACTTGCAATAATGTTCTTCCATTTATTTTTTTTTCCTCAGAGGTCACACTTATCTCATAACCATCGTACTTTTTTGTCAATTCACTTATAATCTGAGTTATAGGAAGATCGGAGGGAACATTTATTCTGTACGATGGAAGTGAAGATTTATTCTTAAGGGTTACTATCCATTCATCTTTAATTGCAAAGCTATGGAGAGTTTCCTTAAATTTTTTATCTATCTCTTCATTGCTTATAGGAATCAAATTTGATAATGGTGTTCCCCGATAAACAAGTGATAGAACTAAATGGGAAAACAGTAGTAAAAGTGAGAAAGAAAAAAGGACAATTAAAAGTTTTTTGAATTTGAATTTCGAAATCATTATGAATAAAGTAAACCTTTAGAATTATTGATTTTTAAATAGAGGTTTTCGTTTTTCAAGAAATGCATTTGTGCCTTCCTTGAAATCCTTAGTGCCGCAGCAAATAGCAAATAAACTCGCCTCATATTTTTGACCTTCAGTATCTGAAACTTGATCCACAATATTTATAGCTTTTAGTGCTAATCTTATTGCTTGCTGAGCTTTTAATGCAATTTTGTTTGCCATTTCAATTGATTTATTTAACAATTCCTGTTGCGGAAAAATATGATTTACGAGTCCAATTCTTAAGGCTTCATTGACATCAATTAAATCTCCAGTAAGAATCATTTCGGCAGATCTTCCAGAATTAACTAAACGCGTTAGTCTTTGTGTTCCACCGTAACCTGGTATAATGCCAAGATTAACTTCCGGCTGGCCAAATTTTGCATTTTCTGAAGCTAACCTGATATGACATGACAAAGCGAGTTCACATCCTCCGCCAAGCGCAAATCCGTTAACGGCAGCAATTACAGGCTTATTAAGATTCTCAATGGAATGAAATATTTCCTGACCTTTTTCAGCAAACGCTTTCGCAGAAATCATGTCGAGCAGATTTATCTCGGAAATATCTGCTCCAGCGACAAACGCTTTTTCACCAGTGCCTGTTAAAATTATAACATATACAGAGTCATCATTTCGCAAGGATATAAACATTTGTTTGAGTTCATCCAATGTTGCGGCATTTAGAGCATTTAGTTTATCTGGCCGATTAATTTTAACTATTGCCACATTTTCTTTTTGTTCAAGAAGAAGATTTTGATAATTCATTTTATCCTCAAAATATTACTAGTAATGGTAATCTTATTTTTAAATCCGCGGAGATGAATTGATTATTCTGAACATAATTATATGAAGTTAGAATTTCCATGAGGAACATCGATACTCCAACACCGGCGCTAAAACCAAATTTATAATATTCTTCAGAGAAATTGCTTTTACCGGAAGTTAATTTGAACTGGTGAAGTTCCTTAACATATGAAAAAGAAACCGAAGCTTCTACCAAAGGAATTAGCAAAAATGCGCTTTCAAGCAGTGGAGAAAAATAGTATCGGATACCAGTATTGACAGGAACATTCGTGGTAGCAAAGTTAGAGTAATCAGTTGACTCATAGTACCCCAGCAAGCCCGGATATTGTTCATAACCAACTTTAGTAAACAAAAAGATGGGGATGAATTGATTGTCTGTGTAGGAAAATTCTAAATTGAAACCGTAACCTAAGTCAGTTGAGTTTGAAAAAGTACTGATTGGTAAGCGCGGCCCAACACCAAACGAAACAAAAAAACCTCTAGCTTTATCGGCACTGTAAATTGTGTTAGTGCCAGCAATTATTATTAAAAGTAATGAGAAGAGTAGTTTTTTCATGCAATACAATTTTTTACGCTTCAAAATAACAAAAATTTAAATGTTATTGATCCCCCATTCAGATTTTCTTTTTTTAATGAGAGCCATGAAAAATAAACTACCTAGCAAAAGCAAATAATATGCGGGAACGAGAAAATTAGGAAATGATTTGTCAATCGTAAATAATCCTTCCCAGGAATCATAATTCGCTGCAAAGAATAAATTAACCAGAGTTGATGAAGAGGATCCAAGTGCTAAAAGACTAACCCAAATAGATGAGAAGATAAGAAAGATGAACAAGTAAATATTATTAAAATTTTTCATCGTAACTGAAACAATAAGACAAACTAATATAAATGCGACGATGCTTTCATAGTTTAATAATACTTTCTTTAGAGGTATAAATTCGTAAATAAAGATTAATATTGATACCGCAAATATAATTATGAAATTATACTTAAGTCTTTTTTGAATTATTGCTAAGAAAAAATAAAGCAGCATTAGCTGAATGGAGTTCCAGACAAGATAAATTGGATAATCGACTATTGAGGAAAGTCCGAACTCATAAAAATATTCCGGATCTCCAATTTTAATTTTTTTGACAAGGAACAAAATCAAAATGAACAGAATAGTACTGAAAATAAAGGCGAGTATAACCCTAACAATTCTTGTAAATTGCAGTTTTGTGAAAGATTCTTTAATTAAATTAAAATGATCTTTCTTTATAACTATTAAAAATGGAATAATGGCAGCAATATGAAATCTAAATCCCAGGAATATAAAGTGAGTATCCAGATCGAAATATTTTAATGCAAATCCCAGCGCATTTACTATAACTATCGCAAAAAATATTCGAGCGGCACTTAATTTATAACCCAATTCCCTTACTCGGATTCCATTTGCTTTATTTTATATTGAGTTCCAACTCCATGATCATAAACCATTTTACCGCCATGTTCGCCGGTTTGAAAGACAAAATAAACTCCCACCAACGCTAATACCAATATTACATATCGAATTACTCCAATAAATTTTTTATTGAAAGCAACAAGTGAGCGAAGAACAAGTAGACCTGCAAAATACCAAAGAGTTAAGTTTGCATACATTTCGTGCTCCTCTAACAGTTCACCGCTTTGTTTATTCCAGTAGTCAAATGCTTCTTCAGCAGCACGTCCCGTTAGTACAGCTGCCAATGCACCAAGAACTCCTAAGAATAAAAGTAAATGTGCCGCTTTAGATAAAAATTCTTGCTTTAATATGATACCCAAAAATTCAAAGAGGAAATAACCAAAAAGAAAAGCAATTGGAAAATGAATAACCTTAGGATGAAATGCTGAAAGAAATTCCATCTAATACCTCTCGTCTTTATATATGATATTTTTTGTTGTTCGGTTCAATTAGTTCTTTATTATAGTAATAAAATTTAGAAAATTGTAACAATTAATTTTTCATCCGCACAAGACAGATCCACCATTTACATTTAGTATTTCTCCATTAATATGTCTGGCTAGTTCCGAAGCAAGAAATAATACAGGCCCGGCAATATCTTCGGCTGAAGCAATTCGCTGAACGGGAATATCAAGCCTTACTATTTCTTTATATTTTCTATCGCTAAAAACATTTTTACACATTTCAGTATCAACCCAGCCTGGAGCCACGCTGTTAACGGTAATATTAAATTGGGCTATTTCAGTTGCAAGAGATTTGGTATAAGATATCATTGCTCCCTTCGAAGCAGCATAATGCGAATGAAATGCCTCTCCTCTTTGTCCTGCAGTTGATGATATATTAATTATCCTGCCAAATTTGCTTTTTTTCATTAAAGGAATAACTGTTTTAGTAATTAAAAACATGCTCGTAAGATTAGCCTGAATCGTTTTGTTCCATTCCTTCAAAGACATTTTATCTGCCTCACCATATTCCCAAATACCTGCATTGTTCACAAGAACATCGATCTTTTTTATTTTATTAACTAGTTCGATAATTCTCTGCTCAAGGTTCGTTTCATTACTAAAATCCATTTTATAAAAGTAGATTTTCTTCTTTTTACCGATTTGCAGAACAAGCCTATTGGCAGCCTCGATATTAGATTTATAAGTAAAATGAACTGAAGCACCAGCCTCTGCAAATAATTTCACACAGGCAGCACCGATACCGCGCGATCCGCCAGTAATTAAAACAGATTTTGAAGATAAGTTTATCATAATATAATTTTACACAAATTTTTTACAATGCGGCTAAATCCAAAATTAGTTTCTTATGTCAGTTCACTAAAGTGAACTGCAATAAATCATTTATTCCCGTCAAATTTACTGATGGAACATAGACCACACAAAGAATGGTTGTAACCAAATTATTGCCAATTAGTTTTAGTTTTCTCCTTCAATCAATACTTCACTTTGTATAAAAATAAACCCTTTGCAGGAGCGCTTTCGCCTGCTGTTTCTCTATCTCTGGCTTTTAAAATATCAATGATATAAGAATCATCAAAATTATTTTTGAACGAATGCAGAACTGTTCCAACGATTGTTCTTACCATGCCATGTAAAAATCGATCAGCTTCGATAAGAAGAAATATCAACCCTCGAGTTTCTTTCCAATAAATATTATAGATGTTGCAAACTTTATTTTCGGTTTCAGTGTTTCGTTTACAAAAAGAGGTAAAATCATGCTCACCTAGAAGACATTGAGAAATTAAATTTAGACGTTGACAATTTAGTTCACCGAAATACGAATATGAATATCGATCATAAAACGGAGATTTGTTTCTGGTAATAATATACAAATACGAACGTTTCCGCGCATCAAATCTTGAGTGAAACTCAGAATCAGTTTTGTGAATATCCAAAATTGAAATATCTCTTGGTAAAATTGAATTCAGCGAATACTTGAATTTAAAAAGATCAAGTTCTGCGTGTGTTATAAAGTTAGCTACTTGACCAATAGCATGAACACCGGCATCTGTTCTTCCAGAAGCGATAAGATTAATATCTTCATTGACTAATGTTTTGATTGCTTCAACAATTTTTTGCTGAATTGTAATTGCATTTGATTGAAATTGCCAGCCAGCATAGTCGGTTCCATCATATTGTACCAGCATCCTATAATTGTTTATTGAGTCCATTCTAGCTTGGTCTCTTTTGAAATTTATCCTTACTTTATGCAAACAGTTTTAATATTCACAAATTCTCTGATACCAAAAAAAGATAA
>JBGSOQ010000277.1:0-5362 GCA_041739035.1 Ignavibacteriaceae bacterium | reverse complement strand
GCTGAGGCTTCTTCACCTGAACTTAAATCAGGTTCACTTACTATCTCAATCAATGGGACACCGCAGCGATTCAAATCTATGCAAGTTTCATTGCCCCGATCATGAATTGACTTGCCGGCATCTTCTTCCATGTGAATTCTTTTAATTCTGATTTTCTTAGAAGTGTCGTTTTTAAGGTGAATATTAACTAAACCATTTTCGCAAATCGGTTCTTCGTATTGAGATATTTGATAGCCTTTAGGCAAATCCGGGTAAAAATAATTTTTTCTTGCGAAGATCGAATGTTCATTGATCCGACACTTAGTAGCTAGTCCCATTAATACTGTGAACTCAACAACTTTTCTGTTTAGGACCGGCAAAACTCCCGGATGTCCTAAACAAACTGGGCAAACATTTGTGTTTGGTGCATTACCGAATTTTGTGGGGCAGCCGCAAAACGCTTTAGAATCAGTTAGTAATTGAGCATGAACTTCAAGTCCAATTACTGCTTCGTATTTAGTATTCATCATTGTATTTGATTTCGAGGGTCAAATATATAAAGTTAAGGTCTTTGTAGAAAGTTATTTATGAGTCAAAAAACCAGATGTAATGATTTATCGGGATCATTTAAATGAACAATTAGTAATTATTGAGTCACTTTATATCCATTTGAACTATGATTAAATTAACATTAAAAAATTAGGAAAATCCATTAATGAAATATTTAAAGTTAATTCTTCTTTTTCTTAGTCTTACATTTATTTCAAACGTCTATAGTCAGAAAAACTTCTCACTAGATGAAGAACTTCCAATTGACTCAAGTGTTACTATTGGAAAGCTTGATAATGGCTTGACTTACTATCTCCGTAATAACCAAAAACCAGAAAAGCGAGTCTTCCTCAGATTGGTTTTGAATGCCGGTTCTGTGCTTGAAGATGATAATCAACAAGGGTTGGCCCATTTTGTTGAACACATGGCATTTAATGGCACCAAGAATTTTGCCAAAAATGAAATTATAAATTATTTAGAATCAATTGGAATGCGATTTGGCGCAGATGTAAACGCTTCAACAAGCTTTGATGAAACGGTTTATATGATTGAAGTTCCGACAGACAGTTTAGATCTGGTCGTGAAGGGACTACAAATTCTAAAAGAGTGGGCTGCTGAAGTGAGTTTTGATTCAACTGAAATTGAAAAGGAAAGGGGAGTGGTAATTGAAGAATGGCGTTTAGGAAGAGGAGCCAATTCCAGAATTTTTGACAAGCAAGCTCCCGTGCTGTTCAAGAATTCAAAATATGCAGAAAGATTGCCAATTGGAAAAAAAGAAATTGTTGAATCGTTTGATCATGAAACTCTAAAAAATTTCTACAGAGATTGGTATCGTCCTGATTTGATGGCTGTTATAGCTGTTGGCGATATTGATAAAAATTGGTTTGAAGAAAAATTAAAAAACATTTTTTTTGAAATTCCCGAATCTGCAGATCAGAAGGAAAGAGTAATCTATCCAATCCCGGATAATGAGGATGTGTTGTTTTCCATTAATTCTGATGTTGAATTACCGCAGACTTCCATAAGTCTGTATTACAAGTTTCCTGTTAAAAAAGTTGAAAATGTGAATGATTATAAACAAATCCTTATCGAGAATCTTTACAACACAATGCTCAACAGCCGCCTTTCCGAACTAACGCAAAAGCCTGAACCTCCGTTTCTTTATGGATATTCCGGAAAAGGTAATTTCATTAGGAGCAAGAATTTTTATGTTCTAGGAGCAATACCTAAGGAAGATTCAATTTTAGTTGCGCTGAATGCACTGTTGAGCGAAGCAGAAAGAATTCGCCAAACTGGATTTACTGAAACGGAAATTAATCGACAAAAATCTGAAATATTGCGTGGAATGGAAGTAAGATTTAATGAAAGAGATAATACAAATTCCAATGTTTACATGAACCAATACACGATGCACTTTTTATCATCTAATCCTATTCAGGGAATTGAAAACGAATTTGAGCTCGCTAAATCTATTGTTCCCGAGATAACGCTTAACGAAATAAATGATTTAGCAACATCGTTGATCAAAGAAAAAAATTATGTTGTTCTTTTGTCTGCTCCGGAAAAAGAGAATTTAAAGCTGCCAAGTGAAAATGACATTAGGGCAACGATTAACGCAGCAAAAAAAAATAAACTTGCTGTTTATAAGGATGAACTGCAGAATGATGCTCTAATTGATCACAGACTTGATATGGCTAAAATCATTGAGGAAAATAAAATTGATGAATTAGGAATTACTGAACTAAAGCTTGCAAACGGTGTGAAAGTACTTCTGAAACCAACAGATTTCAAAAAAGATGAAATTATATTTAGAGCATTTAGCGATGGTGGTAGCTCTTTAGTTGATGATCAGAATTATATTCCAGCATCAACAGCTGTTTCTGTTGTTACTCAAAGCGGAATAGGCAAAATGAATTTGATTGAGCTGCAAAAATATTTGAAAGGAAAAATTGTAAATGTATCGCCGTATATCGGTGAATTAGCTGAAGGAATAAATGGCTCAGCATCGCCGAAAGATGTTGAAACAATGTTTCAGCTAATCTATCTCAATTTTGTTTCTCCAAGATTGGACAGCAACGCTTATCTTGCTTACAAAATAAAATTGGAGAACTTCCTTAGGAATAAGGATAAAGATCCTCAATCTGCTTTTATAGATACGGTAAATTCTATTCTTACACAATACCATCCGCGAAGATTGCCATGGACAATGGAAACATTGAAAAAATTAAATCCCAAGAAATCACTTGAAATTTATAAGGATCGTTTTGCAGATGCATCTGATTTCACTTTCATCTTTGTCGGAAGTTTTGATGTCGATTCGATTAAACCATACATTCGGACTTATCTTGGAAACTTACCATCAATAAATCGGAATGAGTCGTGGAAAGATGTAAGAATAGTTCCCCCAACTGGAATTATTCGTAAAGAAGTGCTGAAGGGAATTGAGGATAAAAGCATAGTTAACATCGTATTCTCAGGAGATTTTGATTGGAGCCCCTGGGAAACTTACAAATTTTCTTCGATGATTGAAGTTTTGAACATTAAACTAAGAGAAATAATAAGAGAAGAAAAGAGCGGGACCTACGGTGTGAGCGTTAATCAAATGCTTCAAAAATATCCTTCAGAAAAATATACATCATCAATTTCATTCGGCTGCGATCCTAAACGGGTTGATGAACTGGTAAAAACTATCTTTGACCAGATAGACAGCCTAAAAACTTATCCGGTTGATGAATCATACATTGATAAAGTTAAAGAAACCCAGCGTCGGGAATGGGAAGTAAATCTGAAGGAAAATAGCTTTTGGGCAAACAGAT
This sequence comes from Ignavibacteriaceae bacterium, assembly GCA_041739035.1. Classification (GTDB taxonomy): domain Bacteria; phylum Bacteroidota; class Ignavibacteria; order Ignavibacteriales; family Ignavibacteriaceae; genus XYD12-FULL-36-8. The sequence continues at coordinate 2,018 of JBGSOQ010000277.1, read as the reverse complement.
TATGGACATTTTATCTGTACAAATATGATCTGGAAGATTTTTACGATTATGCAGAACGGATAGATAAATTAAATTCAGAAATCATTCAGGAATCTGTAAATAATTATTTTAATACAGAAAATTACATTGAAGTTGTATTAAAACCAGAACAAAGAAATTAATTATAAATCATAAAGTCACCTCAATAAAAAGTTGAAACTTTAAGTATGTCAATTTTTCAAAAAATTGGTTTATTCTCCGGGTTTTTGATTTTCATTTTAATCTTAATCTTAGTTGATTTAGATCCCTCCAATCCCAATCTCACCAAAATGGCAGCAACAGCAGCTCTAATGGCGGTTTGGTGGATCACAGAAGCAATTCCTCTTGCTGCAACTTCTTTAATCCCGCTGGTAATCTTTCCAATAACCGGATTACTTGATGGCGAAACAACAGCCAGCTCATACATAAACCCTATAATATTTTTATTTCTTGGTGGATTTCTTCTAGCATTAGCGATGGAAAATTGGGGATTGCATAAAAGAATTGCATTAAAAATAATTACACTATTTGGCGGTAGTCCCAATTCAATTGTTATTGGTTTTATGGCTGCAACAGCTTTTTTATCTATGTGGATTTCTAACACTGCGACGGCAATTATGATGCTTCCTATTGCATTGGCCATTATTCTAAAAATGGAAAATGAGTTCGGAAAAGAAAAGACTCGCAATTTTTCCCGGACAATTTTAATTGCCATTGCTTATGCATGTTCGCTCGGTGGAATTTGTACATTGATTGGTACACCGCCAAACCTTGCCTTTATCAGAATATTAAAAATTACATTTCCAAATTCCCCTCAAATTGGATTTGGCACCTGGATGATGCTGGGAATCCCGATAGCTTTAATCATGTTGTTAGTGGCCGCATTTCTGTTAACGAAAGTTTTTTATAAATATGATAAAAATTTAGTCATAAATAAAAATTTTATTAAAGATGAATATAATTCGTTGGGAAAAATATCGTTTGAAGAACGAATAGTTGCGATTGTATTCTTTTCAACCGCCATGCTATGGATATTTAGAGTTGATATGAACCTAGGATTTATCATTATTCCCGGCTGGGAAAGGTTGTTTCCTTATTCTAAATATTTAAATGACGGGACGGTTGCAATTGCAATGGCATTGCTGCTTTTTATAATACCATCTAAAAAAAATGAAAACCAGAAACAAACAATATTAGACACTAATGTTTTTAACAAAGTGCCGTGGAGTATTATCCTTTTATTCGGTGGTGGTTTTGCGCTTGCAGAAGGTTTTACATCAACCGGATTATCTAATTTTATTGGGTTGAAGCTGCAAACCGTCACTGATTTTTCTCCAATAATCATAGTTGCAGTTGTTGCTCTTGTAATGACGTTCTTAACGGAACTGACTTCGAACATAGCAACATCACAGATGATTCTGCCAATAATGGCCTCAGTTGCGGTTGCTGCACAACTTAATCCACTTTTATTAATGATGACGGCCACGCTTTCGGCTTCTATGGCTTTTATGCTGCCTGTTGCAACGCCCCCAAATACTATAGTTTTTGCAAGCGAAAGGATTCGAATTATTGACATGGCAAAAATTGGAATTGTTATGAATCTTGTCGGCGTGATTGTCATTAGCTTATTGATTTACCTGATCGGGACAATTTTATTCGGATTAAACGAATTTCCACATTGGGCCAATCCCAAATAAAAAAAATCAGTATTTGAATTTTCACGTTGACATAATCCTCTTCCTTTTTTAGATTAAACAAGAATGAAAAGTGAAAAAATTAAATTCTTGGTATCGATTGTTCTTTTCTTTACTATTATAATTTTTAGTTCATGCCGCGAAGAAATAATATCGCCAAAGAACAATTCGGGAAATTTAAACGAACCCTATAAATCAAGCTACCAAAACTCTTATACTTTCATTCTGAATGCAGAAAGCATTTCTCAGACTATTGTTGATTATCCGAGGATCAGTTATTTGAACAGCCGCATATTCATCTCAGTT
>JBGSOQ010000105.1:0-7700 GCA_041739035.1 Ignavibacteriaceae bacterium | reverse complement strand
TGGAAAAGATGCCGCCGTAAGCAGATTCAAAAGTATAAGGATGATAAACAACAGCGCCATCAATCATTGTGAGAGACTCGATCGGATCACCTCCGCGAATGTAAAGCTCTGCGCTTTCGGATACTTGAGTCAGCCCCGGTAGCGTTTTTAATGATTGAAAAATATCAGCGGCGCCCCCCGGTGTTGTCAAAATATCTAACCGATTGATCACCAATCCTTTCTCTTTTTCTGAACCATAAGAACTTCCCGTAACAACTGCCTCTTTTAGATTAACCGCCTTTTCACTCAGCTTAATATTGATGTTAATTTTTTCACCAGCTAGATCAATTTCCTGCTGGTATTTTTCGTAACCCACTATGCTTGCCATCAATATTGCTATTCCTTTTTCCGAAGTAACAAATGAGAAGTTACCTTCATCATCACTCATCGCTCCATCAGTTGTACTTAACAGAAACGCATTTACGTAAGGAAGAGGATTGTTCTTCGCGTCTGTAATTTTTCCCTCGATTCTTGTTTTAACTTGGCTAAACAAGAGCTGTGAAGAGATTAGAAAAATCATTGTTACAAAAATTTTGAGTTTTACTTTCGAGTTCATATCGTTTTCTTTCAAAAAAGAATTTGCTTACTTGTCATTTAATTTTTTCATTAGTTGCGGCAGCAGGGAATACTTAACCCAGCCGTAATTTGGTTCAGTGTTCAACGCCTTTTGATATGCAAACTTTGCCGCATCATAGTTCTCAAGCTTTTCTTGTGATCTGCCCAGCCATGCCAATGATTCTATGTAGCCCCAATGCGGCTTAAGCGAATCAACATTTTCCTGCTTTTCAAAAAGCTGAATTGTCTTTGAGAAATTCTTTACGGCATCTTCATAACTTCCGCCAAAAATTCCAGGCGTTTGATATTTCATTATTCCCCGGATTATGTATGGACGCGGATTACCCGGTTCGCTTTTTTGTGCATCATCGAGAAGGGAGTGAACTTTGGGTGATAAGGTAACTGCCGACATTGAGCTTGTTGCAATTTTCATCATATAAATTCCGGCAAGCAATGTCTTTCCTTCGGATTCGTATTCTTTTACTGCCGCTATTTGTTCAGCATGGGCAACGGCATCCTCATAATATTTATCGAAAAGATCTTCGTTGCCGGGACGCAAGCTCATTTCAAGAAGTTTGTACTCGCAATATGTTTGATAATAGAAAGCCATTGTATTTGATTCTTCTTTAGCAAAAATTTCTTTTGCTTGAACAAGCAAACCTTTGTCGTAAGCTTTAAGTGCATTCTCGGCAAGACGTATTCCTTCCAGCAAATCATCCTGATTGAGTCTGCTTTGACCCGCAAAGAGAAAAGCTGAAGAGAGAATGAAAGTAAAAAGAGCCAGTTTTTTTATTGAAGTTTTCATTTGAACCTCCGATTATGATTAGTGATTATTAAAGTGCTTTGTTTTTCAAAGTAAATAATTAAAAAATTTTATTTCTTTATAAGTTTTTCCAAATGGTCCAGATAATTTTCAAAAGCTTTTCTTCCGTTTTTTGTAAGCCCATAAGTCGTTCTCGGTTTCCTATCAATAAATTCTTTTTTAACAGAAACATATCCTGCTTCTTCCAATTTTTTTATGTGAACACTCAAGTTGCCGTCGGTAGTGTTTACTTTTTCCTTGATGAAATTAAACTCGGCTTCCTCAATGCTTATCAACAGAGCTAGTATTGCCAGCCGAATTCTCGAATGAATTATATCATCAATTTGCTGGTGATCAAAATCGTTCACTGTTTAACCGCGATTTCTTGTTTGTATTTTTTGTATATAAGTATACCGGGAAGCGTTTGGAAAAAGAGCATCAGTAATGACATGATTAAAAATGAATAAACATTTGTTACGTAAAATAATAAAATTCCTCCCAGCCACCATCCGAAAGACATATTAGAAAGCCACCTAACTCCGACAATCTTTCCTGAAATATAGTAAGCGCTGCCCAGGATTATTGCAAGAATGGGGCTAATTGCCATTGGCCTAATTGTGCCGAGAGACGTGCCAATAAAACCGATAATTGTCATTCCTACTCCCGCCGAACCCCAAACGGCAGCAATCAATTTGCCGGCGTATGAGGAAGGGTATTTTATTTTATGTTCCCTTCGATTGTAAATGGAATAAGCCCATCCAATAGGAATTAGGACAACCCAGATATAAAAGTAATTGAAGTACACATGATTCATATGAAAAATAAAAGTTGCCATCATGCCCACTATTACGATTATTCCCCAAAAGATATAATCCTTGCCGTTATATACAACGCTTTTTTTACCCTCGTCCACAATTTTTCGTATGAACTGTAATTCTTCTAAAGCCGTTTTTTCATCCATTTTTACCTCTTTTATAAAGTACTTTGTTTTACAAAGCAAAGATAAGGCATTTTGATTCACTTGTCAAGAACTTTTTTAAATATTTTTTGAGGGTGGAAAATTTGCATCGGATAATAAACCAAAGGAGTGAGTGGCTGAATGGGTGAATGAGTGATTGGCTGTGCTCTTTTATCCAGTATCTGGCATCCGGCATCTTGTATCCAGAATCCAGAATCAAGTACCCATCATCCAGCTCTACTTTCTTTTAAAATTCCCCTCATAAATTTTTATCCACTCTGATGCGTTCATTTTTTTTGTAAGCTCGCCAATCAGCTTGTAGGGAATATCCTCAACTTTCTTAAAACGGACGCAGCTTTTCCCCATATCCAATTTTATCTTACAATGTTTTGGATATTCTTTTGTAAACCAATCCAGAAGCTTTTTATTTGCATACATGCCCATGTGATAAAAAGCAATAAAGTTATTCTGAGATGCAATGTTCATGAAGGGCAACGGCTGTTTGGGATCGCAATGGTAGCCGTCCGGATAAACAGAATGCGGAACAAAGTATCCAATCATGTTGTAGTTCATACCTTCCGCAAAACCTTTTGGCAGATTCTTCAAAATGGTTTGTCTTAGTTTTGACATAGCTTCTTTCCGTTCTTCCGGCACTTTGCTGATATACTCTTCGGGTGAGCTGGCTTTTATAGTCATTTTTTCCTTGATGATTATTTAATTTATAACAGTTAATCTTTTGAGCAATATTCAATAATTTTTTAAATAATGCAAAAAGGTTGTGTGATGAGGGAGAGGGCGATTTTGGGATGTTGGTGGTTGGGGGTAGGAAGTGTGGTGCGCAAACAATACAGAAGCAAACCGCGCAAAAAACAGACGAGTTGAATTGATGGTTGTGAAGATTAGATAGAACTATTTACGTTGCTACCTTTGCTTTTAAAAAAACGACTTTAAAATTCTAATGAAAACTGTCCTTCCTTTTTTAATCGCCATTTGTCCTCGCCGACATGTTCGGCAATATCTTCTAAAATCCCAAGTATAGTTTGCTTTTCAGGGGTTTTACCATTTTTTAATAATGGCAGAATACTAAAAACAATATCATCGAAGTGGGGATTTTTTCCTTCCCTTTCCATTCTTCGCAGGAAGCTAATTAGATAGTAACGAACTCGTAATCTTTCATCAACGTGAGTTTTAAACTTTGCATCTTTTCTGAGAGTAAATATTTCTATCTCTTCATCATAATCGAAATTGTCCAATAGTAATGGAGTCAGATCCGAGTACTCTTTTTTAAGTAAATCTAAAAATCCAAGCTCCAATCCCTTAATAATCAACTCATCGTTTATTTGCTCAAGTGTTGCTCCATCATGCTTTGCGATTATTCCCTCGATTGTTTGCATGACAATTTCAGCGATATCCATTCCCAAATGTGCTTTAAGTATTGCTCTTGGATTTTTAACTTTTCTGAAATTAATTATCAACTGACCCGATAAAACAGTAAAGGGATGCTGGCGCTTTTTAAAACTAGTTTGACCATTTTTCTGTGGAACTGCGCCGATGTATTCAAAACCACAACTTTCAGCGGTATCAATTATAAGATGCCAAAACTCAGGATCTTTATGGGCAAAGACAAAAGACATCCATCTATCATATTTCAGTACACGATACATTTCTTTAATACTTTGCGCAATCAGGAGATTATAATCTTTTTTACTTTTTCCACTTTCTCCACCCTCAATTGCCTCAAGTTCAAAATCCTCTTTTGTAACCTTTAGATCCAACCAAGAATTCCACATTGTTGAGAGATCAAGATAAGGAATTTTCTTACCGTAAGGGGGATCCGTATAGATGTAATCTACACTTTCATTTGGTATCCAGCTTAAATTAGTGGCCGTGCCTTTTATTACTTTTAAATTTTCTATAGTACTATCATTAATGAAATATTGAATGTCCTTCTTTGCCTCAACCACCTTTTTATACTTGGTGGTAAAAATATCAATCAAATCAAGTTTACCGGGTTTTGGTGCCTTGCGATATCTGTAGTATCTGAATGGTCCGCTGTCACCACCACCCTCACTTTTTGTATAATGAAAGGTTAAATTATATTTATTGATACTACTCGAGAAGGCAAGCAACAATGAATTCCGAATATTTCTGCTCTTTATTTTTATAATAAGTGATTTTAATAATGCTAAGTCAGCCAGTTGTTTTTTGCTAAAAAGTTGTTCAACCGTATTAAAATTGGATCCTTTTGGTAGTACAAATCCTTTCGGATAATCATAATGCGAAAGAATTTTGAAAATCTGTTGCTTTGTCTTAGGTTCTTTTTCCAGAAACTCAATTTTAACTTTTTCAAATGCTTGGGCGAGATCCGATACTTTAACTGGAGCTGTCAGTGCTTGAACAATAAAAACAGCCATCGGATTAAGATCAATGCTTATTGCTTTTCTATTGTTCATCATGGCTTCTACAGGAGTAATGCCACTACCACTAAATGGATCGAGAACCAAATCCCCGGGTTTGCTAAAGTTCTTTATATATTCGGCAACAACATTCCAACTTTGCTTAGTAAAATAACCATGAACACCAAAATGTCTTTTTGCTTGTTGTTTCTTTACAGGAATTTCTTCAAGTAATGCCCGATTATCATAACTAAACTCAGCTCGATATTTAACTGCTGGTTCATAAACAATCTGCTTTCCAACTTGAAAGCTTGTGGGTGAAAGAAACATAGAAAGTTTTTCCCAACTATGTTCTATTTCGTCCAGACTGAAGAAAAGAATTGGTGTGTTTGTGGATTCTCGTCTGTATAAAGAGAAGTACAGTCCGTTGCAGATGGCAAAGTAGGTGCTTCTTATTTCGGGATGCGAAGAATAACTATAAACTTGTTCTATATTATCACTATCATAAATATCTTGCTCAGGAGATTTTGCATCCAGCACCCACGCATAATTGTTCTCTACTTTCAAAGAGTAATCAGGAACAAGCCTAATGGGAATTTTTTTATTGCTACCAAGTTTTAAGAAAGGATGTTGCAGGGTTTTACTGCGATCAATATCTGCTTGCTTATACCCAAGTTCTTTAAGTATTGGGAGAATCAGAACCTCTCTAACACTGTCCTCTTTAAAATTTCGATTTTGACTCAAGGTTTTAAAGTTGATCGGTCCAAATAACTGTTCCTTGGTGACTCTGTTCATTTTAGCAAATTGTTTCGTTAATTCGATAATTTAGAATTTCACTAACTGCCTAAATAAAATAACCGAAAGCATCAATTCTAAATGTAAAGTTACCCTTTAATTATTTTTTCTTCAATTCTCGTCTAATAAATTTTTTATTGGCTTAATGACTCAGTTAAATTTTACTGTGATAACATTGGTCCTGACCCTCACAACACCCTCATAAGACATCATTAAATTCTGTCCAAACAAAGCTTTATTACCTGCAAATAATTATCTTTCCAGAAAATCCGCAATCACTTTAAATGTTTTTTCCGGTTCTTCAATAAAAGGATCATGCCCGCTTCTTTCAAACATTACAAACTCTGCCTGCGGTGCATAGCTTTTATATTTTATTGCAAACCTTGGAATTGAAATTCTATCAAACCGTCCTTGTAAAATCAGCATAGGCATCTTCAAATCCTTCAGCTTATCTCTAAAGTCAAGCGGACCAATATCGCCGCTTATCAGAAAATCCGCATCCTTTCCCGCTATCCGGTAATAAACATCCGTATTCATTGAAAGAGAATCTCTGCTTACTTTATATGTATTCGAAGCATCATAAAAATACAGCAGTCCGGAGGGAACAGAGTAAGCATCAACATGTTCCGGTGAGCTTGAAGTTTTTCCCTCGTCTCTAAGCCCCATAACTTTTTGCCAGACTTCGGGATATTGATTTCTTATTTCATAGTTGGAGCTGTTATCATTTTCCTGCCACATTTCTCCGCTGTAAAAAGTGCTTACCAATATTAATTTGTCAACGGAGTTCGGATAATCGATCGCATACTGCTGAGCGACCATTCCGCCGTACGAATGTCCGAGAACAGTCCACTTATCAAAACCCAGAGCGTTGCGCAGCGCTTCAATGTCTTCCACATCTCCTTTGAATGAATATTGATCCGGAGAATTTGCACGATCAGATTTTCCTCTGCCGTAAGCATCAAAGTAAATAACCCTAACATTTTTAGCCAGTTCTGAAAACCACGGATGAAAGTAAATATGAGAGTTGCCCGGTCCGCCCGGAATTAAAAGTATTGGATCGCCTTTTCCTTCAGCTTCATACCAAAGCTTTTTGCCGTTAACAGTAACATAATCTCCCGGTGCGTGCTTAACTTCCTGCGCAGCGATTACTGATGAGAATAATAAGATGATAGCCAGGTATTTCAATTTAATTTTCATTTAAGCTCTCTTAATTAACTGAAGTTACGCAAGCTTTATTAAAGTTCCGACATTTACAGAGTGCTGCATAACTAAGTACATTAATACTTTGCGAACTCTGCGCCTTCTTTGCGGCCTTTGTGGTAAAATTCTCCTTCTTTATTAACCGCAAAGTGCGCTGAGAATTTCTGCCTAAAACAGCGAGCCGGCGCTAAGATCGCAAAGAAAGTATCTAAAATTATTGTGCAACATGCTCTAAAGTTCGTGGCTCTTAAAGACTCTACAACATGGGTATTCTATAACTTCAGCTATTTAATACAACATAAACTTACAAAATTCTTTTTCTCATCTCTTTTTCTAAGTCATTCTGCGGAGCGAAGCGATGTAAGAATTTAACACAGAAAAAGATTTCTCCACCGAATAAATTCGGTATCGAAATGACAGCGCTATATCCGCCAACCATTTACTATCCTATATCGATTCCTTTTCTTTTTCCTTCACAAATAACATAAGAGATGCAGTTACCAATCCCATAACCAAAGCACCTATCCATAAAATAACGGAACCGTACTTTTCATAAACAACTGTACCAAGCCATGGCCCGGCAGAAAAAGCGAAGCTGAAAGTCATCTGGAAATAGCCCATGTACTCACCCCGTTTTTTCGGAGGAGCAATCTCCGAAGCATATGCCGCTGTAACGGGAAAGAAAATCATTTCACCGATTGTCCAAATAATTATTGAAATGATTAGCGGCGCAATATCCCTTGCAATTGCCATAGCGCCAAAGCCAATTGCCGCAAACAGCGCCCCGATAAACATTGATCTTCCATAAGCCATATTCGACATTGCATTGTTCAGCGGAACTTCCATAATAATAATTAACACAGTATTTATTGCAGTTAAAAGTCCAAATGCCGCAGTTGAATATTTCAAATCATCAACAATGTAAAGCGGCAGCCCGCCTATGTGCTGAAAGAAC
>JBGSOQ010000247.1:0-6609 GCA_041739035.1 Ignavibacteriaceae bacterium | reverse complement strand
TTGATTCATTAACATTATTTATTTAGGAGGTCATTCTCTATGCAACTTGCAAATGCTATTTATTCGATGGTAATTGTCATTGCACAAACCACACAAGATTCCGGTGTTTTAAATTGGCTAACAACAAAATATGAAGCTGGCGGAATATTCATGCATCCAATTCTTGCATGTCTGGTGCTTGGTCTGGCTTTTACATTCGAAAGAATGTGGACATTATCCCGAGCGAGAGTTAATACTAAAGATTTTATTCTTAAAGTAAAGGGCGCGCTTGATTCAGGCGGTATTGAAGCTGCCAGAGAAGTTTGTGCTAACACTCGCGGACCTGTTGCTTCAGTTTTCCATGCAGGATTATTGAGAGCAGATGAAGGACTTGATGCAGCTGAAAAAGCGATTATGACTTACGGTGGAATTGAAATGGGCTTTTTGGAAAAAGGCTTAATTTGGATTTCAACCTTTATTACAATTGCGCCTATGCTTGGTTTTACCGGAACAGTACAAGGAATGATTGAGGCATTTGATGCTATCAAAGAAGCGGCTCAAATTTCTCCGGCAATTGTTGCATCAGGTATCTCTGTTGCTCTTTTAACTACTTTGTTCGGTTTGGTTGTAGCTATGATCTTGCAAGTATTTTATAACTATTTCGTTTCAAGAATTGATAGATTAATTGGAGATATGGAAGAAAGTTCCGTAGAACTAATAGACGCTTTGTACGATCTGAAAAACAAGAAAAAGTAAATTTTTTCTTGAAGAGTATTTATCAATTATTAATTTGAAAAAATAAAATGATTAAGAAAAGAAAAATTAAAGAGGCATCTATTCCGACCTCCTCGATGGCTGATATTGCCTTTCTATTACTACTATTTTTCTTGGTTGCAACTGTAATTGATGTTGATACAGGAATTGGTTTAGCTTTGCCTGAGCCTATCGAGGAAACCGATATAGTACCTGTCTCAAAAGATAGAATGGCCGCACTTCTTGTTAATGAAAATGGAGACGTTCTTCTTGATGGAACTCCAATCTCAATTTTCCAGATTAAGAATCAATTAAAACCAAGAATTATTTCGAAAATTGAACTTCCTGCAAATAAGAAGCTTATAGTATCAATGAAAACGGACAGAAAAACTAATTACAATTTATATATTCAAACGCTTGATCAAGTGAAACTCTCATACTTTGAAACGAGAGATGAATATTCAAATGCTAATTTCGGTAGAAAGTACAATGATCTGGATGAAGAATCTCAAAAAAAGGTTCAGGATAAAATTCCAATTATTATCTCTTTAGCTGAACCAGAATCAATTAAGAAATAATTTTTCCGAGGTAGTGTTAAATGAAATTCGAAAAAAGAAGAGCCACCACAAAGCAAGAAATTCCTACAGCTTCTATGCCAGATATAGTTTTTATGTTGCTACTTTTCTTTATGGTTACTACTACATTAAGAGAAGTTGATGTTCTTGTTGATTTTAAACTTCCCGAAGCTCAAGCTATTGAGAAAATTGAAAATAAAAGACTAGTTTCCTATGTCTGGGTCGGCAGTAATGGAAGAATTCAGGTTAACGACAGCATTGTTAAACTCGAGGAAGTTCAGAATATTATGTATAAGAAACGGCAAGACCTTCCGAATGTTATCGTGTCTATGAGAATTGACAAGAACCAGGAAATGGGTTTAGTAACTGATATTCAGCAAGAACTTAGAAAAGCATATTGCTTGAGAATAAATTATTCTACAAATATTAAAATCTAATTAGTGTTTTAATGTTACTTTTTTGAAGGCAGGTTTATATACCTGCCTTTTCTTTTTAGCAAGGATAGATATGAATTTGAGGGAAAAAATAAATCAAAACCTAAAGGATGCGATGAAATCCGGCGATAAACTAAGGCTGGAAACTATTCGCTCAATAAAAGCTCTTATTCTTGAGTTTGAAAAAAGCGGTGCGGGCAGAGAGCTTACTCATGACGATGAAGTAAAAATGTTAACTACGGCAGTTAAGAAAAGAAAAGATTCTATTGAACAATTTCGCAATGCAGGCCGCGAGGAGTTGGCATTAAAGGAAGAAAAAGAACTTGAAATTCTTCTTGAATACCTTCCAAAGCAGCTTAGCGAAGACGAAATTACTTTAGAAATAAAGCGAATTGCATCTGAAATAGACGCAAAATCAAAGGAAGATTTCCCAAAGCTTATGCCATTAGCTATGAAAGAACTTAAAGGCAAAGCCGACGGAAAATTAGTCAAGACCATTGTTGAAAAATTGTTAAGCTGAAAAATGATACTTCTCGATATTATCATTGTAATAGCTCTTCTGATTGGTTTCATTCTCGGCTATAAAGATGGTTTAATACGAAAACTCATTGGCTTGATAGGATTAGCAATTGCTATCTACTTATCCGTTCTGTTTGCAGCTCCGTTTGGCAGATTGATTGAATCCGCACTCGGTATAGAATTTTATCTGTCTGAAATTATCGGTGGCGCTGTTATTTTTATCCTAATCATGATTGTAATTTCAATTCTGAAACGAGTTGTTCATCCTTTTGACAAAGTTAATAATGTATTAAATCAATTTCTGGGTGGCGTTGTAGGATTGATACAGGTTTTGTATTTCTTAAGCGCTGTATTTATTATCATTAAAATATTTGACCTGCCGAGCGAAAGTACTGCTAAAACGTCTTATATCTACACTCCCGTTTATAAAGTCATTCCAATGACAATAGATTTTCTACAAGAATATACTCCTGACTCCAGAAAAATTATTAAAGATTATATAATCGAAAAAGATTCGGTTTGATGAATTCCAAATCAGTCATTGAAAAATTGGAGTTTGGCAAAGTACTATCTTATATTTCCAATTATTGTGTTACTGACAAAGGAAAAAGCAGGGTACAAGCACTACAACCTCTGACAAATTTAGAGGAAATACATGATAGCGGAAGATTGATCGATGAAGCAAAAGAAATTCTTATAAAGCTAGCAAGTCCTCCTATTGATTATTTACCTGATCTTGAAAATACTATTTCCCAAAGTGCAATCGAGGGAGCATTGCTTGAAAGCAAGAAAATTCTTGAAGTTCTAAAACTAGCTATTTTGTCACGAAATCTTTTCCAGTTTCTAAAAGATAATACGGAAACAAATTCCTCTCTTAGGGCATTAAGCAAATATTTGTTTGTTGATAAAGCTTTTGAGAATTACATTCAAAAGATCATCAATGAAAATGGAGAGATTAAAGATAGTGCAAGTCCTAAGCTTTTTGAAATTAGAAAAGATATTTCCTCGCGTAAAGATGATTTAATTCGTTCTGTCAATAGGATTGTAAAGCAGCTTAAAGAAGAGAACTTAGTACGGGAAGACTATGTAACTTTAAGAGACGGTAGAATAGTTTTACCTATCAAAGCTGAGTATAAAAGACATATTCGAGGGTTCGTTCATTCGGAGTCATCAACCGGTCAAACTGTGTATATTGAACCAGAGGAAACTCTCGAGCTAAATAATGATATAATTTCCTTAACTTTTGCTGAAAAAAGGGAGATAGAGCGAATACTTAAAGAGGTTACAAAGCGAATTGGAGAGATTGTTAGCCCATTAATAGCTGCGCTTGATGCAGTAACAGAAATTGACTCAGTCTTTGCCCGGGCAAAATATTCAATTGAAATAATTGGATGCTATCCCACAATGAACGATTCAAAACCGATTTATATTGAGAATGCAAGACATCCAATACTTCTTAAAAAATTCGGCAGGGAAAAGACAATTCCACTAACCGTAGAAGTCGATAAGCAAAATGTTATTCTTATTACCGGGCCAAACGCAGGTGGTAAAACTGTAGTTTTGAAGACGATCGGATTGTTGCATTTGATGATCAACTCGGGAATTCACATCCCTTGTAATCCTGACTCCAACTTTCATTTTTTTAAGAATATACTAGTTGATATTGGAGATGAACAATCGCTTGAGGACGATCTGTCAACATTTAGTTCGCATCTTTCTAACATTAGCAGCATTTTAAATCAAGCTTCCGAGGATTCTCTTATTTTATTGGATGAAATTGGTACCGGAACAGATCCTGCGGAAGGGTCTGCATTAGCAGCCGGAATACTAGTTCATCTCAGCCGGAAAAAAGCTTTGGTATTTGCTACAACACATCACGGTAACCTGAAAATTGTTGCCAATGATATGCCCGGTTTTGAGAACGCCGCAATGGAATTTGATCATAAAAATCTTAGTCCAACATATAAATTCAAACAGGGAATTCCTGGTTCAAGCTATGCCTTCGAAATTGCAAAAAGAATTGGCTTAGATGATTCTTTGATACAAACAGCGCAAAGTTATTTGGATTCAAAAAAGCAACATGTTGAGAATTTTCTTGTAAACCTTGAAGAAAAATCGCAAGATTTAGAGGGCCAACTAAAAATAGCTGAAGCTGAAAATTTCAAATTGAATAGTCTATCAAGGCAGTACAAAGAAAACATTGATAAACTTAATAATGAGAAAAAGGATATTATCAAGAAGGTGAAAGCTGAAGCCGATGATTATCTTAAAGATTTAAATAAAAAATTCGAAAAAGTAATTAAGGAATTAAAAGAATCTAATGCCAACAAAGATGTGATTAAATCATCTCAGGTTATTATTAAAGAATTGAAAGAAAAGAATAAGAGTATTTTTGCTGAAACTTTAAATGTTAAAGATGATAATGAAATTCTAACAATTGGGGATTATGTCCAAATAAAAAATACTCATACCTCAGGTGAAATTACTGAGATAAATAAAGATAAGGCTTTATTAGTATCGGGTGGTTTGAAAATTCAAGCTTCTCTAAGTGATTTGGCAAAAACTAAGCGAGAAAAACAAATTCGGGATAATTTTGTTAAATTATCTGTTGAAAATCCATCTCATCGTTTAGATATTAGAGGTGAGAAACCTCTAGAAGCTGAATTTGAAGTAATTAAATTCGTTGATGAGGCGTATGTTTCTGGTTTAACACGTATAGAAATCTTGCACGGAAAGGGCACAGGCGTCTTAAAAAGATTAGTTAAAGAGATACTCAAATCCCATGATAAGGTTAAAGAATTCAGTTTTGCGCCAATTGATATGGGTGGAGACGGAATTACAATTGCTGAGTTAAAGTAGCTTTCGCATAATTTATCACCAGAGCATAATTATTGTTTAAAAAAATCTTAATAGCTAATAGGGGCGAAATTGCTGTTAGAGTAATTCGGGCTTGTAAGGAGCTTGGAATTATTTCGGCGGCAATTTATTCTGATGCTGATAAAACTGCACTGCATACCTCTCTTGCTGATGAATCCTATCATATCGGTACTTCACCCGCAAGCGAGTCATATCTCAACAAAAGTAAAATTATAAATCTTGCCAAGAAAATTAACGCGGATGCTATTCATCCCGGTTACGGATTTTTCTCGGAAAACTCCAATTTCATTCAGGCATTTGAAAATGCGGGCATAGCTTTTATTGGCCCATCCTCAAAATCTGTAAGCATGATGGGAAATAAAACTGAAGCAAGAATGCTGATGAGCCGAAATAATGTGCCTATCGTTCCTGGAGCCACTGAACCACTAAAATCTTTAGAAGAAGGGATAAAGCTTGCAAATAAAATCGGTTATCCGATTTTGCTTAAAGCAGTTGCGGGCGGCGGCGGCAAGGGAATGCGGAAAATATTATCAGAAAATGACTTCTCATCTTCCTTTGAAGCAGTAAAACGAGAAGCATTGAAAGCATTTGCTAATGACGATATTTACATTGAAAAATATATTGATAATCCAAGACACATCGAGGTTCAGATATTCGGAGATAAATTCGGTAATTATGTTCATTTGTTTGAACGTGAATGTTCAATTCAACGAAGACATCAGAAAATTATTGAGGAAGCGCCCTCATCTTTTGTTGATTCGGTCACACGTGAGAAAATTACAAGTGCTGCGATAAATGCCGCTAAAGCCTGCGGATATTTTAATGCAGGGACAATAGAGTTCCTAATGGATTCAGATAAGAATTTTTATTTCCTCGAGATGAACACCCGGATTCAAGTTGAGCATCCGGTAACAGAATTGATTACCGGAAAGGATTTAGTTAGAGAACAGATTTTGGTTGCTTCCGGAAAACCATTGTCGTTTACTCAGGATGAGATCAAAATAAATTGTCATTCGATTGAAGCGCGAATTTATGCCGAAGATCCACAAAATAATTTTTTACCATCAACTGGAAATATCTCAACTTATTATGAACCTTCAGGTTTAGGTGTAAGAGTTGATTCGGGAATCAGGCAAGGTTCAGAAGTTACTGTTTATTATGATCCTTTGCTATCAAAACTTGTTTGCTGGGATTCCAGTCGAGATAACGCCATCAAGAAAATTTTACGGGCCCTCAGTGAATACAATATTTCCGGTATAACAAATAATGTGTCATTCTTAACCAAGATTTTAGGAAGCGACAAGTTTATTAAAGGAGATTTTGATATAAATTTCCTTGAAAGAGAAAAATTACTACTTAATTCAGATCAAGGAGATTCGGACAAAGAAGAAATACGAAAAGCTTCAGCTGTACTTGCCGGTATTTTAAAAATGCGAACCGGTATTCATCTGAAAAAATCAAATTTCTCACCT
>JBGSOQ010000226.1:0-8030 GCA_041739035.1 Ignavibacteriaceae bacterium | reverse complement strand
GGCGGAACCGGTTTCGAAACAAAAGCAATTGAACGGTTAGGTATTCCACCACTGAATATGGCTGATGGCCCTGTCGGTGTTCGTTGGGATAATTCAACAGCTTTTCCATCCGGAATTTCAATGGCTGCTACCTGGAATCCTGAATTGATATCGAAACTAGGATCTGCAATTGCCGAAGAAGTTAAAGCTAAAAAGCGGCATGTAAT
Source organism: Ignavibacteriaceae bacterium (assembly GCA_041739035.1). Lineage (GTDB taxonomy): Bacteria > Bacteroidota > Ignavibacteria > Ignavibacteriales > Ignavibacteriaceae > XYD12-FULL-36-8. Next base: position 7,824 of record JBGSOQ010000226.1, on the reverse strand, counting down.
TCTTGGTCCTTGTGTGAACATTGCACGAATTCCGATGGGCGGAAGAAACTTTGAGAGCTTCGGCGAAGATCCTTATTTAACATCACGAATTACTGTAGATTATATTAAAGGCGTTCAAAAACAAAATGTTGCAGCAACGGTAAAGCATTTTGCTGTGAATAATCAAGAACATCAGCGCGATGTTGTTGATGTAATTGTTGATGAAAGAACATTGAATGAGATATACTTTCCGGCGTTCAAAGCAGCAGTTCAGGAAGCTAATGTGCTTGCAGTTATGTCTGCATACAATAAACTGAATGGACCTTATTGCAGTGAAAATGATTATTTACTTATCGATAAACTTAAAAATGAATGGGGATTTAATGGCTTGGTTATGTCTGATTGGGGTGCCGTTCACAGCAGTATTCCAACGTTTAACAGCGGACTTGATCTAGAAATGCCTGAGGGAAAATATCTTAATCGAGATTCACTTTATGAAAAGCTAAAAAGCGGTGAATTAAGTGAAGATAAACTTGATGATAAGGTAAGAAGAGTTTTAAGGGTGATGTTCACTATCGGTTTATTTGATGATTATAAGTATGATGAATCCAAAGTAAATACTTCAGAACATAAACAAATTGCGCTGGATGTGGCGAGGGAAGGAATTGTGCTGCTTAAGAATTCTAATTCAATTCTCCCATTAGATCTTAGTAAAATAAAATCAGTTGCAGTAATCGGTCCGAATAGTAAAATTGCAATAACGGGAGGCGGTGGGAGTTCGATGGTGGTACCGTTCCAATCTGTAAGTCCATTGGAAGCATTAAGAAATAAAATCGGTAATAAAGTCAAAATAAATTTTGCTCAAGGTATGATGCTCGATGGTGATACCAATCCTATCGAAAGCAAATTCTTGTTTACAGAAATAAACGGAAAAGAGAATGGATTGAAGGCCGAATACTTCATAAATCAGAACTTAGAGGATCCTCCGTCAATAGTAAAGATTGATGATCAAGTTAATTTTTCATGGGATGGCAGCACGCCATTTGAAAACTTTCCCCAAGATAATTTTTCGGTTCGCTGGACAGGTTACTTAAAGTTTGAGAAAACCGGCCGTTACACTATTGATGTAGCAAGTGATGATGGTGTTCGGCTTTATATTGATGACGAAATTGTAATTGATGATTGGAATGATCACGCTTTGAAGACTAATTCATACACATCTAATTTCGAAGTAAATAAATATTACAAAATTAAGCTTGAATATTACGAAAATGGCGGAGGCGCAATAGTTAAACTCGGCTGGCGTAAACCTAACGATGAATTAACGGCAGATGCAATAATTGCAGCTAATCAATCAGATGCTGCAATTGTATTTGCCGGTACAAATTATACATATGAAAGCGAGGGATTCGATAGAAATGATTTGCTGCTCCCCAGCAAACAAGACGATTTCATTAAAGAAATTTTAAGTGTAAATAAAAACACAATTGTTGTGCTCATGACCGGCTCTCCGGTGTTAATGAATGAATGGATAGATTCAGTTCCAGCAATTATTGAGGCATGGTTTGCTGGTGAACAATCCGGAAATGCAATTGCAGAAGTGCTTCTCGGTGAAACAAATCCTTCCGGCAAGCTCCCAATAACTTTTCCACAAAGGTGGGAAGATTGCTCTGCTTACAAGTCTTATATGAAGGAAGATGAAGTAACAAGATATGACGATGGAATTTATGTTGGCTATCGGCATTTCGAAAAAAATAAAATTAAGCCCCTCTTCCCTTTTGGTTTTGGGTTATCATACACAATCTTTCAGCATAGTGGATTAAAATTGTCATCAAAAGAAATAGAAAATGATGATAAATTACTTGTGAGTTTTCAATTACAAAATACAGGTAAAATTGAAGGCGCAGAAACTGTTCAGCTCTATATAAAGGATTTACAATCGTCAGTTGACCGCCCGGAAAAAGAATTGAAAAGATTTGCAAAAGTAAGCTTGAAGCCGAATGAACAAAAAACTGTGAAGTTCGAAATTGACAAGCAAGCACTCAGCTTTTTTGATCCGAATAAGAAAAACTGGATTGCTGAACTCGGTGATTTTGAAATTTTAATTGGCAGTTCTTCTGAAGATATTAAGTTAAAGGAGAAGTTTACATTAAGATAATATTCAGAATGAAAGTATATTATTTCATTTTTTTGATCGCTGCTTTGAGCTTTACAACACCCAACGCCCAAACAGAAGAATCGGCTGTTGCAAAAGTTGGAAAAGATAAAATCACTGAAAAGGATTTTAAGTTAAGAGTTGAACTGTCTCCTTACATTCCGACTAATCAAAAAGTAAATCGTCGTTCTGACACAGAATTTAAAAGAGATTTTCTTTATTCATTAATTGCCGAAAAATTGTGGGCTTTGGAAGCTGAAGATCTTGGTTATGCTTCAACAAAAAAATTTCACTTTTTTTTCAAACCAATTGAGGATCTGTTTGTGCGTGATGCCCTTTTCAAAAAGGAAATAGAAAACAAAATTAAACTCTCTCCAAGCGACGTTAATACTGCAATCAATCGATCACAATTTAAGCTGCAAGCGAAAATAGTTTCTTCAGAAGATTCAATTCAAATTTTTTCTTTTTTTAACAATCTGAATAATTCATCTAATTTCGATTCCTTGTTTTCAATCTATAATGCCCTTGATTCGGCATCAGCCGAAATCGACATTGGGAGCTTGAAAGATGAAGCGATTGAGGACACTGTCTATAGTCTTAAAATCCATGAAATAAGTCATCCGCTTAAAACTGAAAACAGATGGGTTATTTTTAAGATGAATAATAAAGTTTTCACTCCTATTGATTTGAATGATCAAGCACAGGTAAATAAATCAAAAAATGCTGTGCGCGATAGAAGGATTGAAAATTATTTCAATCAGTACCGGTCGGAATTACTACGAGGTAAAAAAATCAAAATTGATCCTAAGGCGTTCTTATTCGTCGGGAATATCATTTGGAAATATCTAAAAAGTAAACCATCAAATGATGACTCACTTTCACAGTTTGCTTTAAGCGAGTGGGATTTTATTTCAATCATAAATTCATCCTCAGATGATGAACTAAATCAGAGGCTTTTCTCAATCGAAGATTATCATTTAGCAGCGCTTGATTTTCTCGGTGATCTTGCTTTCAATGGATTTAATGTTAACGAACTCGACTCTTTACTAGTCCTAAACAAATTGAATCAACGGGTGAAACTTTTTGTAGAGAATCAAATAATAACTCACGAAGGATTAAAGCTTTCTTTGAAATTTGATCCGGAAGTAGTTAGAGATTTAAAGTTGTGGAAACAGAAATATTTAGCAGAAATCTACTTCAAATCAACATTCGATTCTATTTCTGTTACCGATAACGAGATTTTCAGTTTATACATTAAAGAATTTATTGAAGACAAAAACATTCCCTTAATAAATTTAAGAATGATCACGTTAGATAATCTAGATGAAGTTGCTGAGATATTTGATCTAATTAAAGATGGACAGAAATTCGAAAATATAGTAAGGACTTATGGTGATACTGATCCGCTAGTAAATGAAATTGGTGAAAGCGGGCTTAAACCAGTTGTTTTACTCGGAGACGTTGGAAATATAGCATCATCATTAAAACTTAATGAGGTATATGGGCCAATCAGGCGAGGTGACTTATATTCAATCATACAAGTGATTGAAAAAAAAGAAAAAAACGATTCTGTAAAATTTGCATTCGAAACAATAAAAAATGAGCTTCGTAATGTTTTGCGATTAAGAAAGCTTTCAGAAAGTTTAAATCAAACAACTTCAAAACTTGCTGAAAAATATGAGATTAAGATCTACAATGAAGCTCTTGAAAAAATAAAATTCACAAATATTCCAATGTTCATTCACAGATTGATGGGATTCGGAGGAAGAATTGCCGGAATGCCTTTGCTTACTCCATTTTCGGAATGGATGGATGATCAATTTCTCAACAAAGTGCTCCTGCCTTGATTTTTTGTTAGAGAATGAACCTTTTTGTCAGTAATCAGCATCTAAATCTTTACCGTACTCGTAATATCAAGGATTTTTCATCTAATATAAAAAGCGGATAGTAAATCCATTCTACTCTTTTTTTGCTTAATACTAAACTTTTTCATCAAAAAAATTGTCTTATAATATCGAAGCTATTTTTTATCACTACTAAAAATGAAACAAATGATTAAAGTACTTATTAAATCTATATTGATAGTTATGCTTATTAGCCCAATTATTTTATCACAACCAGAGATGGGTCAGTTTGAGGGCAAAATTGATGGACACGTTTATGACTTAACATCAAAAGTACCTCTTGAGTATGCAAATATTGTAGTTTTTAGTCTGAGAGACAGCTCGCAAATTGATGGAACAGTAACTAACTCCGATGGATACTTTTCGCTAAATATTAACAGACCCGGAATGTTCTATATTCGTTTCGGATTCATCGGATACAAGGATTTATTTAAGGATACTGTAATACTTAACAGAACCAATAAATACTATGCTTTTGATGAAATTTATCTGGAACCACAGGCTTATAATCTCAAAGAAGTTGTTGTGCAAGGTCAAGGTGCACCAATCACTTATCATATTGATAAAAAGGTGATAAATGTCAGCCAGCAGATCACGAGTCTCTCGGGAACAGCGGTTGACGTTTTGGAAAATGTACCGTCAGTTTCTGTTGATATTGAAGGTAACGTTTCGTTAAGAGGCAGCGGCAGCTTTCAGGTTTTGATTGATGGCAGACCAACAATTTTAGATCCCAGTGAGGCACTTCAGCAAATACCTGCAAGTTCAATTGAAAATATTGAATTAATTACGAATCCATCCGCAAAGTATAATCCGGAGGGAACCGCAGGAATAATCAATGTTCTGCTCAAAAAAAATACTTTTGCAGGAATGAGCGGAGTAGTAGAGATGAATGCAGGTCTTAATGATAAATATGGCGGAGAAACAATTTTTGAATATAAAGCAGACGGCTATCAATATAATCTTGGAATAGACTATAACCGAAGATCCTTTGAGATGAATTCTATCACAGATAATCGAAGTGATTATCAAGGTTTAACAACCTCACTCAGTTCGTTGGGAACAGCGACACGAGGAAGAACTTCCTATGGACTAAGAGGCTCAATTAGTTTTGATATCGATGAAAGTAATAACCTGATGTTCGGCGCACTTTACGGCGATCGTGACGGTAAAATGAATGGAATATCCTATTATACAAAATCTTTAAGCAGCTCAAGTGCAGTTCAGAACTATACTAATTCATCATCAAGATCAAGAGGTGGAAATTTTTATGAACTAAGCATGAATTATCTTCATAAATTTGATAAAGCCGGGCATGAATTATCCGGTGAAATAGATTATGAACGATCCAATGGTGAGGAAGGAAATCTTACAACTCTAACTGAAAATGGTTTGATTACTTATGGTCAAAAATTAAATGAGGGTGGTCCTGATAATGAATACCGAATTAAATTGGATTATGTATTGCCAATTAGCGAAGGAAGTAAATTTGAAGCTGGTTATCAGTCCGAATTAGAGCTCACAGACGAATATATCGATGTATTCGAGTATGATACTAATATCGGAGATTTCACATATAGATATCAATTTAGCAATAAAACTAAGTATAATGATTTTGTGCATTCTGTTTACTCTCTATATTCAGGAAGTTTGAGTGATGTAAAATATCAGTTTGGGTTAAGGGGAGAAAATACAGATAGAAAAATTGAATTGTTAAAGACTGGAAATTCATTCGAGATAAACGAATTGGACGTCTTCCCTTCCTTTCACATGTCATCAAAGCTTGCAGAAAATCATCAAGTAATGGCGAGCTATACAAGAAGGATTCAAAGACCGCGCGGCTGGGAGCTTGAACCATTTGATACTTGGATTGATGCATACACATTAAGAAGAGGAAATCCTTCACTTAAACCCGAATATATTGATTCCTACGAACTCGGCTATCAGCTGCTTTGGGGAAAAAGTTTATTCTCGGTAGAAACTTATTACAGAATAAATCAAAATAAGATAGAGCGAGTAAGATCAATTTATAATGCAGATGTTAATTTGATTTCTACTCAAAATGTCGGCAGATCATACTCACTCGGCACAGAAACGATGATGAATTTTGATCCCATTACTGATTGGAACGTTAACATTATGGGTGATTTTTATAATTATAAAATTGAAGGTAATTATTTTGATCAGGATTTTTCAAAGAAAAGCTTCAGCTGGTCAGTTAGATTTAATAACAGTATAAAATTAACCTCATCAACTCAGATTCAGCTTAATGGAATGTATAATAGTCCAGTGGTTTCCTCACAGGAAGAAAGAAAAGGTTTCTTTTCTACTAATCTCGCCGTAAAACAAGAACTTTTTGATAAACAGTTAGCCCTTACTTTGCAGATACGGGACTTGTTCAAAACCTCGTTACATGAGTCTACAACACGATCTGCTGATTTGTATCGATATTCATCCTTTGAACCTGAAGCACCAATGGTGATGTTGAATGCCAGATTCAACTTTAATAATTATAAGAAAAAGGATAGAGGCGAAAATCAAAATGGAATGAATATGATTGAGGATGATTTCTAGAGCAGCTAAAAAGTAGATGAATTAACATACCTAAAAAAGGATTTCTCCCTTCGGTCGAAATGTCCACCTGCGTTTTTCAGAGATTGGAAAAATTTTTATAAGTCTTTGAATATTTAACTTTTCTTTTTTTAATTTTGAATTGTATGTTTTAACTAAACATGCAAATATAATTTTTCAAAATTATTTAGCGGGGATATTATGAAAATCAAGTGCTTGCTCTTTTTGGTTTCCCTCCTGTTTCTTCCACTTATCTTTAACACTTATGCTCAAAAAGCCGGTGAGATAATTTTCTCAAAAAAACTGATTGATCCTTCGAGTCCTTCTAATCTTACCTCACAATTTCAAGCCGGGGATCATATTTATGCTGTCGCATATTTACCTAAAACAATTATAGAAATGAGTCGTTACGAAGATGTGAAAAAGATGGATGCTGAAATATTCCTTTATGAACTGAAACCCCCGCTGTACGATTATCAGCAGCCGCAAGAGCTGCAAATGGAATTCAGTACTCTGCACATTTCCGGCTCAGCGCTTGATAATAAATATTTAATAGTTGATATAGCTCCAAATAAAGAAGCTATCACTGCTTATGGGAATAAAGAACTGGTCTATGATAAATTTGGAAAGGATTTTTACGGACCGGTAAAATATTCTCAATCTCTCTCTAAATTGGAAAGTGGAGAACGTAAAATCATAGTAAAAGTTAATATCAACTATGAAGTTGTTGCTGAAGGTAAGTTTATAATTAAGGGTGATGATTTTTCATTCTACAAAAAACTTGCAAAGGATTTGAACGAAGCTGTTGATGTTTTGAACATGAAAGATGCTGTTATGCCAAAAGCAGCTATGAACGATAAGAAACTTGAAAATGAAATGATTGCTGCACTAAAAAACTCGCAAACATACAAAGATAGAATAAAAGGTGAAGTAATCCGATTAGTTATTATAGATCTGGATTGGATGATTCGAAGAAATGAATTCACGGGTATTATTCTTCATCGCTATATAAGGGCTGCCGCAAAAGTTAAAAACGCTGATGGAACCTGCACTGTGTGGCCGCTTATAACATTCCAACAGGATTATGTAAGCAACAAATTCCAAAAAACTAAGTTTGATGGAGTTGGCGATCCCTATAAAATACCTTGTGAAAATGTGAAGAAGTGAAATGAATAGCTAAACCTCCGAGGTTTGAATTGAAAATAAGATTGGAAACCT
>JBGSOQ010000210.1:0-21993 GCA_041739035.1 Ignavibacteriaceae bacterium | reverse complement strand
GCAGAAGTTGTTGTTTAAGGAAATAATTATTTGTAGATCAGTTCCAACTTTGCTGACAAGTTTTCAAAGAACCTTATTTAACTGAATCGAATAGCTGTATTTTGTATTTATTACGCTATTGACTTTTTACTTATTAAAGATGTTAGGTCTGCTGACTGATCCATACAAATCAGTAAGATATAGCTGAACAACTTCTTTTCCAGCTATTTCACCATTATTTTTAACATCCACGGTGATGATTATTTCATCCTCTGAAGATATTTTATCTGAGCTTAGTTTAAGATTATTGTAAATAAAATTTGAGTAACTTAATCCATAACCAAATGGCCAAAGTGGATTATAGTCATATCCATCAAATTTTTCTATCGGTTTATAATCATAAAGTGTAATCCCATTTGGATATCTTGGATACGTAATAGGCAGCTTACCATCTGGGTTATAGTCCCCAAAAATTACATCTGCAATTGCATTGCAGCCTTCTAATCCGGGCAAAAAACCCAGAACTATCCCATTAATTTTAGGTTCAATTGAAGTAATCAATCTTGGCCTTCCTTCCAGCATAATTAGCACAATGGGTTTTCCGGTGTTAATCATCGCTTGTGCTAAGTCAAGCTGTGCTTTGTCTAAGGTCAGATCAAAAATACTTCCCGGAGTTTCACAATATGCCCTCTCTCCGAGGCAAAGTATCACAACGGCTGAATTTATTGCTTCTGAAACTGCTTTACTCGTATTAATATCTTTATCAAAGCTGCACCCTTCAACATAACTTACATTTTGCTTGCCTATCTTATTTTGAATTGCTTCAAGAACAGTATTTTTTTCTTGAGGATAAAGTGTTTCTTCATTTCCTTGCCAAGTAATTGTCCAACCGCCATTCATAACTGACAGCATGTTTGCTGTAGGCCCGGTAACGAATACTTTCTTGTTCTTTGATAGTGGAAGAATATTTCCTTGGTTTTTGGTAAGAATTAGTGATTCTCTTGCGGCACTAAGATTTACCTCTGTAAATTCTTTGCAAGCAAATTTTTTAGCAATATCTTTATTAGGAAAAGGATTTTCGAACAGCCCGACTTGCATTTTTACTTTTAATATTCTACTTACTGCTTCATCAATTCTTGCCATCGGTACAGCACCTTCCTTCACCAAATCAAGTAAATGATCATAAAAACTATAGTTTTGCGGTACCATGCTCATATCAACACCTGCCATAACTGCTATACGAACGGCTTCTTTTGGTGTTTCTGCTACTCTGTCTCTTGTATGTAATCTGATAATATCTTCCCAATCAGAAACCACAAATCCTTTAAAGTTCAATTCATTTTTCAGGACTTCTGTTAATAAGTGATAATTTGCGTGTCCGGGAATTCCATCGATCTCTGAGGAATTAACCATCACGGTCTGTGCACCTGCTTTTAGTCCAGCTTCAAATGTTGGGAGAAAAAATTCACGAAGCGTTCTTTCAGATAAAAATGCTGGAGTTCTATCTTTACCGTTAAATGGAAAACTATAGCCAACGTAATGCTTTAGGCAAGTTGCCAGTTTATCAGGTGCGCTGATGTCATCACCCTGTGCTCCGTGTATGTAAGAAGAACCCATCTGAGAAGCTAAATAAACATCTTCACCAAAGGTTTCCCATAATCTTGACCAAAGCGGCTGCCTTCCAATATCCATTAAGGGATAAAAATTCCAAGCAATCCCTGATGCCCGAGTTTCGTAAGAAGTTATTTCTCCAACTTTTTTAGCTAGTTCAACATTCCAGGTAGCGGCCATACTTATTGCTTGTGGAAAAAGAGTTCCCCCTTTCGTATATGTAGTCCCATGAATAGCATCAATCCCATAAAGAACCGGTATTCCTAATCTAGTTTCTTTTGTTGCAATATTTTGAATTTTGTTTATTATTTTATGCCAATAATCAATTGAATGCGCAGCATCATAAACATTCAATATAGAACCCACGTGATATTTATTAATTGCTTCCTCAAGCTTCTTGTCATCGAGTTGATGCATCTGATCTTTTGTGCCTTGAGTTATAGATACCGCCTCAAGAGTAATTTGAGTCATCTGTCCAACTTTCTCTTCAAGAGTCATTTGCGATAAGATTTCTTTTACTCTCTGATCAATATTCTCCGCCTTAGAACTCTGATCACTGATATTAGCGGCTGTGGTTAGTAAAAAAATAAATGCGAATAAAATACTTCTATGAATAGAATTAATAATTATTCCTTCAATTTGTACAAATAATATTTTTTTGTTTTTTCACTTTTAGTATAATGTTGGTGAGATAATCTGACTATAAAAGTTCATGACCTACGATTAATTTAGAAGCACGAGCTTGCGAGTCTCTCTCATTTGTGTAGTTGTAAAAACATAAAGATATATTCCCGAAGTAAGTAAAAGATTATGTTTTGTTGTAGTATCAAGTATATATTGATGCGAGCCTTCTTGAACAAATCCTAAATCCTCAAAAAAAATTTGTTCGCCTAGTATATTAAATAGTTCTAACCTAAGATTGTCTGGAGATACTAAAGAGAAATTAATAACTGTCTTACCATTAAATGGATTAGGATAATTTTGTTCCACCTTAAAGTTATCCGGTGAAATCGATTTTATGTCATTAATCCCGGTAGTGTTTTCAGCTATAATTATTCCGCTTATTAATGCAGAATTGACAATATCTGCAAACTGAATATGAAGTTCCTCATCGGATACATTAACATTTGTTAATTCCTTAATAAAAGCAGCATCCTTTCCTACCTGCGAAAAAACATCAAGATTTTTAATGACTGGATTGCCTTCAATATAAACATCAAAAACTCTTGAGCCCGAATTGCTATAAAATTTTTCGGCGAACAAAAGCCTAATATCGTAATTCCCATTTGGGATCCGAACTTTATACCCTACCAAATTATATCTTTCGGATTGAAAAATTTCATCCTCATCAGTGCCGCTAATTGCAAGTGTCGTTGGATAAACATATGATGTTCCATCAAAAAAACCATACTCGGTATTTTTACTAAACTCAATATCAGCAAGATAACTTGATTCAGCTGCCCCGCCGCAATTAATTTTAATAGGAAAAGTTAAGGCTTGAGACATAATTAGAGCCGTCAGCTTTGCGCTGGAGGTATTCGGAACTACTGCCCTGTCTTTCATCGAAAGCACAATCAGATTGTTAGTGGATGGAATGAATAAGCCGGTAACAGATAATTCAACGCTCTTTAAATCGGGTAATAATATTGCAGAATTTATGGTTACACCATTGATAAAATATTTTGTAACATCCTCTGCCAAAGTTTGATCAACTTCCTCAGAAAATACAACTAACACTTTGTCAGTCGAGGCGCGTGCATATAATATTGACGGACCAGTGACATCAGTATAGCCAATATTAGTTGAATTCGTTAAACATAAAATCAAATTTCCATTATTAAAAACAGCATTCTCTTGAATAAAATCGGATTTATTACCACTCCACGTATGGGTTGCCTTTTCCCATTTTGCAGTATCCCAAGAATCAAAGTTATCAGTCCAGTTGTGAGAGAAATTATTCCCAGTTCCATAATTACCAGTCCCTGGAGTGTAATTGTAATAACTTACCCAATCATAATATGCAAAAGCCGGAAGTGTTAGAGGATTAAGAATACCTGCCCAAGTTTCCCATTGCGGGGGCCAAATATTCATCATAATCTTTTGAGGTTTGGTAAGAGTTTGAACATGCTCTCCTAATTGACGAACTACCATTTCGCCATCGACAAACCAAGATACGTACTGCGGAGTCCATTCAAATGCGTAAGTATGAAAATCTAAGTTTGGCGGATTAATCATCGGATAGTGCGCTACGTGATTTCCAGACTGGGTTGGAGTTATTACATTGAATTGGACATTATCATTATATCTGCCCATAATTTCAATATCTATTTCATTCCATGTACTCTCGCCGCCATCCCAATAAGTAAAAAAAGATGCAAGCATACCTTCACGATTAGGTGCTTTCATTCGAACTTCAAATCTTCCATAAGTATAAGCTTCCTTAGTTCTATACTCGGCTCCTTTATACTCATTTGCAGTTACGCGAGTTACGGAAGAGAAAAATACTGTTAAGAAGAGAATGGAAGTAAGAGAATTTATTTTCATGATATACAGCATTTAAGTGCAAAATAATGCTCTCCTTGTTAGTATAAGAGGAGAGCATAAATTTAGCTTAGAAAGTAATTGAAAGAGAAAATTTTTGAATGTTATTTAATCTTCCAAAATCTTGGTATGCATAATCAAACTGTATGGCTACGTTGCCTAATAAGTACTGTTTAATACCTGCACCAAAGCTGAATGATTCCTCAGAATCTTGTAAGAACATTGATTTATACCCCGCACGTAAACTAAAGAAATCATCAAAGGTATATTCGCCGCCAAGGTTTACACTTTCGTAATTATCACTTAAATGCAAGGCATCTAATGCAACAACCACACTATGCTGATCTTCCTTTAAAGGTTCATAGGCAACACCAACCCGGAAGTTTAATGGAAGTTCCCAAGCATCCGTTTGAAGATAAGCCGGGATATTTCCATTATTTCCTGTGCTGCTTGGATCCGGATCATATAAAACGAGTGCCGAGTTTCCTTCAAGTTGCATTTTCGTGCCAAAGTTTGAAATTGACATACCAAGTATCATTCCATCAAATGGAGTTACATATTGGACGCCCAAGTCAATTGCAACAGCAGTTGATGAAGTTTTCCATATACTCTGGTAAATAAACTTCGGGTTGAATCCGATTGAGAAATTATCTGTTAATTGGATAGCCCATGCAACGCTGAATGCCGCATCATTTGCTGTGAAGGTTTCACCGGTGCCATCAGGATTATCTACAGTTGTAACATTCATTTCACCAACATTTGAAGTTGTGAAACTGGCACCTATTGTGCCGAAATCACCAAGGTTATATGTTACTCCTAAAAAGTTGTATCCTATGTCAGCAATCCACAAAGTATGATCGACTATAAATCCAACACCATTGACTTTTGCAATGCCAGCCGGATTCCAATAAAGAGCGCTCGGATCATTTGCAAGTGCCACAAATGCACTTCCCATACCTGTTGCTCTTGTACCTTGGCCAATTGATAAGAAAGGTGCTGCCGTCGTTCCTCTTTTAGAAACATCGGTAACAATACCTTGACCAAATAAAGACGCTGACAGCATTATTATTAACACAAATATATTAAGTAGTTTATGTTTCATTTTCGTTCTCCGTCTCTACTTTATTATTGCAAATTTGCCGATTTTTTCACCTATCTCTGGTGCGTCCAAATGATAGACGTAAACACCATAAGCGATATCCATTCCGTCCTCGGTCACTAAATTCCATGAAATCGATCCATCGGTTGGTGAAGAATCCTTATAAAGTGTTTTAACCAACGCACCCGTAAGGGTATAAATCCTAATTTCACACTTAGCCGGGAGATTAATGAAATCTAATCTTCGCTCTCCTCTTCCAGTTTGGTTAAGATTTCTCCGCTCCCAAGCATTTGCTGAGATGTAGGGATTAGGTACAACTCCGATTTTATCCAAAGAATTCTTCGCATCGGCATTATCAACTTGTGAGGATTTAATGGAGTATGTAAAATAGTCTCCGGTAGCAAAAGGTTTATTTGTAATTACTAAAAATTTATCCCCCGGCGAAGGATGTACTGTAAAAGGTATGCTTATCGGAGGATAATAACCTATATTCCACGTTAGTTTGAACACTGTTCCGACATATTCAACTATAACTATCTCATCACCTAAATCAAAAGTTTTTGATTTATTCAGATCTAAAATCTCTGCTTGGACTTCTTCTCCCCGAGTAATGTTAGTTACTTTAAAATTTATGTCGATTTTCGTAAAAGGTGTTTGTTTTGATTTTTCAGGCAGCCACTCTATTTCATAATCGGAAGGCCAAGCAACATTTCTTTGTGAACTGCTTCTGTCAGGAGTGACAGGCATGTAAAGAGTACTGAATCCTTTCAACCATCCAGATTTATCCAAATTAACAGTAACAGAATCTGCGTTACCAATTGCTATAGCCAGACCATCAAAGGGAGTACTGTATTGCCCTACACCCATACTTGAGGAACTCACTTTTGATTCAATTGTATCAGCAGCACCGCCCAATTCTCTAACAATAGTGTACGAAGTGGTTTTATAAATCGGAAAATCACTTCTCGTAGAATCGAATAGGATTTTATAAACAGCGCCATCTTTAATTTGCGAAGGATCCAATATGGCAATATCCAGTTTGCCTGTGCCAAGCCCTTGCGAAACAATGTCGCTAATTGCAGGCGGAATATACCCTGCCGCCGGTGCATTGGGGGTAACAACAGCACAATTATAATCAACAAAAAGTATTGTCCCCACTAAATCTTGTGTAATAATTTTAGTGGTTTCTGACGGAAGCAAACCTGCAGTACCAAAGGCCGGATCACCTTGATCATATGCAACGCATGCATAATAATAAGTTTTACCATTCACTACATTTTCATCGATGTAGGAATGCTGCAATCCGGTATTGCTGCCCCGCCAGAAATGAGCGCCATTAATTCCAATAGGATCTGGACCTTTAATTGAATTATTCAAATCATACTGAACAATAGGTTTCCAATATTTAGGATCCCCTTTAGAATCAGTAATAACTTTGATGTCGTTAAATTGTGGTTCTTCGCTGCGATAAATTAAATATCCTTCGAAGTCTTTTTTAAAACCAATACGATTTCCGTTTTCATCAAATTCGAATCCTAGAAATGGATCTTGCGATTGCTCAGATAAACTATTCCAGTACAAAAATACTTTTTTGTCACCAGCCACTGCATTTAAAGTAGGCTTTATTGGAGGTTTTGCAAAATTATAATTAGCATTATAAATCTGCTGAACTGTTTCTTTGTTAAAAACGATATCATCATAATCGGTTCCGAAAACAAGCGCAACTGAAAACCTTTCTTGCTTGTTAATTTTTAGAGGGAAAGGACCCGAGCCAAACAATATTTGAATATTGGTTTTTTGAATTGTAGTATCAAAACTTCCTCTTAGAAATCTTCTCCAAATAACTTCATCGTTTTTAGGCCAGAAATTAGTAGGTGTCTTATTTAATATTTCAATTGCTAAACTTGTTAAACCTATTTGATCAGATTCATCCTTATCTGTTTTATCAAAACTTGGTTCCCCGCTAGTAGGTACACCATCACCTTCACCGACATCAGAACCCTTGTACTGTGGATCAAATGGGCCAACACCATCTTCACCTACATCTGAGTTTAGTGGTTCAAAATTCTCCAGGTCCCACTTACCATTACCATTTAAATCAGTATAAGGAACCCAATCCCCATCATTGTCTATTCCATCATCGCGACGTTCATCCAGCATTCCATCCTCATCATCATCGATTCCATTAAGAGCATTTCCTGGACTTTCCAGATATGCATACCCAATGTAACCGGTAAGCCATCTGTTAGGGGGGGCCCACCCATCGCCGTCAAAGGCATAAACCAAATCCAGTAATGTACTATAATTAGCATTGTCATCACCATTATCAGCCTCACCGCCTACACCGGTATCGCAGTAAAATCCAAAAATTGTAGAGTCTCTATCGTAATCCGAAATGTTTATAATATCAAAATGCCAGAAAATAATATCTTCAGCAAGTACGTGTGACCACTGAAAACCACGCACTTCTACACGAACACCAATACCGCCGCGTGCACTGTCCGAAGTTACCGGATAGTGTGAGTACGGTGCTCGCAGATATTCTCTGTCCTGTGAATCATCTGTAACAAAGAAAGTTTCAAAGTCGGCATTTTTAACATCACGACCAAAATAACCATACCAATTTCCGTCCCATGCGGAATTTATAAGAGGCAGTGCTCTCGGCCAAGTTGTCGGCCAAGTTTTAGGATTTGTGCTTATTGCAGGTTCTTCAGAACCTGGATTATTATAACCCGGAACCGGTTCCATTACCCAAAGTTGTCCAGTTGCTGGATCCACATCCACTTCCTCCCGATAGGACGTCTGAGCAGGATGCACAGCACCAATTGGTGTTTCCACTCTGGTACTAACTATTGGAGTACACCCATCCATATAATGATGCCCTGTCCCGGCCGGCCATTCTCCGGAAGGACGATCAGGCCAACTGCCTATCTGACCATCATTCCTAAAAAGGGTACGGACTTGGTTACCATTCATTACACCTTTTTTGCGAAAGGTTTTGTTACCATAAGGGTCGTCTCTGTATTTTTGAGTTTGCGGATCTATAACTTGTGCAGTTAAAGTATTGCCAATTATAATAATGGAAAGCCAAAGTGCGAATAAAAATTGTTTCATTAATTGCTCCATTCGATAGTTAAAAACCAAATCCAAAACCGATTCTTATTTGTCTCGGTACTGAATAATCTTGCGGATTTAATAAGTATTCTTCTTTTGTATTTAAACCATATATAAATCCAGTATACTCTTCGGCTGCTAAATCCTGACCAGCTCGTCCTGTCGATGCGCTCACACCATACTCATTCTTAATATCAAGCACGTTGTATATCACTAAATAAGCCCCAATGTCTAATCCGAATAATTGAAAATTCTTTGTAGCCTTTAAATCAAGATTCAATGTTGTAGGTTTTTTACCATTGTTCTCGAATCTCAATCCCTTCGTATATCGTTCATCCTCAGTATAAGGCGTGCCAGATCCGTAAGTGAATATGAGGCCAACGGTCCAATCCATTGGATCACCAACGGTAGCAATAAGATTTAGAGTAGATGTTTGATCCCAGTTTAACGGGACAACTTTTTTTGTAGTCTCAACAGGAGGATCAGATTGATTATTATAGAAATTTTGGAGAGGATCAGAAGCATTTCCCCTGGCTACTTGAAAAGTGTAATCAACTTTTGCGCTGAAGAAATCCGAATATCGTTTTTCAAGTGTTAGGATAAGTCCCTTCACATTTCCGTAATCTCGGTTGATATATCTTCCAAATAAGAAACCTTCATAGGTCTCTAATATTTCAATGCCAAGTAAATTTCTAATATCGCTGTAATAAACAGAAGCGTCTAATGATATGTTCGGAAAAAGCACTTGTTGAATTCCTAATTCGTATTTAACTGTCTTTTGAGCTTTTAATTCCGGGTTGCCAACAAAATCATTTAAACCCGAAGTTTGATCGATTAAATAATTATGGTTTGTGTATAAATTTTCAAAAGGAGGAAGTTGGAAAAAATGTCCATAAGAAAAGTGAATTGCTCCCTGATCGGAAATTGGGAACGAAATCCCGAATCTTGGACTGATTTGCCATTCAACTTCTGCCTTTCTATTTCCTAAGCTGCCGTATTTTACTAGCGATGAATCATAAAAATTAGGATTATCTAATGGATTTCTAATATCAATGGGTAATGTTGTTTTGGAATTAAAATAATCCAGTCTTATACCTGCATTGATAATCATAATATCATATTCCATTTTATCCTGGAGATAAGCAGCTATCTCAAATGGTTTTCTATAATATTCAATATGATATTTTGTGCCAACATCTGCATATCCTGGAGTCCATATACCTTCAGATTCTGTTTGATTTCTAATCTCTTTCCAATGATTATATAATTGATGGAACCTTCCCTCAGCACCAAATTTTACCTTGTGTTCTTTGCTTACCTGAGATTCTATTGCAAGTAGAATTAAGTTTGATTTTGTATATCTATCATATCTGTCAATTTCATTTCCGCCATAATTAAAAGTATAACTGGAGAGTGCACTTGAAAGTGTTGGATCAACATATCTCGGGTCTGGTAAATACTGTTGAGTAATAGGGTCAAATACATCAGGATATAAATAGCCTTCATAGGTGTTTGTGTTGTTTGAATATTTTAAAGTTGCAAATGTACTTTGAGTCGGGAAGTAAGATATTTGGAAGTTGTTCACATAATTTGTTCTGAAGTGAGTTTTTAGTCCATCGGGAGCAAACCTCTGAGCATGGTTATAATATTTGTTTTCATGATCATCCCAAAAGAAACTGTAGGTAAATTTCAAGTTCAAATCCGGCAATCCATAAGTTAATTTTGCATTAAAAGATTTATTTTCTTCGGGATTCATTGGTACAAAGGCACTATCGCGGTTATCATTTGGAGGGTTGACAAAATAAAATACTTGGGGGTTGGCCGGATCAGGAATAATGGGAGCTACATCAGTATTTAAAAAGAATCTACGACCGTACATGTATCCATCATCTTTGAAATATCTTCCAGTTAAAAAGAATGTCAAACCGTCCACAATTTGAGTTGGACCACTAAAATTGAATTGAAGATCTTTAGGACCATTTAAGTTGGCTTTATTAAGGTTATAAAAAATATCTTTGTGCTGCGTGAAATAATTCCCAACGTAAGCCGAGGCATAGCCTTCATATTTTTGAGAGCCTTCTTTGGTTACAATGTTAACCACACCAGACATAGCTGAGCCATATTCAGCATTAAAAGTACCACTTATAACTTCTAATTCTCTAATTGAGCTATTTTCAACAGTAACTGAAAGACTATTATTGAAAGCGTCATTAACAGGAATTCCGTCAATCAGATATGCAACTTCATTCGATCTTCCACCCCTAAAGTGACCATCAACTACACCTGCCTGCAGACGAATTACCTGACCTAAATTCTCAACAGGCATCATTTTAATATCTTCCGCTGACACAATTGCGGATGAGGATGTTAGGTCTTTTGTGACTAATGGTGCAGTGGCTTGAACAACTACTTCACCAAGAGTTATAGCTTCTGAAGTAAGTTCAACATCTAAATTTGTGGTTAAATCTATTCTTACCCCGACATTTTCAACAGTAACCTTATGAAAACCTATTGCACTTATTTTTACACGATACTTACCGGGGGTAACATTATTCATGTAGAAGTATCCCTCAATATCTGTGGCGGCACCAAAATAGGTTCCTTCAACTACCACGTTTGCACCGATGATAGGCTCTTTTGTTTCTTTATCAATTATTTTCCCGGAAATTTTTCCTGTTGTTCCTGCGAATGAATTGGAATTTATTGTTATGAGAAACACAAGAAGATTAAGAAGGAAAGTAATTGAGAAAGAATAATTTATTTTGTTACTGAGTTGTAAAATTTTACTCATAATTCTTACCATAAAATAGTTTTAAGAAATAATATCAAACTTACAAATTGTATGAAAGATACCTTGCACTGAGACTAATCCAAAAAATTGTATGTCAGTCTGAGTTTGTCTTCGCCCGAGGCTAATCAGCCTTTGGCTGAGAAGACTGAAACCTAGCAATCATGTCATAATATTCAGTATGACAACTGAATTATTAATTAAAAGTCACCTTACGCATTATGCCTCATTAGTAACCCCAGCATTTATGCTGGGGGTCTAAATAAACCCAAATACTTGGGCTTTAGCCCATTAATAGCTAAAATAGTGGCTAAAGCCTGTTGCATCTGCATTTGTTCCAACCCCGCCATAAATGGCGGGGTTAATGCATAAAAATTTTGGGTAAGGTGATTTAATAACGTTAATTTACCAATAAGAACATTATTATAAAATCCTTCACAAATAAACAAAAGGGCAGCCAAATGTTGACTGCCCTTTTCTGAAATTACTTAAGTAAAATCATTTTCTTTGAAGCTTGGAACGAACCGGCTTCAATTTTATAGAAATAAACACCTGCTGATAAATTTTTAGCATCGAAATCTACAGTGTATAATCCTGCAGATTGCTGCTTATTTACTAAATCAGCAATTTGTCTTCCAAGAATATCAAATACTTTAATGCTAACTAATCCTGGTTCAGCAATCGAATACTGTATCTTTGTACTGGGATTAAAAGGGTTTGGATAATTTTGTTTCAAGTCGAAAGTATTAACCAGATTCGGATTATCATCCACACCGGTAACTTCATCACTTATCCATGTGTATCCCCAGGATGCTACATTATAATATGCCTCTTCCGTCGGCTGTGGATAATAGAATATCATTCCTTCTCTATTAGTGCCATTATCATTATCATTAATTCCAACAGTAAATGGAATCCTATCTCCAACTTTCCAATTGATAACATCAGTAGATACTTGCCCAAAGTTTCTTTTTGTTACCAAATCAGTTAATGGTATCCGAGCTTCAAATAAATAGCCGGATGGAAATTTCATTGTTCCCGCATCATGAAAATAATTTTCACCTGTAAAAAGCAATGAATCACAATCCGTAGCTCCATCAAGTCTTATCCGATCTTCATCGAACCTAATTTGATAATCGGCAGTTGCCCCAGTGCCATATGCAGAGTGGCTTTTTATTAAGTTATACAAACCAATATAAAGATCGGGTTCATCACGTTCCCATGGATTTAGTGATTGGGGATGATGATATGCATCATCCGTTACGTCCATCATTACATACAAATAATTGGCATCTACAGCTACTTTTAATTCTGCAGAAAGGTCGTTATCATCATTGACGATGTAGTTTGAAGGGACATTAGCAGATCCTAACGCAGATTGCATAACGAAAGGCGTGATTCCACTCCATTCGCTGAGATTTCCATCGGCCACAAATGTTGCTGGCGGAGTAATGGAAACTGTTACAACTCCCTTTGCATTGTTAGTTACGGGGCCAAAGGATCCCGCTGCACCAACGTTACCAGCATAATCCTTACAAGTAACTGCATAATAATATTTACGCGGTCTATCAATATTTGCTGAACGAAGTACATGTTCAAAAACAGGGTTATCCTGAGGAAGATTTAATGCAAGTACGTCCACACCATCAGCTTCAACATCTGTAATAGGATTTAAGCTGTAGTAAACTGAGTATGTTTCGTCAGATTCACCGGGAACATCTACCCATGTAACCAAATTTGAGTAAGCGCTTTGAATCACACTCAAAACCGGAGGATCTGGAGCTGTTAGATCATCAAATTTAAATCCCGATTGCTGCATAATATCTAGAAGCAATGTACCTGTTGTTTTTAAAGTTCCAGTAAAACCATCAGCAGTACCTCTTCCAAACACTTCAATTCTGATTTTCGTCATAAAATCTGGATTAAAGGTTGAACCAGCGGGTCCACCATTAAGGGCAAATCCATCTTTGGGAGGGAAACGGTCACTGGCACCCATTGGCTTAGGTACTAATGGCAAATAATATCGGTTCCAATCTGAAGCTTTGCTTAAATCAATACCGATATCTGTGATCCAGGTCTCTTCATCAACACCATTGCTGTTTTCAAAAATAAAAAATCTTATGAATGCTCTACCTGAATCAGCAATGCAAGGTACAAGATTTTTTACGAACAAAGTTAAAGCAGTTCTATTCCGCATTGTCGAATCTACAGTTATTGCCGTGTCTATAGCTACAAATCCACCCCAGTCATAGGGAGCACTTAGAGTGTAATCAACTTTCAATGAACCCTGTCCTTCAAGAGTATCAACACCTTCATTTGTAACAGCAATAGCGCCTTTATCTGAACCAGCCCAATCCATCCAATCTAAACCCCATGTGGCTGCTGAGTTATCGAAAGTGATGAGCTTAGGATATCTGCTGCCCACCAATTCTAACTTATCAATAAGAACTGAACCAGTTGCTGCAGGAGTATTAACCGTTCCACCTTCGGTAATATACACTAGAGCAACTTCAAACCCCTTTATTTTATCCCATTGCATTACACCATCACCATCAGCAATTTGGTTCGCAAATCCTAAGGTATTGTCTGAGTTTAATTCCAACGGCATCATAACTTCTTTCCACGTTCCAGAAGCATCAAAGAAATCCATAGTGTTGTGCTGATACCATACATCCCTTCCGCCATTATTTAATTCAGCAAATTCTGCAAGTTTGAATTCCATAAAAACGGTACCGTCTTTTGAAGTATCGGCAGGTGTAATCACTTTGTAACGAAATTTTAGGTATGTACCTGTAGATAAGTCTATATAAGGTAAACTATCTATGGTAAAGTCGTGGTAGTTTGTTCGAACACAATATCCACCCCATCCGTCCCTGGCTTCAATTCTGTAATCTATTTTCATTGAGCCAGTACCCTCATAAAAATCAGAACTGTTTGAAAGATCCATTACAGCTGTTAGTCCATTGGCAAAGAAATTTGTTTCCTTAATGGAAGTTTCATTATATAAAGGACCAGAAACACCGGCAATTGGACCAACAGAATTATCGTAGGAGTCTACCACCCATTGGGCTTTCGACAATCCTGCAAATACAAGCACAAAAAGTAAAACGAAAAGTTTTTTCATACTTTTCCTCCTAAGTTGATTGTTTTGATTGAGTAAGATTGCGATCAATTTGACACTCCAAACAGATCGCACAGTTAATTAAAGAAAACTTTTTAATTACCAATTGATTTAGGGAAGCCCTATACATAAAATATAATTTCTACGTTTAGATTTGCGATTAAGAATGGAATTTTATCCCTCAGCGTATAATTGTCGTAAACAAATAATTAACTATTGCTAAAAATATTTCTGTTGAACATATTAAAAATAAAATCTTTGTGCAAGTCAGGAAAACTAAAACGGCAAATAATGTTTCAACATTCATTTGAGTGATAAATCAAATTCGCCCCCATCCTAAAAGAATAAAAAGTTATCTTTTATTTCTAATTCAAAATGCTTTTTTAGGGATACTGAGTTTGTATTCTGAATTATATTTTATTGTGCGTATCAGGATTCAAAATTACTATTTAATCAGTACAAACTTCTTCGTACTTATCACTGACCCAGCTTTTAATTGATAGAAATAAATTCCTGAAGTAAGCTGCTTACCATCAAATTCAATTTCGTAAGTACCGGATGGTCTCTGATCATTAACTAATGTTCCTATTTCATTGCCAAGGATATCGTAAACTATTAAAGTTACTAACCCCTCCTCGGTCCTCCCCTTTACTAAAGGGGAGGATGCAGGTGCGGTTGGAATTGTAAATCTAATTTTCGTTTTCGGATTGAAGGGATTAGGATAATTTTGCTCAAGTTCAAAATCTTTTGATGAAGAAATATTATCGCGATTTTCGGTTAATACCCCATCCATATTATAATAAGGTAAATAAGCAGATCTTAGAACACTTGCCACAGGCTTAGCAGTCTCCCGATTCATTGTATATAAACCCATTGTTTGTAAGCTTGAACTCATACGATACCAATCGAAGATACACCACCACGTGCAAGCCATCAGCGAACCGTTAGAATTAATTTGTCCCGATGCATTTAAAGCCGCATACTGTTTAAAAGCTAAAAATGTATTATTAAAAACATCTACTTGTTTCTGCTGCGATGAGCCATCTGCGTTAGACCAGTAACCGAATTCAGTGTCTATGATGGGTTTATTAGGGAAATTAGTTTTTGCTTGATTTAGAAAATTGTAAGTCCCTATAAAGTAGGTTGAACCATGAAATATTCCGAAATACATAGTCCATCCGGCAACATCCAAAGGATCTTGAGTTATATCGGCAGCACCAGGATTATCGGCGGCTGCAGATTGGGAGACAAGTCTGTGATCATCGAAATTTTGCCTCAAATCATCAACAACCATTCGGTTATAAATAATTCTGTTTGTTTCCTCATGGCATTCGTTCGAAGTACTCCACAGTATAACTGATGGTCTGTTGTAATCTTTGAACACCATTTCTCTAAACATTTGAAGATGCAGCTTTCGTGTGTTGTTCTGAATCAGCCATGGTGCTTCTTGATCGACCTGCCACAATGGAACTTCTTCCATTGCAGTTATGCCAAGCCGATCTAAAATCAAATAAGTATACTGATGGTTGGGATAATGTGCTGTGCGAAGAAAATTTACATTTAAACTTTTTACTATCTTCAAATCATCAAAGATAACTTCTTTTGTAACACCTCTTCCATAAACAGGGTGATCCTCATGTCTGGCAGCGCCAGTTAAAAACACCACTTTATTATTTAATAAAAATTTATTTCCGCTTGTCTTTAGAGTTCTAATTCCAAATTGAGAACTGAACTCATCTAAAACGTTGCTTCCCTCTTTTAATGTAACTTTCATTATGTACAAGTTCGGGGACTTCATTGTCCACAGCTTAGGACTATCAATCTTAAAGAATGTTCTTACTACAGCTGTAGAATCTGAAGGCACTAAAAGTGAATAATTACTATTCCCACTTATTGTTACTTCATTTCCTGTTAACTGATATGAATATTCGGTTTTAATATTACTTGTGTCAATTGCAGCTTCAAAAACTTCAAAAGTCAAATCAACATTTGGTGAATCGGCAGCGAAATTGTGAAGAATGGCGGTTACCTGTAAGTCTCCATCAAGATTAAGGGAAACAATATCATTCCTGATTATTGATTGAGGTGAAGAGAACTCTAAGTATACATCGTGAATTATTCCAGCATAATCAAACCAATCTACACTATGATGAGGGATTACATCATTTCTTTCTCCCCAGGCAATTAAGTCAACTTTTACCGCGATCACATTGGTTTCGCCATATTTAAGCGCAGATGAAACATCAAATGAGAAAGGTGTATAACCGCCTTCATGATAGCCAATGTATTGACCATTTATCCATACATCAGCAATGTAGTTGACAGCAAGAAAAACTAATTTTACAAATTTGCCTGAATCTGCCGCATCTACTTCAAAAGATTTTCTGTACCAAACACCATCGTAAAAAAATTCCGGAATTTTGGGATATTCGTACATCGTATTTTCCACACCGGGAATATTTTTTGTTTCCCAACCGGAATCATTAAATCCAATAAGATATCTTCCACCAGATTCTGCGATTAGATTGGCATAACCTGAAGCATCTCTTTTACTAAGTGAAATATTGTTATCTGCAGGGCGTCTTTCCTTCTTCCAAGTTCCTGCAAGATCAATCATTTTTCTGTTCTGTTTCTCGAAGGAGGGAAGCGGCATTCCATTTTGGAATGGTATTGTTATTCCATCAACTTGATTTAGAGTCAGTGATGTTTCAAGGGTGGCAGTTTGTGCGAAGGAAAGAGAAAAATTATAGAATAAGAAAATTATCAAAACTAGTTTAGTTGATAATAAATTCTTTTTTTTCTGATGAATCATGTTATCGAGAATGATAATTTATAACAAAATAAATTGACACTAGGTTAGAGGAATCAACATGAAAAACGATTCAAGTTGCTTATTAAAATATAATAATTCTTCAGTGAATCGTCATAATTCAAAATGAGAGAAAATTAAGAAAAACCATAAATCATTTATTAACCTCTAATTAAAGCTATCATTAAAGTTTATTTGCCAATCAATTTTTTCACTTTTCTGAAATCTAACATGAACTCTAATCAAATGATCATCAATTATTTTTAAAGTGTAGTCATCAAAATCATGAAAAATAACCTTCCTTCCCTGCTCCCAACCAAGTTCAGCGGGAGAATAAACAGTTATATTTTGTGCTGAATTTAAAATTCCCAATGAAGTTCCAGATAATGTCTTAGCATCTGGATTCCAATTGAGATTTTCCATTTCATGAGCACCCTGTATGACATGCCTATCTGTGGAAAGAAATTGAGGATTTCCTGTCCTTTCATGTAGAGACAACAATGTAACACTCGCGGGTAATATCCTAACTTGTAAATTATTTGTCACCTCCCCAATGAAATTTTGTTTCCAAAAATCGAATCCTAAATAAACTTTTTTCGGATCGAGCCAAAGTCGAGAAAGCGATATAGTTTTTTCAATGGGTTCGTTTTCGCTAGAATTAAAAAATCCAACCACGGTCCATTCTCCAAAAGGTTTCTTTATTTTGACTGCAAATATTGAATGCCGATCAGTGTCTAATAAATCAACTGGTAAAGCTGCCTCGCCAAAAGATGGGAGAATTTTCTTTAGTATTTCTATACGAATTGTATCGAGATCTGTAAGCCGATCACCGGAAATAATATTTCCCCCGCTTAAAGCAATTAAAGTCGCCGCTGCCTCCGACTGTGATGTTGACAAAAGGTTAATACAAATATGGTCAGCATCATTAATCCAAGTTTTTTTATGAAAATAATAACGCTTAGCTGCGGCGGGAGCACTGCTTGAAGATTCCAAAAAATATTGCCTCCAAGCTGCATTAGAATATCCGTAGTTTTGATCAATTTCAATTCTCATGCTGTCAATTAATCCAACCGATACCGGACCCGGTCCACAATCATTGATATGTTTTTCATTTCCGATTGCTCTTCTTATTATCTCCATCCCTTTTCGATATGCTTGTGCGGGGGTGACTGAGCGATCAAAAAAATGATGAGCCGATAAAAGTGACCATGCTACAAAGTCAATTTTGAACATTTCATAGCCCCAGTTATTGGCAGCTGTGTCGAAAAGTTTATATAGCCATCCAGCAGCTTCAGGATGAGTGACATCGAGACCGTATCTTTTAGGATTTTCATTTTTTGCCCAATCGGAATCTATGCTTGGCCAGGGTCCTACTCTTAAAAGTTGACCATCTGAATCCTTTAAAAACCATTCCGGATTTTTCTGAAAGATTTCAGTTAGTTCGGAAACAACATAAGGAGCAATCCATAATCCAGGTTTTAATCCGTATGATTTAATCTTATCAGCCAGCCATTTCATTCCATGAGGAAATTTCTCATTTCCTTCCCAATCGCCATGATAACGCTGATAACCTTCATCAATCTGAACATAATCTAAACCGTACTTTTTAAGATTGCGGGAGATGAACTCTGCATTGCGTATAACCTCCTCCTCAGTTACATTATCAAAGGTATAAAACCACGAACACCAGCCATTTATTATTGAGTTAACTCTGCCGGAATTCAGAATTCCCATAACTTTTGAATACGTTTCTAATGATGAGTAGGGATTTTTCGATATGCATATCATGAACCGATTGGATTTAATTGTATCTCCCGGTTTAAGTTCAAAACCTGGAGAAAATACAGATTCCGAATAAAGCGAAATATTATTTGCACCGTTTTTAGAAGCTATGATCTGTCCTAAACCTTGATTGTTATCAACAAAACCACAGACCAGACCTTCATCTTCGTAACCCTTAAAAAAGCCAATATTCCACCAACTTCTGATTTTATTTTCAGAAGGAAAAATGAAATCGGGATTTAGTTTACCGCCTTTAGTTGGACCATAAGGATCTGGTTCAAGAAAAGGTTCTCCAAGATTATGAATCTGCCCGGCGTCGTAATACATCGCTCCATTAGTCAAGACTTTTGAAGGATTATTCCAGCTTAATGAAGATCCAATCTCGGTTATTGCACAGACTGGTTCAAGACTGCGAATATTTAAATTTCTTGTTGATACATTTTTGCTGATTGCTTCAACTATTACAATCTCTAAATTGTTATAAAGAGAAAAATGTATTTCAAAATCCAACTCACGTTTTTCGTCTCTGCTAAAAATAATTAATCTTTGACCTGCACCAAGTTTATCTTGAATATTTTGAGTATCTGCAGAGTGCTTATAAGAGGTTTCGGAGAGTGCCCTTTTGCCTGAAGGCGTATTGACTCGAACTGTCGCATTAATAATAGAAAAATTTCCACTTTTTTGAGAAATCCAGAATCTTCCTGTTGAGCCAATGAAGCCTAAAGTAAAAAAATCATTAGATATAGTTGATAAACTATCATCAAAAAGTATGGATTGATTCTGTAGAGGAGACGGTAAGATAAATGATGCGCTTGATAACGCCATTAATCTCAGGAATTCCCTTCGTTTTATAAATTCATTCATATAATTTAAGACTTAATATTTTTGTTAATATTAATTATTCAATAAACAGACAAATTAGGTAATGAAAAATGGATTTTTTCTCATTACAAAGCTTGAATATTTAAGCTATGAATTTGGTAAGTAGCTGAACTAATTTTAAATACTGATATCTGTGAATCTATCTTACACATATTTATATTTCACAAGTAGTTTTTAGTAAAATAATAAAATATTTATAACTTTGTTTCATCATTTAAATTTTATTAAATAATACCTTACTCTTTCGGGCATGATGATTCATCTTATCTTTTCGAAATCAATAAATATATTTTAAAAAAAATTATTTTTAATTACAAAATGTGGAGTATCTGATGGCTGTTTCTTCACCTTCTTCAAATTCGGTAGCTGTTTCAAATAACAATAACAATTATGGTCCAGCGCTTGTTGTTTTAACTTCACTGTTTTTTATGTGGGGTTTTATCACGTGCTTAAATGATATTCTTATCCCTCATTTAAAAGCAGTTTTCGATCTTAACTACACTCAAGTAATGCTTGTTCAATTCACTTTTTTTACTGCTTACGCTATTGTCTCTCTCCCTTCAGGTATACTTGTTGAGAAGATAGGTTATAAAACCGGAATAATAATTGGGCTGCTGACAGCCGCAGTGGGAACTGCGCTTTTTTATCCGGCAGCCGGATACAGATCATACGGAATTTTTTTATTTGCCTTATTTGTCTTAGCTTCAGGAATCACTTTACTTCAGGTGGCAGCAAATCCATATGTCGCTATCCTGGGAAAACCTGAAACAGCCCCCAGCAGGTTAAATTTATCTCAAGCTTTTAATTCGCTTGGAACTACTATTGCACCAATATTCGGTTCCATTTTAATTCTTTCAGTAGCTGTGAAAGGTGCAGACGAATTAGCTAAAATGACTATGACAGATGTTGAAGCCTACAAATTAACGGAGGCAAGTTCTGTTCAAACACCATATTTAATTTTAACAGGCATGCTTGTGCTAGTTGCAGTAATCATTGCTCTATTTAAATTACCAAAGATAGAAGCATCTGATCAATCCTCAAGTTCCGGTGAAGGTAAAAGTTTTGATCATCATCATAAAAACGCTTGGGGTTATAAACATTTGGTGTTAGGTGCTGTAGCGATATTTGTTTATGTAGGCGGTGAAGTTTCTATCGGAAGTTTTTTAGTTAATTATTTCAAAGAATTATTGAATATGCCGGAAGCAGAGGCTGGAACTTATGTTTCGCTTTACTGGGGAGGCGCAATGATCGGGAGGTTTTTTGGATCAATTACTCTTTCGGAAATGACTAATGTAAAGAAAAAGAATATCTATGCCGCACTTGTATTTGTTCTGGCTTTACTTCTTGCTTTATATGTTTCTAAAGAATATCAAAATTTTGCGACTTTTTCTTTATCGAGTTTCGGCAAAACATTAACTTTCCTTCTATTGGTTGGATTGAACTTTATTGCATTTAATTTAGGAAAACAAAAACCGGGAAGAACATTAGCAATCCTTGCTTTCTGTGCCGCAGCATTGGTAATTACTTCAATGCTTACAAATGGACCATTTGCAATGTGGAGTATTTTAGCAGTTGGTTTATTTAACTCAATAATGTTTCCGACAATTTTTACTCTCGCAATCGACGGATTAGGTAAACATACCGGGCAAGGTTCTGGAATTCTATGCACAGCAATTGTCGGCGGAGCAATTATTCCAGTTATTCAAGGAATGTTTGCTGATAACATCGGAATACATCATGCTTTCTTCTTACCGGTTTTATGTTATTTATACATAGCATATTATGGTATAAAAGGACACATTCCAGATTTCTCAAGAGCAGCTAAGGTGTAAGCATAAATGAAAACCGAAGTAACACTTGGAATTGATGTTGGAGGCACGAACACTGCTTTTGGGTTTGTTGATATTAATGGCAAATGCATTGCTGAATCCTCAATTGCTACAAATAGCAATAACAGTGCTGCTGATCTTTTTGCAAGATTAAAACCTGAGATCGATAAGCTTTTCAATACAATCTCTTCCAACTCGATTCTTAAAGGAGTCGGAATTGGAGCGCCCAACGCTAATTATTATCGCGGTACAGTTGAAAATCCGCCTAACTTACGCTGGGGAACCGTTAATATTGTTGAGTTAGTCAGGCAATATTTTGATGTTCCTGCTGCAATTACAAATGATGCAAATGCATCTGCAATAGGAGAAATGTTATTCGGAGCTGCCAAAGGGATGAAACATTTTATCGTCATAACTCTTGGAACCGGATTGGGAAGC